>NZ_JBSWCE010000031.1:0-99752 GCF_056780015.1 Micromonospora sp. R311
ACCACCATCCACGCCACCGAGGCCGGCCGGCACCAGGGCTGGCTGCCCGAGGAGATGAACCGCACCATCCACGGCGTCGAACACTGGCTGAGCAACGCCTCGACCCGGGTGATCGCCTGCTCGGGCTACATGCGCGAGCAGGTCACCACCCTCTTCGAGGTGCCGACCGGGCAGGTCGACGTGGTGCCCAACGGGGTGGACGACCGGGCCTGGCGGGCCCGTCCCCGGGCGGTCGCCGCGGCCCGGGCCCGGTTCGCCGGGGACGGGCCGCTGGTCGGGTACGCCGGTCGGCTGGTCTACGAGAAGGGTGTGCAGCACCTGGTGCACGCGGTGCCGTACCTGCGCCGGCGGCACCCCGGACTGCGGGTGGTGATCGCCGGCGACGGCCCGTACCGGGCGGAGCTGGAGGAGGAGACGCAGCGGCTCACGCTCGGGCCGACCGTACGCTTCACCGGTTTCCTGGACACCACCCAGCTGCCCGCGATGCTGGGCGCCACCGACGCGACCGTGGTGCCCAGCCTCTACGAGCCGTTCGGCATGGTCGCGCTGGAGGCGGCGGCGGCCGGCGCCCCGCTCGCGGTGGCCCGCACCGGCGGGCTCGCCGAGATCGTCGAGCCCGGCGTCACCGGCGTGACCTTCCCGCACAGCGACCCGGACGCCCTGGCCGACGCGGTCGACCAGCTCCTCGGCGACGAGGTCTTCGCGCGCCGGGTCGCCCGCCGCGCCCGCACCATGGTCGGCCGCCGGTACGGCTGGGCGGCCGTCGCGGACCGGACCGCCGGCACCTATGCGGCGGCCCGCCGGGAGCACGGGCCGTGGCGGGCCCGGCGCGCGGCGGCGCGGCTGGCCGGCGCCGGTCAGCGGATCGTCATCCCGGAGGGCAACCTGCTCGACGTCGGCCACGCCGCCTGCTGAACCGAGCACCGGTCACGGCTCGCCGGTTGGCCCCGTCCGGATGCTGTGGTCGGTGGTTCGTGCCTGCAGGATGGCGGCGCCGCCCTCGCGGGGGTGCCGGGCGGCGGCCATCGCGGCGAGGCTGGCACCGGTGAGCGCGGCGGTGTACGGCGCGGGAGCGGGCCGCACCGCGATCCGCAGGGCCCGGGACAGCGCCGCGATCAGGTCCGGCCGCGCCGCGCCGTCACCGACCAGCACCATCCCCCGAGCCAGCGCCGCGAGCGCGGTCGGCCGCGTCGACGGCTGCTGGTACACCTCGCGCACCAGCCGCGCGACGATGGTGGCCAGGACGGGCACGGTGACGTGGTCCTTGATGTCGTGGGTGCCGAAATCGGCGCGCCGGGCGGCGACCAGTTGCCCGTCGCTGAGCAGTCCGATCTCGGTGACCTGCGCGCCGATGTCGGCGAGCAGCAGCGGCCCCGCGCCGGCCCCGGCGCCGATCGCCGCGGCCCGGACGGTGTCGACGAACAGCAGCCGGCGCGGCGCCAGCGCGGTGGTGAGCACCTCCCGCATGATGTGCTCGTCCGTCGGCGTGGTCGACGCCGGGCGGCAGGCGACGACGAGCGGCTCCGCTCCCACCGCCGGACTGAAGCGACGCAGCAGGTGCCGCAGCGCGTTGGTGCAGGCCGGGGCGTCGACGAGGCGCCCGCGCCGCACCAGCGCCGTCCACTGGCCGGGGCCCTCGCCGGTGGAGCTGCTGACCGTGCCGCGGTGCAGACCCCACAGCCGCAGCCGCGAGCTGCCGGCGTCGACCGCCAGCAGCGCCGGCCACGCACCGACGCGGTACGCCCCGACCGGGCCGCGGTGGTCGCCGTGCGGCGATCGATCGACACTGGTCGTGGCAGGCATGGCGGCCTCACTTTCCGGACCCGGGACGACCTCCAGCTTCGGCCGGGAGCACCCGGGCGGCACCGGACCCGGCGGGCCAACAACTGCCATGCCACCTTGCCGACCTCCGGCAACCTTGGCCGGGCCGCGTGTGGCGCGGCTATGGTGTGCCGCATGCGAGTCCCCGAGCCGCGACGCACCGTCGAGCAGCCCACCGCGCTGTCGATGCTGGTCGTCGCCGCCGTGCTCGCGGCGGTCCGCTCGGCCGCCCGCGCGGTGGGGCTGTGCATCGTCTTCCGGCTCACGAAGCGATCGGTCCCGGGCTGCGTACCGGCGTGGTCGGCCGATCGGGCTCCGCCGCCGCGCCCCGGCATCGCCTGACGCCCCGCCCCACCGGCCCTCGCGGCCGCTGGTCTTCGCTCCGCTGTCCGAGCTGTCGCCGCCCCCGCGCGGACCGGTTCCGGACCGCACAGCCCGCCGCCGGTCCCGACGACCTGCGCACGAATCGCCCTGAAGGGTGCCGACATGCTCACCCCCGGCGCCTACGCCCGCGAAGGGCTGCGGCAGATACTCACCATCGACCTGGGCACGGCCCACGTACGGATCTGGTCGCCCGCCCTGGGGCGGGTGGTGGAGGAACCGACGGTCGTCGCCTGGGGACCACCGGGATCCCGGCGGGCCGTCGGCCGGGCCGCCGTCGACCTGGCGGAACGCACCGGCGCTCCGCTGGTGTGGCCGCTGCGTGCGGGCGTCGTGGACCACCTCCCCGCCTGCGTGCACCTGCTACGCGTACTCACCGTCGCCAACGGCCGGCCCTGGGCACCGCACACTCCCGTCCTGGTCGGGGTGCCCGCCACCGCCACCCTGCGGCAGCAGCACCGGCTGACCGCGGCCGTCGGGCGGGCGACCGGCGGACGGGTGACCACCGTGGAGGAGCCGCTCGCCGCGGCATTGGCCTGCCGGGTCGACCTGGACGCCGAGGACCTGGTGGTGGTCGACATCGGCCACGGGCGCACCGAGGTCGTCCGCGTCACCGCCGGCGCGGTTACCGCCGCGGCCCGGGCCGACGGGTCGAACGACGTCGACCAGGTTCCCGCCATCGCCGCCGCCGTCCGGCGGCTCGGCGACCGTTCCGGCCGGGGCGGCCCGCGGCGGCTCCTCGTCACCGGTGGTGGGGCAGCCACGATCGGACTCGCCGCCCGGCTCGCCGCCCTGACCAACCGGGCCGTCACCATGCCCACCGACGTCCGGCTCGCCACCATCCACGGCCTCGCCCTGCTGGCGCGGGCCCGGTCGCACACCGACGGTTCGCCCGGTCAACCGGGCGACTGACCCCGCCGAGGATCTGGAGCACGCCATGGAGATCGAGACGGTGCCGCTGCCCGGGATCGGGCTGCGGCACACGTTCACCACCGAAGAGGGCCGCCGGGTCGGTGTGGTCACCCACCACAGCGGAGGGCTCCGCGACCTGGTCCACGACGACCCCGACGACCCGGACCGCGGCTGCGGCCTCCGGCTGACCCGGGCCGAGGCCCACGCCCTCGCCAGCCTGCTCAGCGTCCTCGACATCGTGCCCACCGGCGGCTGACGACGGTGGGTGTGCCCGCCGGATCGCGGCTCCCGCTCGGCGGTGGATGAGAAATCGCGCAGCGCTGACTATCGTGTGACCCGGGGTGACCGAGGGGGATCGCGGCCGTGCGGCAGCAGCTGATCGCGGGGCGGTACCGGCTGCTGGACCTGGTCGGGACCGGGGGGATGGGCCGGGTCTGGCTGGCCCGGGACGAGATGCTGCACCGCGACGTCGCGGTCAAGGAGATCCGGCCGCCGGCCTGGCTGACCGAATCCGAACGCGACGAGTTGCGGCTGCGTACGCTCCGCGAGGCCCGCACCGCGGCCCGGCTCAACCACCCGAACGTGGTGCGGATCTACGACGTGGTGCACGACGAGGACAGCCCGTGGATCGTGATGGAGTACGTGCGGTCGCGCTCGGTGCACCAGATCCTCGCCACCGACGGGCCGCTGAGCCCACGGCGTACCGCTCGGATCGGCCTGGCGGTGCTCGCCGCGCTGCGGGCCGCGCACGCCGCCGGGGTGCTGCACCGCGACGTGAAGCCGCACAACGTGCTGGTCGCCGACGACGGCCGGGTGGTGCTGACCGACTTCGGGCTGGCCACCTTCGCCGGCGGGGACGGCACGATGACCGGGCCGGGCATGGTGCTGGGCTCACCGCAGTTCGTCGCACCGGAACGCGCCCGGGACGGGATCTCCGATCCGCGTACCGACCTCTGGTCGCTCGGCGCGACCCTCTACGCGGCCGTCGAGGGGCGGGCGCCGTACGCCCGGCCGAGCGCGATGGCGACGTTGAGCGCGCTGGCCACCGAGCCGCCGGACCCGATGCGCCGGGCCGGGGTGCTGCGGCCGGTCCTCACCGGACTGCTGCAACGGGACCCGTGGCGGCGGCTGACCGCCGTCGAGGCCGAGCCGCTGCTGCGCGCCGCCGCCGACCTGGACCGGCCGGCCGCCCCGCCGCCGGCGACCCCGCCGAAGCCAACCGCCGGCGTGCCGGCCACGGCGCACGGCGACAGCCGCGCACCCGCGGCTGCCCGGGCGGACCCGACCGGCCGGCGGGCGGGCGCGTCGCGGCGGGCCCGGCTGCGGCGGCTGGTCGCGGTGGGGGCCGTCGCCACGCTGCTCGCCACGGCGGGGGTCGCGCTCAGCCTGGCCGGGCGGACCGACGAGCCGCTGACCGCCCGGTCCGGCTCCGGCGCCGGCGCCACCGCCGGTCCCCGCCCGGCCGCGTTCGCCTGCGCCGCGGCGCCGCCGTCCGGGGCCTCGCCGGTGCCGTCGGTGCCCGCGCCGGCCGGCGCGTACCGGCTGGTGGCCAACTGGACGTGGCATGTGGACCCGGCCGGCTACCGGATCGCCGCCCCGGTGGCCTGGCTGTACTGGACCGACGGCGCGGCGACCTGCTTCCGGGAACCGGGCGGGGCCCGGGTGCTCGGCGTGGAGGCAGGTCCCCGGCGGGCCGACCCGGTCGGCTGGTGGTGGGCGGAGGAGCGGCGGCTCACCGGGGGCGGGTCGCTCCCGGGCTACCAGCGGTACGACATCGCGGCGCTGGACATGTTCCAGGGCGCAGCGATCTGGGAGTGCGCCTGGATCGGCGCGACCGGTGAGCGGGTGCACACCGGGCGGCTGCTGGCCAACGTCTCCGCCGACCGCGCGTACACCGTCTCATGGCTGACAAAGGAGTTCGACTGGCAGGTCAACACGGCATACTTTGCGATGATCCGGCAGAGCTTCACCCCCCTGCCCTGACACCATCCTCTGTGGACCGTCCGGGTGATGCCCCTGCGGCGCGGGCTCTGACTAGAGTGGCGTAGCTTGGGCGCTCAAGATCCCTGGGGAGGGTGAGCCGAGATGATGGGACCGTCCCACGCGCTGTCCGGCGCGGCGGTGTGGCTGGCCGGGTCGTGGGCCCTGGACCAGTTCGCCGACTACCACCAGTCCCCGCTGGCGCTCGCGGTCGGCACCGCGGTCTGCGCGGGTGGCGCGCTCTTCCCCGACCTCGACCTGTCCGGCAAGGTCACCCGCAACCAGGGCGGCGCCACCGTCGCCCGCACCTTCGGGGTGTTCTCGCTGTTCATCGCCGAGGTGATGGAGAAGATCTCGCTCGGGGTCTACTACGCCACCAAGCTCAGCCGCGACCCGCGCCGCAGCAACGGCCACCGGACGCTGACCCACACCATCCCGTTCACCCTGCTGGTCGGCTGGGGCACCACCGCGCTCTGCGCCGCGTACGGCAAGTGGGCGGTGATCGGCATCCTGTTCTTCATGATCGGGCTGGCGCTGCGTGGGCTCTTCGACGAGTGGGCCGAGCGGGCCGGCTGGGTGATCGTGACCCTGGTGTCGGCCGGGGCGGCCTGGTTCGTCGCCGCCAACCTCCCCGGTGGCCGCGGCTATCCGCTGATCGGCACCGCCGTCGGGGTGGGCTGCTTCGTGCACATCCTCGGCGACATGATCACCAAGGCCGGGGTGCCGATCCTCTGGCCCATCCCGATCAAACGTCGGATGTGGACGATGGTCGGCCTGCCGAACAGCATCGCGCTGCGGGCCGGCAGCAAGACCGAGGTGGTCGTGGTCCGCGCCGCGCTGACCGTGATCGCGGTGCTCGCCGCCGCCGGGCTGGTCGCGCCGTCGGTGCTGCAACGCTTCGACATCCAGGTATGACCGACCGGCCCGTCCCCACCGACCCCGCGTCCGGGGCCGACGACGCCGAGCTGCCGCTGACCGGAGCCGACGACGCCGAGGTGCCGGCGTTCTGGCGCCGGCTCGGCCTGCCCGGGCTGGCCGACGTGCACGTGCACTTCCTGCCGCCCCGGCTGCTGCGCCGGGTGTGGGCCTACTTCGACGCGGCCGGGCCGCTGGTGGGCACCGAGTGGCCGATCCGGTACCGGTGGAGCGACGCCGAACGGGTGGCGCACCTGCGCCGGCTCGGCGTCCGGGCGTTCAGCGCGCTGGCGTACGCCCACAAGCCCGGCATGGCGGCGGAGCTGAACCGCTGGACGCTCGACTTCGCCCGGGCCACCCCGGGCTGCCTGCCCTCGGCGACCTTCTTCCCGGAGCCGACCGCCGAACGGTACGTCACCGCCGCGCTGGCCGCCGGCGCCCGGGTGTTCAAGGTGCACGTCCAGGTCGGCGGGTTCGCGCCGACCGATCCCGCGCTGGACCCGGTCTGGGGGCTGCTCGCCGACGCCGGGGTGCCGGTCGTGGTGCACGCCGGGCACGCCCCGGTCGGCACCGCGCACACCGGCCCGGAACCGTTCGCCGCGGTGCTGGCCCGCCACCCCCGGCTCACCGCGGTGGTGGCACACCTGGGCGCGCCGGACTACCGGGCCTTCCTCGACCTGGCCGAGGCCCACGAGCGGGTCCGGCTGGACACCACCATGGCCTTCACCTCCTTCTTCGACCGGTTCGTCCCCTTCCCCGCCGACGAGCTGCCCCGGCTGCGCGAGCTGGGGCTGGCCGGCAAGGTGCTGCTGGGCAGCGACTTCCCGAACATCCCCTACCCGTACGCGGAGCAGCTCGCCGGCCTGGTCCGGCTCGACCTCGGCGACGACTGGCTGCGCGCGGTCTGCTGGCACAACGCCGCCGACCTCTTCGACCTGGGCTGACCGCCCCGGCCAGCGCCCCGGGGCACCCCTGCCCGGGCCGACAGGCGCCCGCCCCGGCCCTGACCCGCCCCCGTCGGCCGGCTCGCCCGGACTTCTGCTCGACATCGGCTATTGACGGCCTCGTAACACGTGCCCTACCGTCTGTCGAAACGGTTAGTCGAAACGTTTCGACAACCATCCCCGGGAGCGGTCCCACTGCTGGCCAGAGGAGGTGCGCGGTGGCCACCATGCACGACGTCGCCCGCCTCGCCCGGGTCTCGGTCAGCACCGTGTCGTACGTGCTCACCGGCACCCGGCCGATCTCGCAGGCCACCCGGGACAAGGTCCTCGCCGCCATGGCGGAGCTCGACTACCAGCCGAACGCCATGGCCCGGGGCCTGGCCAGCCGGCGCAGCCGGATCCTCGGCCTGCTCATGCCGATGGACGAGCGCGGGCTGGGCGCCACCGAGACCGCCTTCGTCACCGGGGCGGCCGCCGCCGCCAGCGCCGCCGGCTACCACCTGGTGCTCTCCCCGGTGGGCGTGGGCGATCTCGACGACCTGCGCCGGCTGGCGAGCCAGCGGATGATCGACGGCGCGGTGCTGA
This sequence comes from Micromonospora sp. R311, assembly GCF_056780015.1. Lineage (NCBI taxonomy): Bacteria > Bacillati > Actinomycetota > Actinomycetes > Micromonosporales > Micromonosporaceae > Micromonospora > Micromonospora sp. R311. Next base: position 7,539 of record NZ_JBSWCE010000031.1, read on the forward strand.
TGGAGGTGCAGGTCTCCGACGGGCGGGTGGCCGCCCTCCAGGAGGCCGGCGTACCCCTGGTGCTGATCGGCCGCACCGGCGACACCACCGGCCTGTCGTACGTCGACATCGACTTCGACCAGACCGTCCGCGAGGCCGTCGACCACCTCGTCGGCCTCGGCCACCGCCGGATCGTCTACGTGAACCACTCGGCCGCCACCATCGCGGCCGGCTACGGCCCGGCGGTGCGTACCCGGGACGCGTTCGTCGCGGCGATGGCGGGCCACGGCCTGGAGCCCGTGATGATCCCCGCCGAGGACAGCGCCGCCGGCGGGCGGGCCGCCCTGACCACGGCCCTCGCGCAGGCACCCGACCTGACCGCCCTGCTGGCGATGAACGAGAACGGCGTCTTCGGCATCCTCGGCGAGCTGGCCACCCGGGGCCTCGCGGTGCCCGACGACGTCTCGGTGGTCTCGATGGTCACCTCACCCCAGGTGGCCGAGCTGGCCACCCCCGCCCTGACGGCGATGACCTCGCCCGGCTCGGCGCTGGGCCGGATGGCGGTCGAGGCGTTGCTGCGCCAGCTGGAGGGCGTCGGCGGCGAGCACCACCAGCAGCTGCTGCCGTGCGGGCTGGAGATCCGCGGGTCGACCGGCCCGGTCGCCCGGCCGGCCACCCTGACCGCCACCGTCCCGCGCGGCGGCGACGGCGCGACGGCCACCGCGGCCACCGGCGACCTCCCGGCCGCCGCGACCGGCCGCGACCGCATCGACCCGACCGGCTCCGGCCCGCCGGGCACGTGACAGACGGCCCGCCGCCGCGCTGCCACGCGACGACGGGCCAGGTAAGTACCGGCTCGATACTCACCAGGAGGATAGCAATGGGGCGATTCCGCAAGCTGGTCGTCGCCGTCGCGCTGGCCGCGACCGCGACGACGACGGTGGCCGCGTGCGGCGGCGACGCGGGGGGCGACGGCGGCGACGCCAAGACCCTCAAGCTCTGGCACTACGAGAGCGCGAACAGCGCGATGGGCGTCGCCTGGGACCGGGCGATCCAGATCTTCAAGGACGAGCACCCGGGCGTCGAGGTGCAGTTCGAGCGCAAGGCGTTCGAGCAGATCCAGCAGAACGCCGGCATGATCATCAACTCGTCCGAGGGCCCGGACATCATGGAGTACAACAAGGGCAACGCGACCGCCGGCCTGCTCTCCTCCCAGGGGCTGCTCACCGACCTGAGCGACGAGGCCACCAAGCGCGGGTGGGACAAGGAGCTCAGCCCCAGCCTGCAGACCACCGCCCGCTACAGCGACAAGGGCGTGATGGGCTCGGGCAACTGGTACGGCGTGCCGAACTACGGCGAGTACGTGACGGTCTACTACAACAAGGACCTCTTCGACCGGCACGGCGTCAAGGTGCCGACGACGCTGGCCGAGATGACCGCCGCGATGGACACCTTCGTCGGCAAGGGTGTCACGCCGCTGGCCGAGGCGGGTGCCGAGTACCCGGCCGGGCAGCTCTTCTACCAGCTCGCGCTCGCCAAGGCGGACCGGCAGTTCGTCAACGACTACCAGCTCTACCAGAACCCGGTGGACTTCCACGCCGACCCGCTGAAGTACGGCGCGGAGACCTTCGCCGACTGGGTGCGGAAGGGCTACGTCGCCAAGGACTCCGCGAGCCTGAAGGCCGAGGACATGGGCACCGCCTTCATCTCCGGCAAGGCGCCGATGATCGTCTCCGGCAGCTGGTGGTACGGCCGGTTCAAGAGCGAGATCAAGTTCAACTGGGACACCTTCCTGTTCCCCGGCAACACCCTCCAGGCCGGCTCGTCGGGCAACCTCTGGGTGGTGCCCGCGAGCAGCAAGGCCAAGAACCTGGCGTACGACTTCATCGACATCACGCTGCGTCCGGAGATCCAGGCGCTGATCGGCAACAACGGAGGCGTGCCGGTGGCCGCCGACCCGTCGAAGATCAGTGACCCGAAGGACCGCAAGCTGATCGAGAACTTCAACACGATCAGCCAGCAGGACGGCCTCGCCTTCTACCCGGACTGGCCGGTGCCCGGCTACTACGACGTGCTGGTCTCCGGGTTCCAGAGCCTGATCAACGGGTCCAAGTCCCCGGACCAGGTGCTCGACGGGATCGCCAAGCCGTACGCGGACGGCGTCAAGGAGATCACCGGCAAGTGACACGGCAAGGGGTGGGCGCGTCCGGTCACGGCCGGCGCGTCCACCCCGCCGGGAAGGATCTCCCATGGCACTCCCCCAGACCCTGGCCGGCCCGCAGCGGCCCGCCACGCCACCCGGGCGGCCGGCGACCCGCCGGAAGCGCCGCGGCAGCCGCGCCGGTTACTGGCTCTACCTGCTCCCCGGCGCGGTGCTCTTCCTGCTCGTCATCGGCGCGCCGCTGGTCGGCACCATCTACTTCTCGCTGACCAAGTGGTCCGGCATCGGCGACCCGACCTTCGTCGGCCTGGACAACTACCGCAACCTCTTCCAGGACGAGGTGTTCTGGACCTCGTTCAAGAACACGCTGGCGATGATCGTCGCCATGGTGGTGGTGCCCACCGTGGTCGGTCTGGTGCTCGCCGCCGTGCTCTTCGACGTCATCGGGCGCAAGTTCCGACCCCGCACCGCCGCGGCGCTGCGCGCCGCCTTCTACCTGCCGCAGGTGCTGCCGGTGGTGGTGGCCGGCATCGTCTGGGGCTGGATCCTGCGCCCCGACGGCGCGTTCAACGGCCTGCTCGACGCGATCGGCCTCGGCGCGCTGCGCCACGACTGGCTCGGTGACCCGGACACCGCCCTGCCCAGCGTGATGGCGGTGATGATCTGGGTGCAGATCGGCTACCCGGTGGTCGTCTTCATGGCCGCGCTGCAGCGGGTCGATCCCGAGCTGTACGAGGCGGCCGAGGTCGACGGCGCCGGCTGGTTCCACCGGTTCCGGGCCATCACCCTGGCGCAGATCCGGCCGGAGACCTTCGTGGTGGCGCTGACCTGCACGATCGCGGCGCTGAAGGTGTTCGGCCCGGTGTTCGCGCTGACCCGGGGCGGGCCGGAGAACACCACCAACGTGCCGTCGTACTTCGCCTACTACACCTTCTTCAAGAAGCTCCAGGTCGGCTACGGCTCCGCGATCTCCACCGTGCTCACCCTGATCATCGTCGTGGTGGCCGTGGTGTTCATCTGGATGCAGTACCGCAGCGAGCGCCAGGACCGGGGGGTCTGACATGGCCGTCACGCTCACTCCGGCCGAGCCCGCGGTGACACCGCGCCGGCCGCGACCGGCCCGCGACCGGCACCACCGCGGCGCGAGCCGCTGGATCATCCTCGCCCTGGTCACCCTCGGCGCCCTCGCCATGCTGGTGCCGTTCGCGTTCATGCTGCTCAACGCGTTCAAGTCGCCCGGCGACTACTCGACGGGCGGCCCGCTCAGCTGGCCGTCGGAGTTCTACACCAAGGGCCTGCGGACGTACTGGACCGAGGTCAACTTCCCGCTCAAGCTCTGGAACTCCACGCTCATCGCGGGCTCCGTCGCGGTGCTCGGCGTCGTCGTGTCGCTGCTCAACGCGTACGCCCTGGGCATCGGCCGGGTCCGCGGCCGGCTCTGGATCGTGGGGCTCTTCCTGCTGGCCAACATGCTGCCGCAGGAGGCGCTGATCTACCCGCTGTACTACGCCGCGAAGCAGGTCGGCCTCTACAACACCCAGCTGTCGGTGATCATCATCTTCACCGTGATCCAGAGCGCGTTCGGCACCTACCTGCTCGCCTCGGTACTCGGCACGTTCCCCCGCTCGCTGCTGGAAGCGGCGGCGCTGGACGGCGCGGGCAGGTGGACGATCCTGTGGCGGGTGGTCTTTCCCAACCTGCGGCCGACCCTCGCGGTGCTGCTGATCTTCTTCTTCATCTGGACGTGGAACGAGTTCCTCATCCCGCTGGTCATGCTCATCGACAACCAGACGCAGACCATCCCGGTCGCGCTCGCGTCGTTGCAGGGCGACCGGTTGATGGACGCTCCGACCACCAACGCCGGCGCGCTGATCAGCCTCCTCCCGGCCATCCTCTTCTTCCTCATCTTCCAGCGCACCCTTTCGCGCGGCATCACGGCAGGAGCCGAGAAGTGAAGTTCACCGACGGGTACTGGCAACTGCGACCGGGGGTCACCGTGCTGCGGCCCGGCACGGTCGAGTCGGTGGAGCCGGACGACCGTGGGTTCACCGTCTTCGCCCCCACCGGCCGGACCGCCGGCCGCGGCGGCACCCTGAACCGGCCGGTCGTCACCGCCCGGTTCTTCTCCCCCGCCCCCGGGATCGTCGGCGTGACCATCGCCCACCACCTGGGCGGGGCCCCGAAGCTCCCCGCGTTCGAACTGGCCGGCGGCGAGGAGCACCCGGTCACCGTCGACGTCACCGGCATCACCGCCACGCTGACCACCGGCGAACTCACCGCCCGGGTCGCGCTGATCGACGGGTGGCGGGTCGACTTCCTGCACGGCGACCGCCTGCTCACCTCGTCCACCGAACGCAGCGTCGGCATCGTCACCGACGCCGAGGGCCGCGAGTACGTGCACGAGCGGTTGGGCCTCGACGTCGGCGAAGCGGTGTACGGGCTGGGCGAGCGGTTCGGCGCCTTCGTCAAGAACGGCCAGACCGTCGACATCTGGAACGCCGACGGCGGCACCGCCAGCGAGCAGGCGTACAAGAACGTCCCGTTCTACCTGAGCAACCGCGGCTACGGCGTGTTCGTCGACCACCCCGAGCACGTCTCGTTCGAGATCGGCTCCGAGGTGGTGTCGCAGAACCAGTTCAGCGTCGAGGGGCAGACGCTCACCTACTACCTCATCGACGGGCCCACGCCGAAGGACGTGCTGCGGCGCTACACCGCGCTGACCGGACGACCCGCCCGGGTGCCGGCCTGGTCGTACGGGCTGTGGCTCTCCACGTCGTTCACCACGGCGTACGACGAGAAGACCGTCACCGAGTTCATCGACGGGATGGCGGAGCGGGACCTCCCGCTGTCGGTGTTCCACTTCGACTGCTTCTGGATGCGGCAGTACCACTGGGTCGACTTCGTCTGGGACCCGGCCACCTTCCCCGACCCCGAGGGGATGCTACGCCGGCTGCACGAGCGCGACCTCAAGGTGTGCGTGTGGATCAACCCGTACATCGCCCAGCGGTCGTACCTGTTCGAGGAGGGCCGGCGCGCCGGCTACCTGGTGCGCCGGCCCGACGGGTCGGTCTGGCAGTGGGACAAGTGGCAGGCCGGCATGGCGCTGGTGGACTTCACCAACCCGGACGCCGTCGCCTGGTACACGGGGAAGCTCAAGGCGCTGCTGGACATGGGCGTCGACTGCTTCAAGACCGACTTCGGCGAGCGCATCCCGACCGACGTGGTCTGGCACGACGGGTCGGACCCGCAGCGGATGCACAACTACTACACCCACCTCTACAACCGGGCGGTCTTCGAACTGCTGGAGGCCGAGCGCGGGAAGGGCGAGGCGGTGCTGTTCGCCCGGTCGGCCACGGCCGGCGGGCAGCAGTTCCCCGTGCACTGGGGCGGCGACTGCGAGTCGACGTTCGTGTCCATGGCCGAGTCGCTGCGCGGGGGGCTGTCGCTCGCCGCGTCCGGCTTCGGCTACTGGAGCCACGACATCGGCGGCTTCGAGGGCACCCCCGACCCGGCGGTGTTCAAGCGGTGGATCGCCTTCGGGCTGCTCTCCTCGCACTCCCGGCTGCACGGCTCCGGCTCCTACCGGGTGCCGTGGGCCTTCGACGAGGAGGCGGTCGACGTGCTGCGGCACTTCACCCGGCTCAAGCTGAGCCTCATGCCGTACCTGGCCGGGGTCGCCGAGGAGGCGCACCGCGACGGCGTGCCGATGATGCGCCCGATGGTGGTCGAATTCCCGGACGACCCGACCGCCACCTACCTCGACCGGCAGTACATGCTCGGCCCCGACGTGCTGGTGGCGCCCGTGCTGAACGCCGACGGGCAGGTCACCTTCTACGTGCCGGCCGGCACCTGGACGCGCCTGGTGAGCGGCGCGCAGCTCACCGGGCCGGCCTGGGTGACCGAGAAGCACGGGTTCGACAGCCTGCCCGTGCTGGCCCGACCCGGCGCGGTGATCCCGTTCGGCGCCCGCACCGACCGGCCGGACTACGAGTGGGCCGACGGCGTGCGGTTGCGGCTCTACGCCCCGGCGGAGGGGCAGCGGACCCGGGTGCGGGTGCCGTCGCCGGGAGCGGGGTGCGGCGCCGAGTTCGAGGTGCGCTACGAGGGCGGGACGGCCACCGCCGAGCTGGTGGCGGGCGCCTCGACGGCGTACGACTGCGAGGTACAGGGGGTGCGGCGATGACGGAACACATCTTCCCGGAGGGGTTCGTCTGGGGCTCCGCCACGGCGGCGTACCAGATCGAGGGTGCGGCCACCGAGGGTGGCCGGGGGCGGTCCATCTGGGACACCTACAGCCACACCCCCGGCCGTACGCGCAACGGCGACACCGGCGACGTGGCGGCGGACCACTACCACCGCTGGCCGGAGGACCTGGGACACATCGCCGACCTCGGCCTCGGCGCGTACCGGTTCTCAGTCTCCTGGCCCCGGGTGCAGCCGGGCGGCTCCGGCGCGTTCAACCGGGCCGGCCTGGACTTCTACTCACGGCTGGTGGACGGGCTGCTGGAGCGCGGCGTGCGGCCGGTGGCCACGATGTACCACTGGGACCTGCCGCAGGAGCTGGAGGACGCCGGCGGGTGGGCGGCGCGGGACACCGCGCTGCGGTTCCAGGAGTACGCGGCCGGGATCGTCGAGGCGCTGGGCGACCGGGTGCACACCTGGACCACGCTGAACGAGCCGTGGTGCTCGGCGTTCCTCGGCCACGCCTCGGGGGTGCACGCGCCCGGCCGTACCGAGCCGGCGGCGGCGCTGGCCGCGGTGCACCACCTCAACCTCGCGCACGGCCTGGCCGGCCGGGTGGTCCGCGAGCTGGCCCCGGCGGCCGAGCTGTCGGTGACGCTGAACCTGCACGTCGTCCGCCCGGCGTCGGACTCGGCCGCGGACCGGGACGCGGTGCGGCGCATCGACGCGCTGGCCAACCGCGCGTTCCTCGGCCCGATGCTGGACGGGGCCTACCCGGCCGACCTGCTGGCCGACACCGCCGCGGTCACCGACTGGTCGTTCGTCCACGACGGCGACGAGAAGCTGATCGCGGTGCCGCTGGACGTGCTCGGGGTCAACTACTACTCCAGCACGCTGGTCCGGGCCTGGGACGGGGTCTCGCCCCGGTCGGACGCGGACGGGCACGGCGCGTCCGCGTACTCGCCCTGGGTGGCCGCCGACGACGTCGACTTCCTGCCGCAGCCCGGCCCGCACACCGCGATGGGCTGGAACATCGATCCGGCCGCCCTGACCGAGCTGCTGCTCCGCCTGCACCGGGAGTACCCGGGCCAGCCGCTGATGATCACCGAAAACGGCGCGGCCTTCGACGACGTGGTGGCGCCCGACGGCACGATCCAGGACGACCGGCGGATCGACTACCTGCGCCGGCACATCGCCGCGACGGCCGAGGCCCGGGCGCAGGGTGCGGACGTGCGCGGCTACTTCGTCTGGTCGCTGCTCGACAACTTCGAGTGGGGCTACGGGTACGACCGCCGCTTCGGGATCATCCGGGTCGACTACGACACCCAGGTCCGCACCTGGAAGGAGAGCGCGCACTGGTACCGCCGCCTGGTTGCCAGCGGCCGGCTGGACCAGCCGGCGGAGTGAGCAGCTACATCTGCCGCCCATCTGACTTCCATGATCGACAGAAAATCTAGACGCTGCCTTTGCCGGCGTGGATGGCAGCCTGCTCCACCCGCTGGCGGTAGTCCAGCCACCATGGTTCGTCGGCGGGGGGCAGGTTGTCGTTCCCGGGCAGCAGCCCGGCCGCGCCGTCGATGAGTTCGCGCACGATGTCAGCGTGGCCGGCGTGCCGTTGTGTTTCCGCGATGACGTGGATCAGGACGTGGTGCAACGTGACCGCTGCATCCCCCCACCACGGCACGCGCCCGACGTCATCCAGCGCGAGGGCTTCAATGGTGGCGTCGGCGTGGGCGCTCGCGCGACGGTACAGAGCGACGATCTCCTCGCGGGTCTCGTCCGCGGTCGCCCACATGTCGGCATTGGTCTCCGCTCCGTCGCCGACGTACGGCAACTTTTGCTCGAACGGCCGGCCGAACACAACGCCGAAGTAGAGGATCTCGCAGGCCGCCGCGTGTTTCACCAGACCGAGCAAGTTGGTGGCGGTCCGGGTCAGCGGGCGCCGAATGTCGTATTCGCTGAGCCCGTCGAGCTTCCACAGCAGCGCGTCGCGGCCGCCCTTCAAGTAACTCTGCAGGTCTGCCTTCACGGCGCCACTATGGCAGCTGGTCGAGGGTCGGCGCTGCCCCGCACAGAGATCATGATCCGCGGGACAGACCCTAGGCGGAGGCCGAGGTCGCGGCCGGCGGGACGGCATGGCCCGCGTCGAAGACGCCGTCCGGGTCGTAGGTCGCCCTGATGCGGCGCAACGCTGCCCAGTTCTGCGGGGTGAACGCCGACGCGGTGCGGGACGGGTCACGCAGGAAGTTGAGGAAGCTGCTGCCGAGACCACAGCGGGACAGCGCCGCCCCGGTCTGCGCGGACGGCACCGTGTCGAGGATGACCGACAGTGGGGCGTCGCGATGGGCGGCGGCGCCGTCGTCACGGGCGATGCGGCCGCCCCATTGGCGGATCTCTACGGTGGCGTCCGGCTCGGCCACCAGCGCGGCCACCAGATCATCGTCGAGCGTGCGGACCTGGTCGAACGTACGGGCGAAGGTGCCGCCCATCGCGGCCTGCGCGTAGTCGACGACCCGCATGTCGTCCGCGGCGACCGGCCCGGCGACCGCCCACAGCGGCTCCAGCAGTGCCCGGCCGCGGTCGGCGTCACCGGCGTACATCGCCTTGACGACGAGCGATCCGTCACGGGTGAGGAGCACGGCGGTGCTGAGCGAGTCCGGCACCCGTTCGATCCACTGCCGGTAGAAGGCGAGCGTCTCGGCGGCCCGCTCGCGGCCGAAGGTGACCGCGCCGGCGTACACCCGCGTGACCGGGTAGAGGCGGAACTCGAGTGCGGTGACCACGCCGAACGAGCCTCCGCCGCCGCGCAGCGCCCAGAACAGGTCGGGGTTCCGTTCGGCGCTGGCCGTCTCCAGCCTTCCGTCGGCGGTGACGACCTGTGCGCGCAGCACACTGTCGGCGGCGAGGCCGTGCCGGCGGGCCAGCCAGCCCAGGCCGCCGCCCAGCGTGTAGCCGGTCACCCCCACGTCGGGTGAGGAGCCGGAGAGCGCCGCGAGCCCGAACGGAGCGGCTGCCCTCAGCACGTCGCCCCACCGCGCGCCGGGGCCGACGCGGGCGACCCGGCGGTCCGGGTCGATCAGGACCGACGCCATCGCGCCGGTGTTGAGCAGCAGCGCTCCGTCGTGCGCCAGGTGGGTGCCGTGACCGGTGGCCTGGACGGCGAACGGCAACGCGTGGCGACGGGCGGCCAGCACCGCCTGACGCACGTCGGCCGGGCCGGCGGCACGGACCACGGCGGCGGGATGAGGGTCGAGAGCGGGGTTGAGGGGCCTGCGGTGCTCGTCGTAGCCCTTGTCGCCGGGCAGGAAGACGGGGCCGCCGGTACGCAGCGTCTGTCGGATCGTCATGCCCGTCAGACCCCCGGGTCGCACGCAACTCATCGGTCCGGGGAGCGATGAGTTTCCCGTCCCCGGATGGTCCTATCCAGGTGGTGGCCCCCGCGATCTCCTTTCCCGTCGGTCCGACGGTGACCCGCACCGACATTCCCGTCGTGTGCGCGGAACTCGCCGAGCGGCTACGTGGCCGTGGCCCTGGCGTCGTGACCTGCGACGTGGCCGGCATCGCCCGGCCCGACGTGGTGACGGTCGAGGCGCTGGCTCGGCTGCGCGTGACCGCGCGGCGGCAAGGCTGGTGCCTGGTCGTCAGCGGCGCCGGCCCGGGTCTGCGGCAGCTCGTCGCCCTGCTCGGGCTGGCCGACGCGTTACCCGAGGCGGGCCGGCAGGCCGAACACCGGGAACAGGCGGGCGGTGTCGAGGAAGTTGGTGACCGCGGTGATCCGCCCGGCTGAGAGCTCCAGCACGATCAGCGCCCACGGGTCGTGCCCCGACCCGGTGAGGCTGGGCCGGTACTGCCCGAACGCCGGCATGCCGTTGGCCGCCACCGGCACCAGCCGGGACCCGCGGCAACCGCTGCCCGTACCGGACATCCAGGCGAGGATGTCGGCGTGGCCGCGCAGCCACAGCGGCAGCGGCGGCATCGACAGCGTCACGTCCTCGTGCAGCAGCGTCGTGAGCGCCTCCAGGTCGTACGCCTCGAAGGCCTTCACGTAACGCGCGAGCAGCGCCTGCTGCTCGTCGTCCATCGGCTTGTACACGCCGGTGGCGATGTCGGCGGTCGCGAGTGTGGTGCGGGCCCGCTGAAGGGCGCTGTTGACGCTCGCCACCGAGGTGTCGAGGAGATCGGCGACCTCCTGGGCCGACCACGCCAGCACCTCGCGCAGGATCAGCACGGCCCGCTGGCGCGGTGGCAGGTTTTGCAGCGCCGCGACGAACGCCAGCCGGACGGACTCGCGCTCGGCGACCACGTCGGCCGGGTCGCTGGTTTCCGGCAGCACCCGGCTGTCCGGCGCCGGGCCCACCCAGATCTCGTCGGGGCGCGGCTCACCCGGCTCGGTGGCGCGGCCGGAGCCGGCCGGGCCGAGGTCCATCGGCAGGACCCGCCGCTGGGCGCTGGAGAGCATGGTCAGGCAGACGTTCGTCGCGATCCGGTACAGCCACGAGCGCAGCGCCGACCGCCCTTCGAACCGATCGAAGCCGCGCCAGGCCCGTACGAACGTGTCCTGCACGGCGTCCTCGGCCTCGAAGACGGACCCCAGCATCCGGTAGCAGTAGCCGGTCAGCTCCGACCGGTACGCCTCAAGTTGCGCCTCGACCGGTGTGCCGGTCGCCACATCACTCACCCGACCACGGTAGCCGACCACTCCGACGGCGCCGTCCACCATCGCGGCCCGGTCCCGCCCGGCTCGGAAAATTCACGCCGCCGGCAGCGATGAGTTCCCGGGGCCCCGCCGGTCAGTACCGGTGTCAACTCGACGACGACTCACGAGGAGCACATCATGACCGCCACGCAGTGGAGCACCGGCTCGGGGCAGTACGCCGACGTCAACGGCATCAACCTGTACTACGAGACGCACGGCGCGGGACGCCCGATGATCCTGCTGCACGGAGGTCTCTGCTCGGGTGAGATGTTCGCGCCGATCCTGCCCGTGCTGGCCGAGCACCACCAGGTCATCCTGGTGGACCTGCAGGGGCACGGCCGCACCGCCGACATCGACCGGCCGCTCGACGTGACGCTGATGGCCGACGACGTTGCCGCGCTCATCGACCACCTCGGGCTGCAGAAGCCGGACGTCGCCGGCTACTCCCTCGGTGGCGGGGTCGCGCTCCAGCTGGCGATCAGGCACCCGCACACGGTGGGCCGGCTCGTCGCCGCGTCGGCGCACATCCGCCGCGACGCGATCTACCCGGAGATGCTTCAGCAGCAGGGCCAGGTGAGCGCGGCGGCCGCCGAGTTCATGAAGGACACCCCGATGTACGAGCTCTACCAGCGGGTGGCGCCGCGCCCGGAGGACTTCCCCCGGCTGCTGGACAAGATCGGTGCGGCGATGGCGAAGGACTTCGACTACACCGAGGAGGTCCGCGGCCTGCAGGTGCCGACGCTGATCGTCGCCGCCGACGCGGACATGGCGCCGCCGAGCCACTACGTCGAGGTCTTCAAGCTGCTCGACGGCGGCCTGCGGGACGGCGGCTGGATGGGCGAGAGCCGGCCGAAGGGCGGCCACGCGCTGTCCATCCTGCCCGGGTTGACGCACTACGACATCGGCGTCTCCCCGCTCTTCGCCGCGGTCACCCTCGCCTTTCTCGACAAGCAGAACTGAGCCGGCGGCCGGGTCACCTGCCAGCGGTCGCTCATCGCCTCCGGCTGGCCGCTGTCGACGGACCATGGGCAACCGAAGGGCGGTCGGTGCACCAGTGAACCGGCCGCCCTCGGCCATAGCCAGGCAGCTCCAGGAGGGTGTTTGAGAAGGTCTGCGGTGGATGGCGTGGCGGGATGAAACCTGCTGGCAGGTCGGACAGGGTGGCCGGTGTCTGCGCGTCGTGGCTCCCCCTCGGCGTGACCGATGCCCAGTGGCGCTGATCGAGCCGTGGTACCCGACCTGCACCCGCCTATCAAGGCTGCCGGGAATCCCGATCCGGCTGTCCACCGGCATGGACGTCCCCACCACTGGTGTTGTCGTTGTGACCTACAGGAGGTCATCTCTTGGATACCAGGATCCGGAACGTCCGACTGAACGCCACGTCAAACGCGCAACTCATGGCTCTGGCCAACGCCGGGGCCGCAGCTTTCGGCCATACCGCCACACTCCAGGTGGAACAGGCCCTGGCCCAGCTTCTGCGGTTACGCGTCGCACAGATCAACAATTGCAGCTACTGCCTTCTGGTGCACCACGCCGCCGCCCGTACCGCCGACATCCCGCCGTCCAAGATCGAGACCCTCACCGCGTGGTGGGAGACGCACCTGTTCACCGAGGAGGAGCGCGCCGCGCTGGCCTACGCCGAGGCGTTGACCCGAGCCGCCGACGCCACCGTCAACAACCGGGTCCAGGAGGCACACGACAGGATGACCACGCACTTCACGGAGGACGAGATCCTGGAGATCGTGGCCGTTGTGATCAACATGAACATCTGGACGCGACTCAAGCTCGCCGAGGGCGCCATGCCCACGACGGCGCCTCCCGGGTGAGTTGATACCCGGCCCTGTCGTCGGAACAGGCTGGCGGCCGTCCGGTCTTCCTGCTGGCGACCTTGGCACTGTCGCGGTCCTGCCAGCTCGCCGCGATCACGGTCACGGTGACCAAAACAGGCCCAAGGTGTCGGAGATGATGAACCGCTTCCGACCGTTGATCTTCTTCCCAGCGTCGTAGCCCCGGCTGTCAGGTTTCGTCTCGCCAGGCGGTCCACAACAGACCTTCTCGAACACCCGCTAAGGCTGAATCCCGGACCGTCGCCTAGACGCCCACGCGCTGCGGCGGGACGGTGAGGCCGTAGAGCGCCATCAACTCCGGCGTGTCCACACGGCTGCCGTCGGCCACCGAGTCGCACGAGATGTCGACGATCTGGTCCTTGTGCGCCAGCAGGTAGGGCCGGGCGCCGACGTCGGCGCTGGCCAGGGTGGCGATGCCGGACCAGTGCCGGCGGCCGAACAGCATCGGGTAGCCGCGCAGCCCGCTGTAGGTGGCGCAGACCAGCACGTCCGGGTACGGGAGGGCGACCACCCGGCGCACCGCGGCGGGGGTCAGGCCGGGCATGTCGACCGGTACCACCACGACCGCCTCGATCGCCTCGTCGTCCAGCGCGGCGAGGCCGGCGCGGATGGACGAGCCGACCCCGGTCCCCCAGGCCCGGTTGACCACCACGGTGGCCCCGGTCAGGTCCGCCGTCTCGCGGACCTGGTCGGCCGCGGCGCCCAGCACCACCACGATCCGCGCACAGCCCGCCTCGGCCATCGTGTCGATCATCCGGCTGACCAGGGGCTTCTCCCCCTGGTGCAGCAACGCCTCCGGGCCACCGATCCGGCGGCCGCCGCCCGCGGCGATGATCATTCCTGCGATCCGGTTCAGCTGCGCCCCCTCCACCGTGGAGCGGACCGTGGCCCGAGGCACGGCCCGCTCCGTCGTACGGACATCGGGAGCAACGAGGAGGAGGGGGATCGGGTAGCGGGGCGAAAAGGAAGAATAGTGCAACCGTTATCCACCGGACCAACGGTCGCCGCCTGTGCCGGCGATCAGGCTCGTCAGGCCGCGTCGGCGTAGCAGTCGACGATGGACAGGTCGAGCGGGAACCGCACCGGAGTGTCGCCGAAGAGCAGGCCGGCAGCCCGCTCGCCGCAGCGGCGCACCGCCTCGGCCACGGCGTCGGCCTGCCCGGCCGGGCAGTGCACGATCACCTCGTCGTGCTGGAAGAAGACCAGCTCGGCGGCGCTGCCGGCGAGCTCGCCGCGGAGCGTGGCCAGCAGCGTGGCGGCCCACTCGGCGGCGGTGGCCTGGATGACGAAGTTGCGGGTGAACCGGCCCCGGGACCGAGCCGCCCGGGCCCGGCTCGACTGCGGGTCGGCCCCGGCGTCCGGATCGCCCTGGTCGCCGTCGGCGAAGCCGGCCGTCCCGGGCGGGCAGGTGCGCCCGAGCCAGGAGCGGACCAGCCCGCCGGCCTCGCCGGTGCGGGCGGCCGCCTCGACGTAGCCGAAGGCGGTCGGGTAGTTGCGGCGCAGCACGGCCAGCGCCGGCACCGCCGCGCCGCCGGTCTGTCCGTACATCGCGCCGAGCAGGGCCACCTTGGCCCGGGCCCGGTCGCCGCCGAACGCGTCCTGGGCGAGCGCGGCGTAGAGGTCGCCGGCCCCGCCGGCCGCGGCGAGCCGGGCGTCGCCGGAGACCGCGGCGAGCACCCGGGGCTCCAGCTGGCCGGCGTCGGCGACCACGAACCGCCAGCCCGGATCGGCCACCACCGCCCGACGGATCACCTTCGGGATCTGCAACGCGCCGCCGCCCCGGGTCGCCCACCGGCCGGAGACCACCCCGCCGGGGACGTACTCCGGCTGGAACCGGCCGTCGCGCACCCAGGCGTCGCGCCAGGCCCAGCCGTGCGCCGTCCAGATCCGGTAGAGCTCCTTGTATTCCAGCACCAGCGGCACCGCCGGGTGGTCCACCCCGCGCAGCACCCAGGCCCGGGTGTTGGGCAACTCGACGCCCGCGCGGGCGAACGCCCGCAACAGCTCCGCCGGGGAGTCGGCGTGCAGCTGGCGTACGCCGAACGCGTCGGCGATCCGGGCCGCCAGCTCGGCCAGCCGGCGGGGCGGACCGCCGACCGGGGACGGCTCGCCGAGCAGCTCGGCGAGGATCTCGTCGTGCACCTCGGCCCGCCAGGGCAGCCCGGCGGCGCCCATCTCCACGGCGATCAGGGCACCCGCCGACTCGGCGGCCACCAGCAGCCGGAACCGGCCGGGATGCTCGGTGGCGGCGATCCGGGCGAGCTGGTCGGCGTACACCTCGACCAGGGCCTCGATGCCGGGCCCCGGCGGGCCGGGCAGGGTGTCGAAGAGCGCGCCCTGGCCGTGGCCGGGCGGCGCGGCCGGGCGCGGCGGCGGGTCGGCCGGCACCGGGGCGCCGGTGAGCCGGGCCCGGGCGGCGGCCAGCGAGCGCGGCTCGCCCCAGCGGCCGGCGTGACCCAGCAGCAGCGCCTCGGTCAGCTCCACGTCGTGGCAGCGCTCGACCCGCACCCCGGCGCGCAGCAGGGCCGGGTAGACCACCGCCCCGGACGCCCAGACCCAGCGCGGTTGCTCGGCGCGCTCCCGGGCGGCCACCGCGGCGGCCAGGTCGGCGGCCGGCTCGACCGGGCCGGCCGGCCGGCCGGTGGCGTCGAGCGGTTGCAGGACGCCCCCGCCCCGCTCGTCGGACACCACCGCCATCACCAGCACGGATGCGATTCTGCCTCGCCCCTGCGACACTCCCCGCCGCCCCCGCCCGGGGCGACACCGCGCCCCCGGGCCGACACCGCCCCCGCCCGGGCGACACCGCCCTACCCGGCCGACACCGCCCCCGCCCGGGGCGACGAACACCCGCCCCCGGAGCGACGCACACCCGCGCCGGGAGCGACGCGCGTCCGTGTCGAACCGCCCGCGTCCGGGGTGCCGGCGGCGGAACGGGCGTCGCCGGGCGGCGGCGTGGTGCGGCGTCGGCCAGATGCCCGGGAGCGGCCACCCAAAGAGTGGCCGTCCCCGTGGAACGGCCACTCTTTGAATGCCTTCCCGCACCGAGCCCCCGGCCCGGACCGGCCGGGGTTCGGCGGCCGGCGTTACTTGACGGCGCCGGAGGTGAGGCCGGACTGGATCTGCCGCTGGAAGATCGCGTAGACGACGATCATCGGCAGGATGGAGAGGGTCAGCGCGGCGAAGAGCGCCGCCCAGTCCGCCTCGTAGCCGGCTGAGGTGGAGATGCTGGCGATGCCCTGGGTGAGCACCCACTTCTGGTCGGCGCCCTGCCCCTGCATCAGCGCCACCGGCAGCAGGTACTGGTTCCACTGGCCGATGATGTTGAAGATCGCGATGCTGACCAGGCCCGGCCGGGCCATCGGCATCATGATCCGGAAGAACAGCCGGGTGTGCGACGCGCCGTCGATCATCGCCGCCTCCGCCACCGACTGCGGCAGGGTCTTGAAGAACGCCGCCAGGAAGAAGACGGTGAACGGCAGTGAGTAGGCGATGTAGACCAGGATCAGGCCGGTGTAGGTGTTCAGCAGGCCCAGGTTGTTGACCACCAGGAAGAGCGGCACCAGGGCGAGGAACACCGGGAACGCCAGGCCGGAGACGAACAGGTAGTAGATCGCCCGGTTGCCCGGGAACGGATAGCGGGCCAGCACGTACGCGGCCATCGACCCGAACAGCATGGTGCCGGCGGTGCTCAGCGTCACCACGAAGACGCTGTTGAGGAAGTACCGGCCGACGTTCGCCTCGCTCCAGGCGCGGGCGTAGCTGCCGAAGCTGAACTCCGTCGGCAGCGCGAAGGGGCTGCCCAGGAAGATCTCGGTGTTGCTCTTGAACGAGGCGAGGATGGTCCAGAGCAGCGGAGCGACCACGAGGATCGCCCAGACCAGCAGGGCGATGTGCCCGAGGCCGCTGAGCAGGCCGACCTCGGCGCGCTGCCCGCGCCGCCCGAGCCGGCCCCGCCGGGGGTCGGGGGTGCCCGGGCCGGCCGGGGCCGCCGGCGCACTCGGAGCGATTTCTGTCGTCATCTTCAGACCCCGCCTTACAGCTCGATCGTGTCACGCCGGCTGACGCGCAGGGTGAGCGCCGCGAACGTGATCGTCAGGAAGAACAGCGCCACGCCCATCGCCGAGGCGTAGCCGAACTGGGAGTAGCTGAACGCGTTGCGGTAGATCTCCATGCCCAGCACGGTGGTGGCCCCGTCCGGGCCGCCCTGGTCGACCGAGAGCACCTGCACGATGGCGAAGGCGTCGAAGGCGGCGATGCCGAGGTAGACCCAGGCGACCTGGAGGGTGTCCCAGAGCAGCGGCAGGGTGATCCGGAAGAACATCGCCGACCGGCCGGCCCCGTCGATGGTCGCCGCCTCGTAGATGTCCTTCGGCACCGACGCCATGCCGGCGCTGAAGAGCACCACGTAGAAGCCGACCGCCTGCCAGACCAGCACGCCGACGATCGACCAGAGCGCGATCTTCGGATTGGCCATGAAGAGCACCGGGTCCGCCCCGACCAGCCCCAGCGCACCGTTGAGCAGCCCGCTGTCGTCCGGGGCGTAAACCCGGCTGAAGATCACGCCGACGATGACCACGGCCAGGACCTGGGGGAAGAAGAACACCACCCGGTAGAACCTCGACCCCCAGACCCCGGTCATCACGCCGCCCCGGCTCCCCCCGCCCACGTTGAGCATGAAGGCGAAGAAGAGCGCGATGACGATCGTGAGCAGCGGCATGGCAAGCAGCAGGACACCGTGGTGCCGGACCGCTTTCCAGAAGATGTCGTCGGACAGCAGCCGCTCGAAGTTCTCCAGACCGATGAACTTCGGGTTGGCGCTCACTCCCCGCCAGTTGGTGGTGGCGAGATAGAACGCCTGGGCGTACGGCCCGATGACGAAGGTCACGTAGATCGCGACCGGCACCGCCAGGAAGCCGACGATGAACGGGTACCTGCCATGCCGCATGGTTGTTCTCCGCTCGTTCCCTACGCCCGGCTCAGCGCTTGAACTTCTCGATGGACGAGTCCTTCTTCACCGCGTCGGCGACCTTCTGCATCCGGTCGCAGAACTTCTGCGCGTTGCCGCCGTTGAACATCAGCTCGTTGGTGGCCGCCCGCGCCTCGTCGTCGAGCTTCTTGTACCAGGTGTCGAAGCGGTAGGCGAAGTAGTCGCTGCCGGCCGCCGACAGCATCGCGTTGCCGCTGGTGAGACCGGGCGAGATCTCCAGGCCGTCGACCGCGCCCTTGACCACGGTGAGCACCTTGGTCAGCTCGGTGAAGCCCTTCGCGCCCTCCTTGGAGAGCATGTGCCGCAGGTACTCCATGCCGCCGCGCGGGTTCTTGCCCTTCGAGGCGACGAAGTACATCTCGCCGGCCGCCGCGTAGATCGCGGTCTGCGGCAGCTTGTCCGAGGTGGTCACGCTGGGAACCGGCATGACCGCGTACTTGAACCCGGGCGGGGTGTCCTTGGCCTGCTCGTTCTCCAGCCAGGAGCCGCTGGGGTAGAACGCCACCTTGCCCTGGTTCTGCTGGAGCTGGACCTCGGTGTGCTTGAGGCCCAGGTGCGCCTTGTTGCCGTACTTGGCGCCGATCTCGGCCCAGGCCGCCGCGGCCTGCTTGACCGGCTCGGCCTGCCAGGCGCCGTCCTCCAGGTTGTCGATGTTCTTCAGCACGTCCGGCCCGCCGATCTTGGCGGCGCTGGTCAGGATGACCAGGTACTGGTAGTACGCGGCGTTCGCCCCGGCGTACGAGTACGGGGTGATGCCGGCCGCCTTGATCTTGTCGCAGAGCGCGGTGAACTCGGTCCAGTTCTTCGGCGCGGCCCAACCGTTCTTCTCGAACAACGCGCTGTCGTACCAGAGCCCGAAGACGGTGAAGGCGTAGTTGAGCACGTACGGCTTGCCGTTGAAGGTGCCCTGCTCGACGGTGCCCGGGATCAGGGTGTCCTTGACCTTCTTGCTCGCGTCGTCCAGCGACGGCGCGTCGAACAGCTCGGTGAGGTCCTGCACCTGGCCGGCCTGCACCAGCGCGCCCTGGTCCATCAGCTTCGAGCCGGCGTTGTTCACCATGTCCGGCGGGGTGTTGCTGGTGAACCGCGGCTGCAGGACGGTGGCGACCTCCTCGGTCTGGGAGAACTTCACCTCCGCCTTGGGGAACTTCTTCTTGTACGACGGGATGTGCACGTCGGTGGCGTACTTGGTGCCCAGGCCACCGTTGAAGATGACCACCTCCAGGGCGGCGTCGTCCTTGACGCCCAGCGGGTTCTCCGCGGACTTCTCACCGGCGGCCTGGTCGGTCGGCTCGTCGTCGCCGCCGCTGACGCAACCGCTCAGCAGACCGACGGCCGGGGTGGCCAGCAGGCCCACCGCGGCGGCCCGGCGCAGCACGGTCCGGCGGCTCAGGTCGGCCGGGTTCTCGGGGGTAATCGACATCGTCGTCTCTCCTTGAGATGTTCGGGTCAGGCGGTCCGCCGGAGGCGCCCGGCGTACCGCGACTCGAGGGCGAGGTTGTGCTCGTCCCCGCCGGGGACGTTGGCGGAGAGGTAGATAGGGGGTACCTCTCCGGCCTGGTGGAACCGTCGTACGACCTCGGCGGTCAGCAGCTGCGCCAGCAGCGCCGCGGTGACCGAGGAGACCGCACAGACCGCGCCGCCGCCCTCGAGCGGCAGCAGTGCGTCGCCGTACGGCGCGCCGTTGTCCAGCACGACGTCGGCGAGGTCGGCGAGCCGCCGGCCGGACGGGTGCCGGGGGGCGACCCGTGCCGTGTGCTCGACCGAGGTGACCGCGATCAACGGATGACCGCGCCCGGTGACCAGCGCCGCCAGCTCGACCACCGAGCCGTTGATGCCGGACTGGGACGCCACCACGAACACGTCCTGCGGCTGGGGGTCCGCCAGGGCGTAGATCTGGTGGGCGATGGTGGGGTCGCGCTCCAGCTTCGGATCGGCGAGCACGCCGCGCGGGGCGTCGCCGTGCAGCACCAGGTCGTGGATGGAGAGCCGGTTGGTGGGGACCAGGCCGCCGGCCCGGGCGACCAGTTCGGCGGCGAACGCCTCGGAGTGCCCGGCCCCGAACGCCTGGAGCACCCCGCCCGCGCGCAGGCTGCCGGCGATCAGGTCGGCGGCGGCGGCGATCCCGTCCGCGCTGGCGTCGACCAGCCGGTCGAGCACCGGACGGACCGCTTCCGCGTACCCCTGGGCACTGATCATGCGCGGGCCTCCTTCGCGGCCTTGTGCCCGTCGACGGCCTGGGCGGTACGCCGGAAGGCCGCGTGGGCGCGGTCGTGGGTGCGCTGGGCGACGGCGATGTAGAGCAGGTCGAGCACCACCAGCTGCGGGTGCCGGGCGGAGAGCGCGTCGGGCCGGAAGGTGGTCGCCTGGCTGGCGGTGACCAGCACCAGGTCGGCCAGCTCGGCCAGCGGCGAGCGGGGGAAGCCGGTCAGCGCCACCGTGGTCGCGCCCCGGCTGCCCGCCTCGGCGAGCACCTCGATGGTCTCCCGGGTCTGCCCGGTGTGCGAGATGCCGAGCGCCACGTCGCCGGGGCGCAGCAGCGCGGCCGAGGCGAGCCCGGAGTGCACGTCGTTCCAGGCCCAGGCGGCCACCCCGATCCGGTGCAGGCTGAACTGCATCTCCTCGCCGACCAGCGCGCTGCCGCTGGCGCCGAAGATGTTCACCCGGGAGGCGCCGGCGATGGCCACCGCGGCCCGCTCCACCTCGGCGAGGTCGAGCAGCGCGGCGGTGTCGTGCATGGCCCGGGTGTCGGCGGCCATGATCTGGTCGAGCACCCGCTCCAGCGGGTCGTTGGGCTGGATCTCGCGTCCGATGTCGACGGTCCAGCCCGCGGAGCGGGCCCGCCCGGTTTCGGCGGCGATGCCCAGTCGCAGGTCGGCGTAGCCCTCGAAGCCCATCGCCCGGCAGAATCGGGTGATGGTGGCGGGCGAGGTCCCGCTGCGCTCGGCCAGTTCCACTATGGTGGCTCTGGCGGCCGCCTCCGGGTCGCTCAGCACGTGCTCGGCGACCCGGCGCAGCGCACCGGTCAGCTCGTCGAGGCCGCTGCGCACCCGGGCCAACACCCCGTCGGAGGGCAGCCCGCCCCGTCGGTCGAACGCGTCGGCGTCGACCACCGCGGTCCCCGCGGAGGTGTCCACCTCGTGATCAACCATGGGACGCCTTTCCGAAAAGACTGTTAACTGTTAGTGGTAAAAGTTCTTACTGCAGGGCCCTCCGTGTCAAGACCGTGGGCGAAGTTTTCAAACTGTTACCTGGCGCACAGCTCGCCGGCGGTCCCCGACCTTGCCTGCGCGCACCGGGCCGACCAGCATGAATCCGCCACCGCAGCGCAGCAGGAGGGGCCCGTGCCGATGTCCGACACCGTCGTGGTTGGTCTCGACGTCGGGGGTACGTCCACCCGGGCGACCGCCCTCACCCTGGACGGGCGGCGGCTGGGCGACGGCCGGGCCGGCGGCGGAAACCCGACCAGCCACGGCGCCGAACGGGCGGCGGCCGAACTCCTCGCCGCCCTGCGCGGCGCGCTCGCCGACGTCGACCCCGCCCGGGTACGCGCCGGCACCATCGGGCTCGCCGGGGCCGGCCGCCTGCTCGCCGACCCCGCCGGGCGGGACGCCTTCGACCGGGCCTGGCACGACGCCGGCCTGCGCTGCCCGTACGCGGTGCACGGCGACGCGCTCGTCGCGTACGCCTCGGGCACCGCCGCCCCGGACGGAACGGTGCTCATCGCCGGCACCGGCGCGATCGCCGCCCAGGTGCACGACCTGCGGCTGGACCGGGTCGCCGACGGCCACGGCTGGCTGCTCGGCGACGCCGGCTCGGGGTTCTGGCTCGGCCGGGAGGCGGTCCGCCGGCTCCTGGCCGACCTGGACTCCGCAGCGGCGCCGGGGACGCTGGGCCGGCAGGTGCTCACCGACCTGCTCGGCACGGCCGAGGTGGCGGCCCGCCCCCGGGACACCGTCGACGCGCTGATCCAGGCGGTCACCCGGCGCCCGCCGGTGGAACTTGCCCGGCTGGCCCCGCGAGTGGTCGCCGCGGCGGTGGCCGGCGAGCCGGCGGCGACCGGACTGATCGCCGAGGCCGCCGGTCACCTGGTGGAGAGCGTGCGCCGGATCCGGCCGGCCGGCGCGGTCAGCCCGCTCGTGCTCGGCGGCGGACTGCTCACCGGGGACACCCCGCTGGCCGCCGCGGTGCGGATCGAGGCGGCCCGGCGCTGGCCGGACACACCGCTGCGCTCCGCCGGGGACGGCGCCGCCGCGGCGGCCTGGCTCGCCGCCCGGGAACTGCCCGAGGTGGACGACCCGGTCGCCCTGCACGCCCTCCTCGTTGCCACCGCCACCTGACTCGCGCCCCGCGCCCCGCGCCCCGCGCCCCGCGCCCCGCGCCCCGCGCCCCGCGCCCCGCGCCCCGCGCCCCGCGCCCCGCGCCCCGCGCCCCGCGCCCCGCGCCCCGCGCCAAGATCGTGCTCGATCCTTGTTGTAGTGGCCTCCGACCCGACCCGAGGGGCCTACTTCCTGGATGAAGCACGATCTTGAGACCCACGGCGTTGATCATGAAGTTCGCGTCAGGCCAGCGGGATCCTGACGCAAAGCTAATGATCAACCCTTTTGGGCCGGAGAGAGGGGAGGGGCCAGGGAGGGTCAGGGGGTGGTGAAGGTGCGGGCGAGGCGGGCGAAGACGTGGGAGCGCCAGCCGCCGCCGAGCAGGTCCTGGGTGCGGCGCTGGATCGGGTCGTCCGGGTCGAAGCCGGCGTGCTCCAGGAAGAGCCGGGTGCCGCGCCCCTCGGAGACCAGGGTCCACGTCACCACCGTGTCCAGCCGGCCGCCGCGCCAGCCCCAGACCAGCCGCCGGGGCGGATCGAGGTCGAGCACCTCGCAGTGCACCGTCCCGTCGAACTCCTGCCCGGGGCGCGGGTCGGTACGGAACGTGAACCGGTGCCCGACGGCGGGGACGAAGTCGTTCGGCATCAGCCACCGGGCGATCAGATCGGAATCGGTCAGCGTGCGCCACACCTTGGCCGGCGGGTGGGCCAGGAACTCGTCCAGCTGGATCGTCGTCGGGTCACTCATCGGGCAGCTCGTCCAGCACCGCGCGCAGCCCGGCCAGCCGGTCGCGCCAGAACCGCTCGTACGGGGTGAGCCAGTCGACGACCTCGCGCAGCGGCTCGGGACGCAGCGAGTAGAGCCGCTGCCGGCCGGCGGGCTGCTCGACGACCAGGCCGGCCTCCTTGAGCACCCGCAGGTGCTCCGACAGGCTGGGCCGGCGCATGGCGAAGTGCTCCGCCAGCCGGTGCACCGGCTGCTCGCCCCGCTCGAGCAGCAGCCGGAGCACCGCCCGCCGGGTCGGGTTGGCCAGCGCGGCGAAGACGTCCGACTCAGCCACGGGCGGTGGCCTGGAGGACGATGCCGTTGCCGTCCGGGTCGTCGAAGGTGACGTACCGCCCCCAGGGGGCGATCTGGATGCCGCCGTCGGCGAAGACGACGCCACGCGCCGCCAGCGCCGCCACGTCCGCGTCGAGGTCGTCAGTCTCCAGCACCAGCCCCTTGAGCGAGCCGGGCGGCATGGTCGGGAACCAGGTGACCAGGGTCAGCGCGGTGGCACCGCCCTTCGGCGCGACCTGCACCCAGCGCCGGTCCGGGCCCATCGGGTTGTCGCCCTGCAGCTCGAAGCCGAGCGTGCCGACGTAGAAGTCGCGGGCCCGGTCCTGGTCGCTCACCGGTACGGAGACCAGTTGCACGTGTGTGATCGCCATGTCACCCACAATAGGTAGGAACTTTCCTACCGGTCAACCGGCAGCCGTGGCGGCAGGTGATCGGTAGCGGACTGGGCCTACTTCAGCTGACCCGCCGTCAGGCCCGCCTGGATCTGCCGCTGGAAGGCGACGTACACCGCGAGCACCGGCAGCGTCGCGATGGTCAGGCCGGCGAAGAGGCCGCTGTAGTCGCCCTGGTAGCCCTGGCTGACCGCGAGCGCGGCGAGCCCCTGCGCCAGCACCCACTTGGAGTCGTCGCCCTGCATCAGCACCTGCGGCAGGATGAACTGGTTCCAGTGACTGAGGAAGTTGAAGATCGCGATGCTGATCAGACCCGGTCGCGCCATCGGCAGCATCACCCGGAAGAAGAGCCGGAAGTGACCGCACCCGTCCATCAGCGCCGCCTCGGCGACCGCGGTCGGCAGGGTCCGGAAGAAAGCGGTCAGGAAGAACACCGTGAACGGCAGCGAGTAGGCGGCGTACACCAGCATCAGCCCGGTCCAGGTGCCGAAGAGACCGGCGTTGCGCACCACGAAGAAGAGCGGCACGAGGGCCAGGAAGACGGGGAACATCATCCCGCCGACGAACAGGTAGTAGAAGACCTGCCGGCCGGGAAACTCGTACCGGGCGAACACGTAGGCCGCCGTGGCGCCCATCAGCATGGTCAGGGTGAGCGATCCGGCCACCACGATCGCGCTGTTCAGGAAGTACTGGCCGATGTGCGCCTCGGTCCAGGCGCGCGCCCAGTTCTCGAGCCGCAGCGCGCCCGGCAGCCCCCACGGGTCGGAGAGGATCTCCCCGTCGCTCTTGAACGAGCTGAGGAACATCCAGAGCAGCGGCAGCACCGTGAGCGCGCCCCAGAACAGCAGGAACCCGTGCGAGAAGACGTTGGCGACGCCGACCTCGCGGCGCAGCTTCCGGTCCTTCGACGCGGGCCGCTCCGCCGCGGCGGTGCCGTCGGGCGCGGGCTTGTCGAGAATGGTCACGAGTACTCGATCCGATCACGTCGGGCGGCGCGCAGTGCCAGCACCGCCACCGACAGGGTGAGGAAGAACAGCACCACGCCGATCGCCGACGCGTAGCCGAACCTGTTCTCGCTGCCGAACGCGGTCTCGTACATCCGGAGGCCGATGACGTCGGAGGAGAAGTTGGGCCCGCCGTTGGTCATCTGCTGGATCAGGATGAACCCGTCCAGCGCCGCGATCGCCAGGTAGATCCAGGCGACCTGCACCGTGTCCCAGAGCAGCGGGATGGTGACCTTGCGCAGGGTGGTCCAGCGGGACGCCCCGTCGAGCATCACCGCCTCGTAGATGTCCCGCGGGATGGCCGACATGGCAGCGCCGAAGAGCACCACGTAGAAGCCCACGTTGCTCCAGACCATCACCGCCAGCACGCACCAGAAGGCCGTACGCGGATCGCCGAGCCAGGTCGGGGTGGGCAGGCCGAGGGCGCCCAGGGCGCCGTTGAGCAGGCCGCTGTTGGGGTGGTAGACCTCCCGCCAGAGCAGGGCGATGATGACCACCGAGAGCACCTGCGGGAAGAAGTAGACCATCCGGTAGAACGACGTGCCGCGGACGCCGGTCACCCCGGCCCGGCCCTTGCGACCGCCCATGGCGAGCATGGTGGCGAAGAAGAGGCCCAACCCGATGGTCAGCACCGGCACCACGGCCAGCAGCCACGCGTTGTTCTTCAACGCGTTCCACACCCGACCGTCGTCCAGCAGCCGCTCGAAGTTGGCCAGCCCGACCGGATTGGCCTCGGCCGAGTAGCCGAGCCAGTCGGTGGTCGAGATCTGGAACGCCTGCAGGTACGGCGAGATCACGAAGATGCCGTAGAGCAGCAGCGGCGGCACCAGGAACGTGATGATCAGCGGGTACTTGCCATGTCTCACTAGAAGGACCTACTCCCGGAAGCGGTGGACCGGTGGGGACGGGTCTCGCCCGTCCCCACCGGCCGGATGTCACGCGGCCCGCTTGTACTTCTTGATCGAGCTGTCCTGGGCGATCGAGTCGGCGCCCTTCTGGCACTGCTCGAGGAACTCGGCCGGGCCGATCCGGCCGCTGAAGAACTCGCCGCACGCCGCGTCGACGAGCTCGCGCTCCAGCTTCCGGTAGTAGTTGTTGTAGACCCAGTTGAAGCCGTTGCTGCCGGAGGCGTCCAGCGCCTTGGTCACGCTGCTGAGACCGAACGGCAGCTCGACGCCCTCGGTCGACCCGGCCACCACGGTCAGGCTGGAGACCTTCTTGGTGAAGTCCTGGGCACCCTTCTTCGATAGCATGACCCGGAAGTACTCCAGGCCGCCGGCCAGGTTCTTGGCCTTGGCCGGCACCATGAACGGCTCGCCGGCGGTACCGCGAATCGCCTCGAACGGCAGCTTGTCGCCGCTGCCCAGGCTCGGCGTCGGCTGGATCGTCATGTTGAAGCCCTCGGGGGTCACCTTCTTCTGCTCGCTCTCCAGCCAGGAGCCGCAGGAGATGAAGGCGGCCTTGCCCTGGCACCACGCGGTCTGCGACTGCACGTGGTCCAGGCCCGGCGAGCCGTCCATGATGTACTTGTCCTTGACGATCTGGTGCCACGCGTCGGCGGCGGCCTTCATCGCGTCGGACTTCCACGCGTTCGGTTCGAGGTTGTCGATCGCGGTGGCGACGGACGGCCCGCCGAACTTGATGGCCGTGGCGATCAGCGGCCAGCTCATGTAGCGGGGGTGCTTGCCGGCGTACGTCCACGGGGCGATGCCGGCCGCCTTGATCTGCTTGCAGAGCGCGATGTGGTCGTCCCAGGTCTTGGCGTACTCCCAGTTGCGCTCGGTGAACAGCTTGGTGGAGTGCCAGATGCCGTAGGCGGTGTAGGTGTAGTTGAGCACCAGGAACTTGCCGTCGTACGAACCGACCTCGACCGCGCCGGGCAGCAGCGTGTCCTTGACCGTCTTGCCGGGGATGTCGAGGCTCGGCGCGGCGAGCAGTTCGCCGAGGTCGGCGATGGCGTTCTGGGACACCAGACCGTTGAAGTCGATCTGGCCGGCGCCGGAGTTGTTCACCACGTCCGGCGGGGTGCCGTCGACGAAGCGCGGCTGGAGGGTCTTGTTGATCTCCTGCGTCGCCGAGTGGTTGATCTTCGCCTTCGGGTACTTCTCGGTGTACATGGCCTCGTGGGCCTTGGCGTACTCCTCGCCGAAGCCGCCGTTGAAGATCACCACCTCGAGCGGCGCGTCCTCCTTCACCCCGAGCGGGTTCTGCTCGCTCTTGGTGCCCTTGTAGGTGCCGGAGTCGTCCTTGTCGTCGCCACCGCCGGTGGCGCAGCCGGCCAGCAGGCCGGCGGCGGGGGTGGCCAGCAGGCCGGCAGCGGCGGTACGCCGCAGGATGTCACGCCTGTTCATGGTCTCTCCTCGGATCGGGTCCTGGCGGTCGCCGGTCGTCTGGGGGTGGCGTCCCGCCGTTCGAGGCACAGGGGGAATCGTTGCTTGTCTTCAATTCACATAATGTTGCTGAAGAATTTCTACGGCAGCCGGGCCTGGACTTCAAGACCCGACGACCGAACCGTTATCAGCACCGGCCACCGGAAGGTGGCATAGCCTCGGATCATGCGCCGACTGCGCGAACTCGCCGCGCGGACGCCCGCTGGCCGGGAGCGGTACGTCGATCTGCTCCGGGCGCTCGCGATCGTGCTGGTCGTTCTCGGTCACTGGGCGGTCGCCGCGATCACCTACGACCCGGACGGCGACCCGACCGGGCGGTCGGCGTTGCCCGAGCTGCCCTGGGCGTACCCGCTGACCTGGGTGGTCCAGGTGATGCCGGTGTTCTTCATCGTCGGGGGGTTCGCCAACGCCGCCTCGCTGACGGCGCACGGGCGCCGGGGCGGCGACGCCACCGGCTGGCTGCTGGGCCGCAGCGCCCGGCTGCTGCGGCCGACCACCGCGCTGCTGGTGGTGCTCGCCGCCGGCGCGCTCACCGCCCGGCTCCTCGGGGCCGAGGCGCCGCTGATCCGCACCGTCGTCTGGTTCGCCACCATCCCGCTCTGGTTCCTCGCCGCGTACCTCGTGGTGGTGCCGCTCACCCCGGTGACGTACGCGCTGCACCGGCGGTTCGGGCTGGCCGTCCCGGTGGCGCTGGCCGCCCTGGTCGCCGCCGGTGACCTGGGACGGGCGCTGGGCCCGGCCGAGCTCGCCCTGCCCAACTACCTGTTCGGCTGGTTGGCCGTCCACCAGCTCGGTTTCGCCTGGCACGACGCCCGGGCCGGCACCGCGACGGACCGGAACGGCGCCACCGGCCCCGGCGGCATCCGGTCCCGCCGGCTGCCCATGTCCCGCCGGGCCGGCGCGGCGATGCTGCTCGGCGGGCTCGCCGTCGCCGTGCTGCTGACCTGGCCCGGGCCCTACCCGGTCAGCATGATCAACATACCGGGCGAGCCGCTGGACAACGCCGCGCCGCCGAGCGTGGCGCTGCTCGCCGTGACCGCCGGCCAGCTGGGCCTGATCCTCCTGCTGCGCGGCCCGGCGGAACGGTGGCTGCACCGCTCCCGCCCGTGGCAGGCGGTGATCGCGGTGAACGCGGTCGTGCTCACCGTCTTCCTCTGGCACCTGAGTGCGGTGATCCTGCTCGTCGGCGCACTGGACGCGGCGGGCGTCCTGCCGACGCCGCCGCCCGGCTCGGCGGCCTGGCTGGCCTGGCGGCTGCCGTGGGTGCTGATGCTGACCGTGGTGCTGGCCGTGCTGATCGCCGTCTTCGGTCCGATCGAGGCCCGCACCCGCCGGCCCGCCGCGGCGCGGGCACCAACCGGCCCCGACGCGACGCGCCCCGGGCGGGCAGACCGGCGGCGGGCGGCCGTCCGCACCGTGCTCACCGCCGCCGGTTTCGCCGCCGTGGTCTACGGGCTGGTGGCCAACAGCACCGCGCCGAAGGAGGCTCCGGCGCCGCTGGGGATGCCCGTCGCCGCCCTGGTGGCGTACCTGGCCGGGGCGGGCGTCCTGCGGCTGCTCAGGTCTGGGTGGGGAAACCGAGGTTGACCCCGCCGTGCCGGGGGTCCAGCCAGCGGCTGGTGACCACCTTGCCCCGGGTGAAGAAGCGCACCCCGTCCTCGCCGTGCGCGTGCAGGTCGCCGAAGAGCGACGAGCGCCAGCCGCCGAAGGAGTAGTAGGCCATCGGCACCGGGATAGGCACGTTGATGCCGACCATGCCGACCTCCACCTCGTGCTGGTAGCGCCGGGCCGCGCCGCCGTCGTTGGTGAAGATCGCCGTGCCGTTGCCGTACGGGCTGGCGTTGACCAGGTCGACCGCCTCGTCGTACGAGCCGACCCGGACCACGCTGAGCACCGGGCCGAAGATCTCGTCGGTGTAGACGGACATCTCCGGGGTGACCCGGTCGAAGAGCGTCGGGCCGAGCCAGAAGCCGGCCGGGTCGCCGTCCGGCTCGACGTCGCGGCCGTCCACCACCGGCACCGCGCCGGCGGCCACCCCGGCCTCGACGTACGAGCGGACCTTCGCCGCGTGCGCCTCGGTCACCAGCGGACCCATGTCGCAGCCGCGCCGGCCGTCGCCGGTGCGCAGCCCGGCCATCCGCTCGGCGATCCGGGCGACCAACTCGTCGGCGACCGGCTCCACCGCGACCAGCGCCGAGATGGCCATGCACCGCTCCCCCGCCGAGCCGAACCCGGCGTTCACCGCCGCGTCGGCGGCCAGGTCCAGGTCGGCGTCCGGGAGCACCACCATGTGGTTCTTCGCCCCGCCGAGCGCCTGCACCCGCTTGCCGGCCGCGGTGCCGCGCTGGTAGACGTACCGGGCGATCGGGGTGGAGCCGACGAAGGAGACCGCCCGCACACCCGGGTGGTCCAGCAACGCGTCGACCGCCTCCTTGTCGCCGTTCACCACGTTCAGCACCCCGTCGGGCAGGCCGGCCTCGGCGAACCACTCGGCGAGCAGCAGGGCCGCGCTCGGGTCCTTCTCGCTCGGCTTGAGCACCACCGCGTTGCCGCAGGCCACCGCCACCGGCACGAACCACAGCGGCACCATCACCGGGAAGTTGAACGGCGAGATCACCGCGACCACGCCGAGCGGCTGCCGCAGGCTGTACGAGTCGACCTCGGTGGAGACGTTCTCGCTGAACCCGCCGCGCAGCGCCGAGGGGATGCCGCAGGCGTACTCGATCACCTCGAGGCCGCGCTGCACCTCGCCGGCGGCGTCCGCGAGCACCTTGCCGTGCTCGGCGGTGATCACCGCGGCCAGCCGGTCCCGCCGGGCGTGCACCAGCTCGCGGAAGGCGAAGAGCACCGCCGTCCGCTTCGCCAGCGAGGCGTCGCGCCAGGCCCGGGCCGCGCGCTCGGCGGCCTGCACCGCGACCGCCACGTCCGCCGCGCTCGCCAGCTCCACCTCGGCGGTACGCCGGCCGGTGGCCGGGTCGAAGACGTCGCCGCGCCGGTTCGACGTGCCACTGAACCGCTTGCCGTCGACGAAGTGGCCGATGGTGGTCAGGCCGTTGTCCGCGGTACTCACGCCGCCACCTCCGCCGCCGCGCTGGAGCGGATGGCATCGACCAGGATGGCCAGCCCCTCGCGCGCCTCGTCCTCGGTCAGCGTGAGGGGCGGGCCCATCCGCAGCACGTTGCCGTAGAGGCCGCCCTTGCCGGCGAGCAGCCCGCCGGCCCGGCACGCCTCGAAGACCCGGGTGGTCAACGCCGGGTCCGGCTCCGCGGTGCCCGGCCGGACGAACTCGACGCCGAGCATCAGCCCCTTGCCGCGTACCTCGGCGACGCGGTCCAGGTCGCCCACCGCGGCGCGCAGGCCGTCGGCGAGGATCGCGCCGGTGCGCGCGGCGTTGGCCTGCAGGTCGTGGTCGAGCAGGTAGTCGAGCACCGCGTTGCCGGCGGCGGTGGAGACCGGGTTGCCGCCGAAGGTGGAGAAGCTGATCGCCGGGACCGACTCCAGCACGTCGGCCCGGCCGACCACGCCGGCGAGGGCGAAGCCGTTGCCGATGCCCTTGGCGAAGGTGATCAGATCCGGGGTGACGCCGTGCGCCTGGTAGCCCCAGAAGTGCTCGCCGGTGCGCCCCCAACCGGTCTGCACCTCGTCGGCGATGAAGAGGATGCCGGTCTCGTCGAGCACCTTCTTCCAGGCGGCGAAGAGGCCGTCCGGCGGGTGCACGAAGCCGCCGACGCCCTGGATCGGCTCGGCGATCAACGCCGCCACGTCGCCGGCGGTCTGGGTGGCGAGCACCTCCCGGAGGTCCTCCACCGCCGCGTCGATCCGCTCGGACTCGCTCAGCCGGGCCAGCAGGCCACGCAGCCGCTCGCCGGAGTGCAGCCAGGCCACCTGGAGCGGGTTGAGCGGGCTGGCCGACCAGCCGCGGTTGCCGGTGACGCCCATCGCCGCGTACGACCGGCCGTGGTAGCTGTTGCGCACCGCGAGGATCTGGTGCGAGCGGCGGTGGTTGGTGGCCACCAACAGGGCCGCCTCGTTCGCCTCGGTGCCGGAGTTGGTGAAGAAGACCCGGGCGTCGGGGATCCCGGAGAGCCGGGCGATCTTCTCGGCCAGCTCGACCTGCTGCCGGATCAGGTAGAGCGTGGAGCTGTGCACGATGCCGGTACGCAGCTGCCGCTCGACCGCCTCGCGGATCTCCGGGATGTCGTAGCCGATCATGTTGGTCAGCACGCCCCCGAAGAAGTCCAGGTAGCTGCGGCCCTGGGCGTCGGTGACCCGCCGGCCGGAACCGGAGACCAGCTCGATCGGCTCGGTGTAGTAGAGCGGCATCCAGGACGGAAGCACGGCCCGGTGCCGGGCCAGCAGGTCGTCGGAGGTCATGGTGGCCTGTCACCCTTCAGCGGCGGTACGCGGATACCGCACGCTTTCACCACCGGGCCCCGGCGGACAAGTGCCAGCCTGTAGCGCGCGGACCGCTTCGGCCTGACAGATCGTCAAGCTTCGACGCCACGCTTTTCGTGGCCGCTGCGGAATCGGGGCACGTTTCCGGTAGCCACGGCGGAGATTGACCGGCGCTTTCCGTGGCGGGGTAGCGGCAGGTGCAGGACGGCGGCGGTGAGCGCGAAGCCGGCCCAGCCGGCCGCGAGCCCGGCCCCGGCCGAGACGTCCTGGCACAGGTGGTGGCCGGTGAGGAAGCCGACCAGCGCCAGGCTGTTGCGCGCGAAGTGCCGGCAGAAGGTGGGCAGGTCCCGCCGGACCTCGACGGCGACCAGCACCCCGGCGTACGGGAAGGTGACCACCAGCCCGCGCAGCAGCTGCCCGAGCAGCCCGGTCAGCACCGCCCCGCCGAGGATCAGCGCCAGCTTCGCCAGCGCCGGCAGCCGCCGGCCCGACCCGTCCCCGGCCGGGTCCGTCCTGTCCGCGGGTGCCCCGGTCGCCGGGTGCCGCCCCGGGCCCTCGGTCCCCGTCGGCGGGGACGGCGGGTGGCGGCGGAGCAGCAGCGCGGCGAGCAGCCAGAGCAGCACCGTGCCGGCCAGCGCCGGGGCGAAGGGCACGGAGACGGTGAGCAGGGCGGCGCCGAGTGCCACGTATCCGGCGACGCCGGCCAGGTCGGCGAGGAGGATCGGCCAGCGCAGCCGGTGGTGTGCCACGGTGACCAGGACGAAGAAGAGGTTCAGGCCGACGACGCCGAGCAGGTGCGACCCGTCGACCCGGTACCCGGTGGTCAGCAGCGCCAGCGTCATGGGCAGCGGCAGGCTGTACACGAACGCCCGGAGCCGGACCGAGCGGAGCAGGCTCACCGCCCAGACCACGGCGGTCACCAGCAGCACGCCGGACGCGGTCACCGCCGGTCAGTCCAGGAAGGTGGCGAGGTTGGCGCAGGCCTGGAAGGTCTCACCGGCCCGGGCCACGTCGGCCGGGTTCACCGAGTAGCGGTTCTCGCTGATCTCGCCGTGCGCGCTCATCCCCGCCGTCCAGCACGCGCTTGCGTCCCAGCGCACCAGGTTGACGTGCAGTGCCGGGTCGACCGCGCCGGCCGGAAGCAGGCCGACCCGGACGCCGGCCTTGCGCTGCGTCTCCAGCAGCTCCTCCAGCTCGTCGCAGATCGTCGCATAGGCGAAGATCCGGGTGATCCGTACGCCCCGGGCCAGCGCGCGCTCGTTGACCGCCCAGTGGTGCCGGCCGATGTCGCTGTGCCACCAGCTGAGTGCGCCGCTGGCCCGGGGCATCACGTTGGTCAGCGCCTGCAGCTCCCGGACGCAGTCCCGGGTGGCGCCGAGCAGGTCCTGGTAGTCGTGGCCGGGCCGGACGATCCGGCCGTGGCGCAGCTGCTCGGTCTCGGCGCGGAACCGCTCGAACGAGCGGCGGGCCTCGTCGGCCACCCGGGTGCCCGGGTGGCGCTCCACCGCCTCCCGGGTGCCGGTGACCACCTCCGGCACGGCGTGCAGCAGCCACGGCGGGCCCGCCAGCAGCGTCCGCAGGTGGAACCGGCGCTCGGCGCGGGCGAGCGAATCCACCAGCAGCGAGATGGTGATGCCCATCAGCCCGGCGAGCAGGGACTCCACCCCGGTGGCCGCGCCGGTCAGGTCGAGGGTGACCGAGAGCGCGATCGACAGCGTGATGCCGACCAGCGCGACCGGATCGGTGTGCGCCACCAATCGGGCGAACCCGGTGGCGGTGCCGAGCCGGCCGGAGCGCGGTCGGCGGAGCAGATCGGCCATCGACGACCTCCCGGGTGCCGGCTGCCGCCAGGGTACGACCCGCACACCACGGCACCGGCCGGACGCCGCCCGTCCCCCGCCTCGGTCCGATCCGGTGAGGTCGTCCGGGTCGCCGGGACGGCGGTGCGCCGGCCGGTAGCATCCGAGCGTGCCCGAGCGTCCCGTCCCGTCGTCGCCGGGCGCTCCTGGCCCGCCACCGTCCACGGTGGTCGCCGCCGATCGGCCGCCGGCCACGCTGCTGCCGCTGCCCGGCGGTGCGGCCGGCGCGGACGCCGCCACCATCGCCGCCGGCATCGCCGCCTGGATCGGCGCCGCCCCGCTGCGCGGGTTGGTGGCCGACTTCGGCGGCGACTGGCCCGGCGGCGACCTCGCGGCGGTGCTGGCCGGGCTGGACGACTTCTCCGCCCGGCACTGGGACTTCCGGGGTGGCCGGGAGCGGCCGGAGGCGCGGGAACCGGCCTTCGACCCGGCGACCGCGGGACGGGTGCTCGCCGCGGCGGGCGCGCTCGGCCTGGTCCGGCCCCGGCCCCCGGCCCGGCCCGACTACGTCCACCTGGTCGTGCTGGGCGGGTTGGCACACGCCTGCCTGCGCCGGGTGGCGTACGCCGCGCACCTGCTGCGCGCCGGCACCCGGGTCACCGGCGAGGTGGCGGTGCTGGGCAGTTTCCGGCCGCTCTCCGACGCCGAGCACGCCATGCTGGCCACCGCCGGCGTCGCCCGGTGCGACACCGAGGTGGCCGCGCTGGACGCGGCGGTCCGGCTGGCGTTCGGCGTGGCCGAACCCGCCGAGCGGGACGGCGTGGACGCCGGGCACCCGCACCACTCGTGGTCGTCCCGGACCTACCGGCCGGTGGGGACACCACCGGTGCGGGTGTTGGCCGCCCCGTCCAGCGAGCCCGACCGGCGCCGCGCGCACACCGCCGACACCCAGCGCTTCTGGGCCGAACACGTCCGGCTCGCCCCGGGCGACGCGGTGCTGATGGTGACCGCGCCGATCTACGTGCCGTTCCAGCACTGCGACGCGCTGCGCACCCTGGCCGTGCCGTACGGCTGCGCCATCGACACCGTCGGGGTGGACCCGGCCCTGCCCGACCTGGCCACCCTGCCCGAGCCGACGCTGAGTCCGGGCCGCTACCTGCAGGAGATCCGCTCCGCGATCCGGTCCATGCGCGCCCTGCACGCCACCCTCGTGGCGCCCTGACCGCCGCCCGCCGGCCCTGCTCGCCGGCGACCGCTGCCGTCTCGCCCCGGAGGTGCGCCCCGGTGGGCGCGGGTGTCAGCCGGCGGTGTCGGCGACGGCCCGGGCGAAGACCTCGGAGCGGTGCTCGAAGTTGCGGAACCGGCCGTAGCTGGGCGCGGCCGGCGACAGCAGCACCACCCCGCCGGCCGGGGTCAGCTCGCGGGCCAGCCGGACCGCGTCGACCAGTTCGTCGACCACCTCGGTACGCACCTTGGGCAGCCCGGCGAGCGCCTCGACGATCCGCGGGCCGCTGTCCGGGATGCCGATCACGGTGAGCTCGCGCTCCGCCAGGTGCTCACGCAGCGGGCCGTAGTCCAGCCCCCGGTCGGTGCCGCCGACGATCACCGTCAACGGCCGCCCCTCGTACGCGTCGATCGCGTGCATGGCGGCGTACGGGCTGGTGGCGAGGGTGTCGTCGACGAAGGTCAGCCCGGACGGGTCGGCGATCTCGGTGAGCCGGTGGGCCAACCCCTGGAAGCCGGCGACGGCCACCGCGAGGGTGTCCTTGCGGGCGACCACGTCGACGCCGAGCGCGTCCAGCACGGCCAGCGCGACGCAGAGGTTGCTCTCGTTGTGCCGGCCCACCAGCGGCAGCACCGCGCGCGGGAAGAGCGGCTGGTCGGCGAGGTGGAACCAGGGCGCGCCGTCCGGCCCGGCGGCCACGTGGGCGGTGTCCGGCCGGCCGGCGCGGATCGCCGCGCGGTCGCCCAGTTCGAGGGCGAGCCGCGGGTCGGCGCCGTTGACCACGACCGTCCGCGGGCCGTACGCGATCAGGTTCAGCTTGTCCCGGTAGTACTCGGCCTCGCCGCCGTGCGCGTCCAGGTGCTCGGGGAAGAGGGCGGTGACCACCGCCACCCGGGGTGAGTCGGTGAGGTCGCTGCACTGGTAGCTGGAGAGTTCCAGCACGTACAGCTCGGCCTCCGGCAGGTCCAGGGTGGGCACCCCGATGTTGCCGCCGAAGACGTTCGGCCGGTCCACCGCGGCGAGCAGGTGGCTGATCAGGCTGGACGTGGTGCTCTTGCCCTTGCTGCCGGTGACCCCGACGGTGCGGTCGGCGTGGTCGGCCATCCAGAGCGCGGTGCCCTGGGTGACGGTGACCCCCCGGCGGCGCAGCTCGACCAGCCACGGGTGGGTCTGCGGCACACCGGGCGACCGCACCACCACGTCGGCGGCGGCCAGCCGGTCGAAGCCCTCCTCGCCGGTGACCAGCGGGGCCGCCTCGGCCAGCGGGCCGTCCCAGGGCAGCGAGAGGAAGTTGGCGCTGTCGTCGACCGCGACCAGGCCGGCCGGGCCGTGCGCGGCGATCGCGGTGACCGCCGCCCGGCCCTCCCGACCGGTCCCCCAGACGGCCACGGTACGTCCGCGCAGGTCAGACAGGCGCACAGGTGATCTCCTCCGGGCGGTGGTCGGTCGGCGGCCGAGTCTGGCGCAGCCGGGCGCGGGCGGGTGAACCACGGCCTAGTATGGCGTGTGCTCAACGGACAGCTCCGGCGGATGGACGCCTTCACCTTCCCGTCCTACTCGATCGACCTCTCGACCGGCGAGGCCCTGTTCGACTACACGCTGACCGGCCCGGACGCGGAGTTGCGCTTCACCGAGGTGGTCACCTTCCCGCTGCCCGCGGAGCCGCCCTCGGACGCCACGGTCGCCGCCCTGGGCCGGGTGCTGGAGCTGCTGCACCTGGCGGCCGGGGTCAGCTACTACAAGGCCGCCGCGCCCGGCCGGCTGGTGGCGCCGGCCCCGCTGGGCCCGGCCGCCGCGGCGCTGGTCACCGGCCTCTACACCAAGGGCCTGGCGGAGTACGCGTACCGCAACAAGCTGCCGCACGTGCTGCGGCTCACCCCGGAGATCCCGGCGGGTTCGGTGCACCCGGCGTCGCCGCTGGACAACTCCGACCGGCGGCCGCTCTCCGCGGTCGGCGGCGGCAAGGACTCGATCGTCACCCTGGAGGCGCTGCGCCGGGCCGGCCTGGACCCGGTGCCGTTCTCGGTCAACCCCAACCACGTGATCGTCTCGGTGAACGAGGCTTCCGGGCTCGCCCCGCTGGCCGCCCGCCGGCGGATCGACCCGCGGCTGTTCGAGCTGAACGCCGCCGGCGCGTTGAACGGGCACATCCCGGTCACCGCGATCAACTCGCTGATCGCGGTGGCCACCGCGGTGCTGCACGGGCTCGGCCCGGTGGTGATGTCCAACGAGCGCTCCGCGTCCGACCCGAACCTGGTCTGGAACGGTCACGAGATCAACCACCAGTGGTCCAAGGGGGTCGAGGCGGAGGGGCTGGTGCGGGCGGCGCTGACCGAGCACGCCGGGCTCGCCGAGCCGTACTTCTCGCTGCTGCGCTCGCTGTCGGAGCTGCACATCGCCCGGCTCTTCGCCGAGATCGACCGCTACGACGACGTGGTGACCAGCTGCAACGCCGCGTTCAAGCTGCACGACCCGAGCGAGCGGTGGTGCCGGGACTGCCCGAAGTGCCGGTTCGTCTTCCTGGCCATGGCGCCGTTCATGTCCCGCGAGCGGATCACCCACATCTTCGGCGGTGACCTGCTGGCCGATCCCGCCCAGATCCCCGGCTACCGGGAACTGCTCGGCGTGGACGGGCACAAGCCGTTCGAGTGCGTCGGCGAGGTCGAGGAGTCGGTGGTGGCGTTGAGCCTGCTCGCCGAGCAGGACCAGTGGCGGGACGCCCCGGTCGTCCGCGCCCTCGTCGACGCCGTCCCGGGCACCGCCTGGTCGGCCGCCGCCACCTCCGACGTCTTCACCCCCGGCGGCCCCCACCACATCCCCCCCACCTACGCCAAGACCCTCACCTCTCTCACCTGACCCCACCCGCACCACCGCCCCTTGACCGTCCTGGTTGATCATGAGGTTGGCGGGGACGAAATGCCCGAACCGCACCGCCAACCTCATGATCAACGCGGGCCGGCGCGGGCGCGGGGACGCGTCAGGGGGTGCGGACGGCGTCGAGGGCGAGCAGGGCGACGTGGAGGGAGAGGCAGGCGTCGACCGAGTCGAGGTCGACGTCGAGGATCCGGCCGATCCGGGCCAGCCGCTCGTAGAACGCCGGCCGGGACAGGTGCGCCGCGGCGGCCGCCGCGGACTTGTTCCGGCCCTGGTCCAGGTACGCGCGCAGGGTGCCGAGCAGCTGCTCGCGCGGGTGCTGCGCGTCGTACGCCAGCAGGGCGCCCAGCTCGCGCTCGACGAAGGTCTGCAGGCGCGGCTCGTCGCGCAGCAGGTGCAGCAGGCCGGCGAGGCCGACGTGCGGCAGCCGGAAGATCGGCAGTTCCCGCCGGTCGCGCCGGGCGGCGTCGGCGATCTGGCGGGCCTCGGTGAGCGACCGGCGCGCCTCGCGCAGGCTGCCCACCCCGGAACCGGCGGCGACGATCAGTCCGGCGAGCCCGCTCCGGCCGCCCACGGCCGACCGGGCCGACCCGGCGAGCTGCCCGGCGCCGTCGAGCTGGCGGGGCACGACGGCGTCGAACTGCCGGGGCACGGCGTCGAGGTGTCGGCCGTCCGGACGGACCCGGCGCAGCGCGGTGGCGAACGCGGCCAGCGCCCGCTCCTCGGCGGCGGCGTCGGGCAGGGCCAGCAGCGCGCCGACGGCGTGGTCGTCGACCGCGCTGGTCAGCGCGGTCAGCTTCGCCTCGCGCAGCGCCAGCCCGACCGCCTCGGCGAGGTCCCGCAGCCGGGCCGGGCCGGCGTCCGGTGCGGGCTCGCCGAAGGCTCCCGGCTCACCCGCGTCGCCGGCCGGGGCGTGCTCGCCGGCCGGGTCGTCGGTGCGGTACCGGACCACCACCCCGACCAGGTGCCGGCGTTCCAGCACCACGCCGAGCGCCCGGGCGCGCAGCGCCACCTCGTCCACCGGCCGGGAGTGGTCGAGCAGGGCGGTGAGCAGGGTGCGGTGGATCTGCCGCTCCAACCCCTCGGCGTCGCGCCGGATCAGCCGGACCAGCGCCAGGGTGGACGCGGCCCGCTCGACCAGGATGGTCAGCCGGGTGGGCGGGCCATTGTCCGCGACCGGCGCGCCGCCGTCCCGGGCCACCCCCGGGTCGGCCTCCGCCCCGGGGCGGCCGGGCCGGGCCAGTTCGCCGCCGGCCGGCCAGCGCAGCAGCAGCCGGCCCCAGTCCTGGCCGCGGGCGCCGACCGTGGTGACCAGCCAGCCGCTGTCCCGGTCGTACGCGGTCCGCCCGGCCGGCCGGATCCGGCGGGAGTGCTGCTCCCAGCCGTCCAGCAGCAGCTCGGCGCTCTCCCCCGCCGGGTCGTACGCGAGCACCTGGCGGGAGAGGTTCTCCAGCACCACCGGGCAGCCGGACAGCTCGGCCGCCTGCCGGATCACCTCGGCGGCGCCGGCGCCCTCGACCGAGAGGTCGGTGAAGCGCTGGTGGATCTCCTCGGTGGCGCGCAGCTCGGTGAGCTGGGCGTCGACGATCAGCGCGTGCACCGCCTCGGTGATCCGTACGAACGGGGTGTCCCGGCGCAGCTCGACCAGGGGCAGGCCGCGGCGCTCGGCGGCGACGGCCATCACCCGGGGCACCTCGCTGGCGTACCGGCGGCCCAGCTCGACCACCAGCCCGGAGACCCCGACGTCGGCGAGGTCGCCGATGAAGGCGCGCAGCCCGGCGTCGTCGGCGGGCAGCCCGATGCCGGTGGTCAGCACCAGCTCGCCGCCGCCGAGCAGGGTGGCGATGTCCGGCACCTCGGCCACGTGCACCCAGCGCACCGGACGGTCCAGCCCGGCGTCCCCGGCGACCAGGCGCGGGGCGCCACGGCGGACCGGGTCCAGGGCGAGGACCTCACGGACGGTAGGGAACACGGCCGACACGCTACCGTCCGTGACCTGGATTCTCGACCACCCGCCCCTCGGGCGGGTCCGGTCAGCTGCTCACCAGCTCGCCGTCCAGCGGTACCAGCCGTCGCCGAGCGGACTGAAGCTGGGCGACTCGAACGAACCGTTGTGCGGCGACGGACGCGGCCCGCCCGGCAGGTAGGCGAAGCCGGCGTCGTCGAAGAACGCCCCGTTCTCCTCGTAGAAGATCACCCCGCCGGGCACCAGGTAGGCGCGGGTGATCCGGTAGCTGCCCACCCGGGCCGGCACCTCCACCCGGTCGAATCGGGTCGCCGAGGTGGGCTCCGGCAGGTCGGCCACGACCGACTCGAAGGCGCCGCGGCTCAGCTCCCACCGGAGGTGCAGCGGGGCCCGGGTGACCAGGAGGGCGAGGGTGACCACCGCCATCACCGGGGCCACCAGCAGCCACCACGGCAACGTCCGGCCGGCGGTGTGCGACATCTGCGCCCCGACGGTCCAGAGCAGCGCCGCCACGGCGAGCACGGGGAGGGCGGTGAGCGCGACCAGCACCGAGAAGCCGGGCACACTGAACGCCCAGAGCAGGACCGTCGCCCCGCCCACCATGACGGCGTGGGCCGCCCACACCACCCGGCGACGGGCCACCACGCGATCCACGCCGCGACCCTAGCGGCCCGCCGGCCGGCCGTGGGGGTCAGAGCGGATCGTCGCGGCCCAGCTCCCAACAGGCCACCGCGGTCGCGGCGGCGACGTTGAGCGAGTCGACGCCGCGGCGCATGGGGATCACCACCCGGGCGTCGCTGGCGTCCATCGCGGCCCTGGTGAGCCCCGCCCCCTCCGCGCCGAGCAGCAGCGCCGGGCGGGCCCGCTGGGCCGGGTCGAGCCGCTGGATCGGCACCGCGTCCGGCGCGGGGGTCATCGCCAGCACGGTGAAGCCGGCCGCGCGCACCTGGTCGAGCGCGTCCGGCCAGGGCTCCAGCCGGGCGTACGGCACGGCGAACACCTCGCCCATGCTGACCCGGACGCTGCGCCGGTAGAGCGGGTCGGCGCAGGACGGCGAGAGCAGCACGGCGTCCACCCCGAGCGCGGCCACCGCCCGGAAGATCGCGCCCAGGTTGGTGTGGTTGTTGACGTCTTCGAGGATCACCGCGCGGCGGGCGGTCGCCAGCACCTCGGCCGCCGGCGGCAGCGGCTTGCGCCGGAACGACGCCAGCACCCCGCGGTGCACGTGGAAGCCGGTGGCCCGCTGGAGCACGTCGGGGCTGGCGGCGTAGACCGGCGCGTCCCCGGTGTCGAGGTCGGCGAGCTGGTCCACCCGCTTCGCGTCCACCAGGTAGGACCGGGCCGGGTAGCCGGCCCGCAGCGCCCGGCGCAGCACCAGCTCCCCTTCGGCGATGAACAGCCCGTGCGGCGGCTCCCAGCGGGTGCGCAGCTCGACGTCGGTCAGCGCACGGTAGTCGGCGATCCGGTCGTCGTCGGGGTCGGTGATCTGGTGGACGGGCACCCGCCGATTCTGCCGGACCGGGCCGGTGGGCCTGCGGACCCGTCCGGCGAACGCCCAACCGACGCCGTTTTGTCCGGTAAAGATGGGGAATGCCGGCGCAGCAGCCGGCCGACCGGAAGGACCAGTCAGGTGAGCGCAGACCACAGTGACGGGTGGCGGGGCGACGGGCGGGTGCTGGCCGAGCCGTGGCCGCTGCCCCGGGAGGCCACCGTCGCCGACCACATCGTGCAACGGCTGGCCTGCTGGGGCGTGCGCCGCTACTTCGGCTACCCGGGCGACGGCATCAACGGCATGACCTCCGCCCTGCAACGCACCGACGAGCGGGCGCAGTTCGTCCAGGTCCGCCACGAGGAGACCGCCGGCTTCGCCGCGTCGGCGCACGTCAAGTACGGCGGCGGGCCGCTGGGCTGCGTCCTGGTGACCAGCGGTCCCGGCGCGATCCACGCGCTCAACGGCCTCTACGACGCCAAGCTGGACCACCAGCCGGTGGTCGCCCTGGTCGGCCACACCGCG
Source organism: Micromonospora sp. R311 (assembly GCF_056780015.1). Classification (NCBI taxonomy): domain Bacteria; kingdom Bacillati; phylum Actinomycetota; class Actinomycetes; order Micromonosporales; family Micromonosporaceae; genus Micromonospora; species Micromonospora sp. R311. Next base: position 48,828 of record NZ_JBSWCE010000031.1, read on the forward strand.
CTCACCGCCGAGGGCGGCGGCTACTACCAGGAGGTCGACCTGCTCGCCCTCTACAAGGACGTGGCGGCGGCGTTCCTGGCCCAGCTCGACCACCCCGCACAGGTCCGCCACCTGGTCGACCGGGCCTGCCGGACGGCACTGGCCCGCCGCACGGTGACCGCCCTGGTCCTCCCGCTGGACGTGCAGGACGAGGCGGCCGTCCCGGAACCGCCGTACGCGCACGGCTACTACCACACCAGCAGCGTGCCGAGCAGCGGGCCGACCGTGCCGCCGGAGGCGGAGGTGCGTCGCGCCGCCGAGGTGCTGGGCGGCGGCGAGCGGGTGGCCATGCTGGTCGGGCAGGGCGCGCTCGGCGCCGAGAACGAGGTACGCGAGGTGGCCCACCGGCTGGGCGCGGGTGTGGCCACCGCGCTGCTCGGGTTCGCCGCGGTCGACCACCGGGAGCCGTGGGTCACCGGCGCGATCGGTCTGCTCGGCACGCGCCCGAGCTGGGACCTGATGCGCGACTGCGACCGGCTGTTGATCGTGGGCAGCAACATGCCGTACTCGGAGTTCTATCCGCCGCCGGGCAGGGCCCGGGCGGTGCAGATCGACCGGGACGGCACCCAGTTGGGGCTGCGCTACCCGACCGAGGTGAACCTGGCCGGCGACGCCGGCCCCACCCTGCGGGCGCTGCTGCGCGAACTCGGCCCCGGGCCGGCTCCGACCCGCTGGCGGGAGACGATCGCCGCCGCCACCTCGGCGTGGCGGCAGTCGCAGCGGGACCTGGCCGGGCAGTCCGCCGACCCGGTCAACCCGCAGTTGCTGTTCAGCACCCTCAGCGACCGGCTCCCCGACGACGTGATGCTCGCCGTCGACTGCGGCACCACCACCGCCTGGTACGCCCGGCACATCCAGGTCCGCCCCGGCATGCTGGCCAGCCTCTCCGGCACCCTGCTCTCCATGGGCGGCGCGATGCCGTACGCCCTGTCGGCCAAGTTCGCCCACCCGGACCGCCCGCTGGTGGCCCTGATCGGCGACGGCGCGATGCAGATGAACGGGGTCAACGAGCTGATCACCGTGGCCAAGTACTGGCGCGGCTGGTCCGACCCGCGCTTCGTGGTGCTGGTGCTGAACAACCGGGACCTCGCCTTCGTCAGCTGGGAGCAGCGCTCCAGCGAGGGGACGCCGATGTTCCCGGACAGCCAGCAGCTGCCCGACATCGGCTACCACCGGTGGGCGGAGGTGCTCGGGCTCGGCGGCGAACTGGTCGACTCCCCCGACCAGGTGCCGGCCGTCTGGGAGCGGGTCCTCTCCGCCGACCGGCCGGTGGTGATCAACGCGTTGGTGGACCCGGCCGAGCTGATGCTGCCACCGCACTTCACCGCCGAGCAGGCACGCAAGACCGCGGCGGCGATGCTGCGCGGCGACACCGACTGGGCCGGGATCCTCCGGCGCGGGCTGCCCGCCACGGTCGCCGCCTTCCGCCCCCGCCGGGGCTGACCGGCGCGGCGGCCCGCCCGGGCCTGCGATTCTTCTGCCGCTTGCCCGGCCGGGCTAGCCGCCGGTCATGCGCCGCCCGATGATCATCGCCCTGGTCGGCATCGACGGGGCCGGGAAGACCACCCAGGCGAGGGCGTTGGCCGACCGGCTCACCGCCCGCGGGGTCCCGGCCAGCTACTTCGAGAACGCCGGCGGGCGGCCGCTGTGGAACCGGCTCGGCCAAGCCCTCGGCCGCCGTGACGGGGTGCACCTGTTCGGCCGCGCCGGCTACCGGGCCCTGGAGGCGACCGTACGGTGGCTGGCCATCGCCCGGTCGGTGCTGGCGACCCGGCTCACCGGCCGGGTGGCGGTGATGGACCGCTGGTCGTGGTGCCAGTGGGTGGCCATGCGATCCCGCGGCGACCGGGTCGGGCGGCTGGCCCGGGCCGCGTACGCGATCTTTCCGCGGCCTGGCCTGGTCGTGTTCCTCGCGGTCTGCCCGGAGCGCGCCCGGCAGCGGGTGCTGGCCCGCGGCATCGACACCGAGGAACTGGCGCACCTGCGCGCCCTGGACGCGGGCTACCGGGCGCTGCCGGAGTTCGACGCCTTCACCGTCGTCGCCGCGGACGGCGAGCCGGCCGAGGTCGCCGCCGCTCTGGACGAGGTGGTGCGGACCGCCCTGGCCCGCACCGGCTGACCACCGTCCGGCACCGGCGCGCACCGTGCGGTCTCCCGGCGCGCCCGTGCCACACCCTCCGGGACGTCCGGGATCAGCCCGCCGGGCGGGCGGTGCCGGGGGTCAGCCGCGGCGGTTGAGCCAGCGGCGCAGGTCGGCCAGCGGGTCGTCGTCGGCGGGACGCCGGTCGTCGGACGGCGGCCGGACGACCGGCGGCCGCTCGACCGGGCGCCGCGGGTCGCCGACCAACTCCCGGCTGGGGGCGGCGAAGCCCTGCGCCGGCTGGCCGTCGACGGCGGTGGCGATCACCCGGGCGACCGCGTCGATCACCCGCGCCTGCACCGCCGAGCCCACCGAGTCGGTCGGGTCGTCGGGGTTGGCGGCGATGCCGGCGACCGCGACCTGCGGGGTGAAGCCGACGAACGTCTCGGTGGCGTTCCGCTCCGAGCTACCGGTCTTGCCGGCCACCGGGCGACCGTCGAGGATCCGGTTCACCGAGGTCGCCGTACCGCCGTTGCACTGCCCGTACGGCGACTGCTGGCCGACCGGGCAGCGCGCGGCGTCGGTGGCGGCCCGGGCCACGTCGGCGTCGAGCACCCGCTTGCAGGAGGGGTCGCCGACCGGCACCCGCCCGCCGTCCGGGGCGGTCACCGAGACCACCGGCAGCGGGGTGCACCAGGTGCCCTCCGCCGCGACGGTGGCGTACGCGTTGGCCAGGTCGAGCGGGGTGGTGGCGGCCACGCCCAGGGTGAACGAACCCCAGTCCTCGGCGTGCTCGCGGGCGAACTCGGCGTCGGCGTCGGCCCGGAAGGTGATGCCCAGCCGCTGCGCCATCCGCACCACCTTCTCCGGCCCGACCTGCTCGGCCAGCCACACGAAGTAGGTGTTCACCGAACGGCCGAAGCCGTCCCACATCATCCGGTAGCCGTCCATCCACTCCGGGTTGGCGTTGGCCGGGCACCACCGGCCGTCGCAGCTGCCCTCGCCCTCCGCGGCGTACCGGGTGGGCAGCCGGCTGGGCGCGTCGAAGCCGGTGGCGAGCGGCTTGCCGGCCTCCAGCGCGGCGAGCATCGTGAAGAGCTTGAACGTCGAACCGGCCTGGTAGCCGTCGACGCTGTCGCCGCCGGAGATCAGCGGGTTGACGGTGTTCGGGCGGTTGGTCTGCCCGTCCGGGTTCGGTTCCAGGCTGTAGTGCCGGTTGACCGCCATCGCCAGCACCCGGCCGGTGCCCGGCTCGACCGCGGCGATCGGCACCGCCCGCTCGTTGTCGTACCCGTAGATCCGGGTGGCCTCCTGCTGCGCGGTGGCCTGGACCTGCGGGTCCAGCGAGGTCACCACGGTGTAGCCGCCACGGCGCAGTGCCTGCTCGCGCTCCTGCACGGTGGCGCCGAACGCCGGCTGGGCCAGCCACCACTGCCGCAGGTAGTCGCAGAAGAAGCCCCAGTCGTCGTGCCCCTGGGCGACCGCGGTGCAGCCGTTCGGCTGCGCGGTGGGGCGCAGGGTCAGCTTCTCGGCCTTGGCCTGCGCCGCCTGCTCGGCGGTGATCGCCCCGGTCTCGACCATCGAGTCCAGCACGTAGGCACGGCGCTCCAGCGCGGCCCCGGCGTCGCCGTCGATCGGGCTGTACGCCTCGGGCGACTGGACCAGGCCGACGAGCAGGGCCGCCTCGGCGAGGGTGAGGTCGGCGGGGGACTTGGCGAAGTAGCGCTGGCTGGCCGCCGCGACGCCGTACGCGCCGGAACCGAAGTACGCGATGTTCAGGTAGCGGTTGAGGATCTCGTCCTTGCCGAGGCGCTGCTCCAGCGCGCCCGCGTACCGGATCTCCTGGAGCTTGCGCCCGACGGTCTGCTCGGTGGCCGCGGCGCGCTCCTCGGCGGTGCGGGTCGGGTCGGTCTTGAGCACGTTACGGACGTACTGCATGGTCAGCGTCGAACCGCCCTGCTCGGTGCCGCCACCCTTGACGTTCGCCACCAGCGCGCGGAACAGGCCGCGCAGGTCGGCGCCGCCGTGCGAGTAGAACCGCCGGTCCTCGGCCGCCACGATCGCCTGCCGCATCACCGGGGCGATCTCCGACAGCGGGACGTCGCTCCGGTTCACGTCGTAGAACGTGGTGATCAGCGTCTTGCCGTCGTTGGCGTAGAGGTAGGAACGCTGCGGGGTGACCGGGGTGCGCAGCGCCTCCGGCAACGCGGCGTACGACCCGAGCGCCGCCTTGGCGGCGAACCCGAACAGCAGGTTGCCCGGCAGCGCGGCGACCGCCAGCACGAGCCCGGCGAGCACGCCGGCGAGCAGCACGGTGAACAGCCGCGACAGCGGCGAGCGAGGCGGGGCCATGGTCCCCAGATTTACCGCGAATGCCACCAACCGACCAGCCCTGCTCCCGCTTTGTCAGCAACCTCACCGCCCCCTGCCAGCTCCCTCCCACCCAGCCCGACCCTCCCCCATCCCGTTGATCATGAGGTGGACGGCGAAGTCGATCTCCATCACCGCCGCCGACCTCGTGATCAACGGGACCGAAAGGGCGGGTGGAGGGGAGAACGGTGGGGTGGGTGGGTCAGGCCGGGGAGAGGGGGCCGCCGGCGGGTCCGTTCGGGGTGGTCGGGGCGGCGGCGGTGGCGAGGCTGGCGCTGGCGGCGTCCCGGGCGATGTCGCGCGGGACCAGGCGGCCCGAGCGGTAGCCGATGCCGATGCCGGCGATCAGCACGAAGATCGCCCCGAAGGTCTGCAACGAGCCGAGCAGAGCGCCACCGAGGCCGAGCAGCGGCGCGGCGATGATCAGCATCACCCCGTCGCCCATGCTGAACATGCCGGACCGGGCCACCGACCAGCCGGTGAGGATCCAGCCCAGGCTGTAACAGGTCGCTCCGACGAGCACCAGGGTCCGGGCGGTGGTGCCGAAGACCGGGGTCTGCTCCGCGAGGCCGGCGAAGGGCAGCATGAGCACGGTGCCGGCGATGCTGACCAGCAGCCCGGTGGCGGCGACCCGGCGGCTGCGGGTCGCGGCCAGCAGCCCGGTCAACGCGAGCAGGGCGAGCAGCCCGAGCCAGACCGCGGCCACCCAGCCGACCAGGTACAACAGCTGACCGTCGGCCGGGTACGGGTCGTTGCCCACCCCGCCGTCACTGACCATCGACACCAGGCCGTACAGCACGGCGTACGCGGGCAGCAACCAGACCGCCGCCCGGGCGAAGCGACGCACCGACCACGCCCAACTGGCGTTGGTGGCGGGGCCGGCCGGGGTCGGCTCACCGACGAAGGGCAACACCCCGAATCCCCCACCGGTACGCCGCGTCCCGAGCGGCCCGGCGGGGTCGTGCGCGCCGGGGATCGGGGCCGAGGACCACACCCGCTTCGCCGGATCCTTCATGCGTCACCTCGCTCATCCGACGAGCGGCGCGGGACGCCCCGGGCGTCCCGTTGCCTGGCCGCCGCCCGTCCTCGCCCCGATCGTGGCAGCGATCGGGGCATCTGCGAGGGGGATTCGCGTTATTCGCGGCTGCCGGGGCCGCAGAACCGCCATCGCTCGGCCCGGCGCCACCGGGGCCGGCGGGTCGGCCCCACCCGGGCCGGGTCACTCCGGCCATCCGGCCCGGCGGGACAAGCCTCACCCCGGGTCACGACCCCGCCGTGCCGCCGTGCCGCCGTGCCGCCGTGCCGCCGTGCCGCCGTGCCGCCGTGCCGCCGTGCCGCCGTGCCGCCGTGCCGCCGTGCCGCCGTGCCGCCGTGCCGCCGAGATCATGTTGCCGCACCCCGCCGGGCCGCCAGGCGAGTCCCCGATCGGGAACCTCCTGGCGGCCCGCGGCGGGGCGCGCCCGGTTCAGCCGCGTTCGCGCTGGTCGGCGGGGTCGTTCAGCAGGCTCGCCGGGGAGACCGGCTCGGGCGCCGGCAGCCCCTGCGGCTTGCCGCCGGAGGCCTGCGCCTCGGCGACGCGTACCTCGTCGTGGATCTGCTGGGCGGCGGCGGCCGCGGCCTGCGCGGCCTCCGCCGCCTCGCGCTCGACCTCGCTCGCCCCGTCGGCGGCCTCCGGCGCCGGCTCGTCGCCGACCATCCGGCTCAGCCCGCCGAGCGCGCCGCCCATCCCTTCGAGGGCCTTGGTCAGCTCGGCCGGCACGATCCAGACCTTGTTGGCGCTGCCGTTGGCGATCTGCGGCAGGGCCTGAAGGTACTGGTAGGCGAGCACCTTCTGGCTCGGGTTGGCCTGGTGGATGGCGTCGAAGACGGTCCGGATCGCCTTCGCCTGGCCCTCGGCCTGGAGGATCCGGGCCTGCCGGTCGCCGTCGGCGCGCAGCACCGCGGCCTGCTTCTCGCCCTCGGCGGTGAGGATCTGCGACTGCTTGTGCCCCTCGGCGTTCAGGATCGCCGCCCGGCGGTCCCGCTCGGCGCGCATCTGCTTCTCCATCGAGTCGCGGATGCTCGGCGGCGGCTCGATCGCCTTGATCTCCACCCGGGTGACCTTGATGCCCCACCGGCCGGTGGTCTCGTCGAGAACGCCCGACAGGTGCCGGTTGATCTCCTCCCGGCTGGTCAGCGCGCGCTCCAGGTCGAGCGAGCCGATCACGTTACGCAGCGTGGTGACGGTGAGCTGCTCGATGGCCTGGAGGAAGTTCGAGATCTCGTACGTGGCCCGGACCGAGTCGACCACCTTGAAGTAGAGGACGGTGTCGATCGAGACCACCAGGTTGTCGGAGGTGATCACCGGCTGCGGCGGGAAGCTGACCACCTGCTCCCGCATGTCGACCTTGGTGCGTACCGCGTCGATGAACGGCACCAGGAGGTTGAGGCCGGGGTTGAGCGTGCGCTTGTACTTGCCCAGTCGCTCCACCACGTCCTGGCGCTGCTGCGGCACGATCCGCACCGCCTTGGCCAGGGTGACCACCGCGATCAGCGCCACGGCTATCAGCAGGACCGGGAACACGAATTCCATGTACTCACCTTTTCGCGTCGGGTAGCTCGCCGGAAGTGGAAACCTCGTCCCGCCAGACCAGGGCGGTCACGCCCCGGACCTGGATCACCTGCACCCGTTCACCGGGGTCGAAGACCTGGCCGGCGTCGTACGACCGGGCGCTCCACAGCTCGCCGTCGATCTTGACGAGGCCGCGGTCGGCGTCGACCCGCTCCAGCACCAGCGCGGTGCTGCCCTCGATCGCCTCCACGCCGAACGGCTGCTCGCCGCTGGTCAGCGCGGAGCGCTGGTGCCGGCGCAGGGTCGGCCGGACGGCCAGCACGGTCAGTGCCGACACCCCGGCGAAGACGATCGCCTGCACCCCGACCGGAGCCCCGAGCGCGGCGGCGCCCGCCGCGGCGAAGGCACCGGCCGCGAACATGATCAGGAACAGGGTCGTCGTGAAGATCTCGGCGACCGCCAGCACCACACCCAGCACGATCCACAGCACGGCGTCCACCCTTAGATCGTGACACGTCGACGCACGCGCGCCCACCGCGAAGATCAGTAAGCTGCCGGCACCGACCGACGAGACGAGGAGACAACCGTGTCGCTGCTGCCCGAGACCGCCCGGAAGGTCGACGAACTCGTCACCACGGCGCAGTCCGCCGGCCGTACGCCGTCGCTGGTGATCGGGGTGGTGCGGGACGGCGCGCTGGCCCACCTCGCCGCTGCGGGTGAGCACCCCCGCCCGGACGCCGACCTGCAGTACCGGATCGGTTCGATCAGCAAGACGATGACCGCGACGCTGGTCCTGCAGGAACGCGACGCCGGTCGGCTGCGGCTGGACGACCCGCTGGCCGAGCACCTGCCCGGCACCGCCGTGGGCTCGCTCACCCTGCGCCAGTTGCTCGGGCACGCCAGCGGCCTCCAGCGCGAGCCCGACGGGCCGTGGTGGGAGCGCGCCGAGGGCGTCGACCTGGCCACCCTGCTGCCCGGCGTCGGCACGGACAAGATCACCTACCCGCCGCACCGGTGGTACCACTACTCGAACCTGGCGTACGGGCTGCTCGGCGGGGTGCTGGAAGGGATCACCGGCATCCCCTGGGCCGACCTGCTGCGGCAGCGGATCCTGGAGCCGCTGGGCATGCGCCGCACCACGTACGCGGCGACCGAGCCGTTCGCCCGGGGCTACGTGGTGCACCCGTGGCACGACACGCTGCGGGAGGAGCCGCGTACCGACACCGGGGCGATGGCCCCGGCCGGGCAGCTCTGGTCCACGGTCGAGGACCTAGCCCGGTGGGCCGCCTTCCTGGCCGACCCCGACCCCCGCGTGCTGGCGGCGGAGACGCTGACCGAGATGTGCGCGCCGGTGGTGATCAGCGACCTCGACTCGTGGACCGGCGGGCACGGCCTGGGCCTGGAGCTCTACCGGGAGGGCGACCGGGTGTACGTCGGGCACGGCGGGTCGATGCCCGGTTACGTGGCCGCCCTGGCCGTGCACCGCCCGTCGCGCACCGCCGTGGTCGGCTTCGCCAACTCGTACGGCTTCCGCACCGGCGGGATCGGGGCGCTCGGGCAGCGCGTGCTGACCACCGTGCTGGACGCCGAGCCGGCGTTCGCGCGGCCCTGGCGACCGACCGCCGACGCCCCGCCCGCCGAGCTCGCCGAGGTGACCGGCCGCTGGTGGTGGATGGGAGTCACCCTCGACCTGACCTGGGACGCGGCCACCGGCGACCTGGTGGCCCACGTACGCGGTGAGCGGGTGAGCCGGTTCGCCCGGGAGGGCGCGGACCGCTGGCGCGGCCGCTCCGGCCCGGAGAACGGCGAGATCCTGTCGGTGCTGCGCGACGGGACGGGCCGACCGGTGGCGCTCGACATCGCCACCTTCGTCTTCACCCGCACCCCCGACCAGGAACCCTGACCACCCCGACCCCCGACCAGCCAGCCCGCCCCGCCCGGCCCGACCCCGCCCCGCCCGGCTCGGCCCGGCCCCGTCCGGCTCGGTCCCGCCAGGCTCGGCCCGGCAAGATCGCACAACTACCTGGATGTAGTGGCCTCGCAAGAACAGGGAGGCCACTACATCCAGGATCGAGCACGACCTTGGACGCCCCCGTCAAGCGTGCCGGGGCCGGGGGCCGGGATAGGACCGGGGGCCGGCCGGTCGGCGGCAGGACGGCCAACGCTCTGGCGGACGCGCCCGCACACCGATGGGGCGGAGCAGGGGACGAGCCCGCCACGATCTTGGAGACGCGGACCGCGACGGACGGACGCGCAGGTCACCCGACGGGCCGGGGGCCGCCGTGCCCGGCGGAGGGATCAAGCCTGACCGCCCGGAGCCGGGCACGGCGGCCCCCGGCCCAACCCGCAACCCGCCGGAACCAGGCAGCGCGACCCCGAGACCCAACCGCAACCCGCCGGAGCCGGGCACCGAGGCCCCGGCCCCGGCAGCGACCAACCCGCTACGCCGGCTCGGTGACGAAATCGATCAGGCGTTCCATCGCGTTGATCAGTGGCGTCTCCACGTCGGCGAAGCTGTCGACCCGGGACAGGATGTGCCGCCACATGTCGGCCGGCTCGGCCACCCCGAGCGCCGCGCAGACGCCCTCCTTCCACGGCCGCCCCGGCGGCACCACCGGCCACGCCGGGATGCCCAGCGCCTTCGGCTTGACCGCCTGCCACACGTCCACGTACGGGTGCCCGGTGACCAGCACGTGCGGGGAGGTCACCTGCGCCACGATCCGGCTCTCCTTGGAGCCGGGCACCAGGTGGTCGACCAGCACGCCGAGCCGCCGGCCGGGCCCGGGGGCGAACGCGCGCACCTCGGCGTCGAGCGCGTCGATGCCGTCCAGCGGCTCCACCACGACGCCCTCGATCCGCAGGTCGTCGCCCCAGATCCGCTCGACCAGCGCGGCGTCGTGGATGCCCTCCACCCAGATCCGGCTGGCCTTGGCGACCTGGGCGCGCACCCGGTCCACGGCGATCGACCCGGAGGCGGTGCGGCGGCGGGCCGCCGGTACCGGGGCGCGGGCCGGGCGACGCAGCGTCACCGGCCGGCCGTCGAGCAGGAAGGCGGCCGGCAGCAGCGGGAAGTTGCGCCGGCGCCCGTGCCGGTCCTCCAGCACCACCGCACCGGCCTCGAAGCCGACCACCGCGCCGCAGAACCCGGAATCGGCGTCCTCGACCACGAGGTCCGGTTCCGCGTCCACCTCGGGGGTGACCTTCCGCCGCCGCCAGTCCCCCGCGAGCACGTCGTCCGCATACCGCCCAGCCATGCCGATCAAGCTAATCGCCCGACCACACCCCCGCACCCGACACGCCGACGATCCGCGACGGGTCGACCAGGCCGTCGCGGCAGCCCGCAAATCCGGCAGAAATCGACGATCCGCCCACCGGTACTCCATGATCGACGGCAGAAGGAACGGGCGGAGCGGCAGTCGAGACAGGGGCGGCGGGGACCACGTACCCTTTCGGCATGTCCACCCCCGCAGCGGGTGCGGCCACACTCGCGCCGCGCCGGTCGAGCCGGTTCGTCGCCTGGGTGCGCGCGTGGCGCGCCGGGCTGGTGCCCTTCGACGAGGTCGCCGACGCGATCGCCGGCCCCGAGGAGCACCTCGTCGCCGACGCGCCCGGCACCTGGACGGACGTGCCGCTGCGCGACGCGCTGCCCACCCTGGCCAAGCTCTCGCCGGACGAGATCCGGCTGGTGCTCCCCGCGCCGGGCGACCCGCGCGGGCTGCCCGGGCCGGGCGACTTCGCCGGGGCGGCGCTGCTCGCCGGTGAGGCGGTGGTCGCCGGCGGCCTCGGGCTGATCCCGGAGGTCCGCACGCACACCTCCGGCTCCGGGGACACCTTCGAGACGGTGCTCTGGCGGGTCTACCCGCTGCCGGCGAACGCGCCGGCGGCCTCGTTGGCCCTTCCCGGGGCGGCCGAGGCCGAGGCGGAGCTGGCCGCCGCGCTGGCCGAGACCACCGCGGCGCTGACCCGGCTGGACGTGGCCCAGTGGCGGCCCGAGCTGGCCGGGGCGCTGGAGGCGCTGCGCCGGCCGGACGGCACCACCGACCTGCCACCCGGGTTCGACCCGCGGGCCCGTCGGCTCTTCGCCCGGGCCGCCGTGCTGGACCGGGTGCTCGCGCTGGCCGGGCACGCCGCGCCGGGCGGGGCGATCAACAACTACGAGGCCCAGCAGCGCGACGCCGCGCTGCGGCCGCTCACCGCCGCCTGCCGGCAGGCGCTCGTGGCCGCCTGCAACGCCCCGCTGCGCCCCTGACGGGAGGCACCCGATGGTCGGGACCGCGCTCACCTGGACCCTGGCCGCGATCGAGGTGATCTTCGTGGGCTGCGCGGTCACCGCGGCGCTCCGCCAGTACGGGCGGCGCGGGCGCTGACCGCACGGCCGCCGGTCAGACCTCGTCGAGCAGGTCGGCGACGGAGTCGACGATCCGCGACGGCCGGTACGGGTAGCGCTCCGCCTCCGCGCGGGTGCTGATCCCGGTGAGCACCAGGATGGTCTCCAGCCCGGCCTCCAGGCCGCAGAGGATGTCGGTGTCCATCCGGTCGCCGATCATCGCCGTCGACTCGGAGTGCGCGTCGATGGTGTTCAGCGCCGAGCGCATCATCATCGGGTTCGGCTTGCCGACGAAGTACGGCTCCACCGCGGTCGCCTTGGAGATCATCGCGGCGACCGATCCGGCGGCCGGCAGCGCCCCCTCCACCGACGGGCCGGTCGCGTCCGGGTTGGTGCAGATGAAGCGGGCCCCGTCGTTGATCAGCCGGATCGCCTTGGTGATCGCCTCGAAGCTGTAGGTGCGGGTCTCCCCCAGCACCACGTAGTCCGGCGCGAAGTCGGACAGCACGTAGCCGACCGCGTGCAGCGCCGTGGTCAGCCCGGCCTCCCCGATCACGTACGCGGTGCCGCCGGGCCGCTGGTCGGCGAGGAACTGGGCGGTGGCCAGCGCGGACGACCAGATCGCCTCCTCCGGCACGTCGAGCCCCATCCGGCCGAGCCGGGCCCGCAGGTCCCGGGGCGTGTAGATGGAGTTGTTGGTGAGCACCAGGAAGGGCTTGCCGGAGGCCCGCAGCTTCTTGATGAACTCCGGCGCCCCGGGCACCGGCTGGCCCTCGTGCACCAGCACGCCGTCCATGTCGGTCAGCCAGCTCTCCACGGTCCTGCGCTCGTGCATCGTGTCTCGTCCCTGGGTCGTCGGGGGCGGATCGGTCCGCCGGGGGTCAGGAGGGGCGGCGCGTGGGCACGCAGCACACCGTCGGGCAGGTGTCCCACATCGGCAGCTCGCCGAGGCGCCGGCGCCGGATGGTCCCGTCCGGCTCGGTCCGCTCCAGGACCAGTTCGCGCACCATCGCCACGAAGCGGGGATCGGTGCCCGGGGTGCCGGCCCGGACGAAGTCGAGGCCGTGCTGCTTGGCGGTCTGGCGCGCCTCGGTGTCCAGGTCCCACACCACCTCGAGGTGGTCGGAGACGAAACCGATCGGGCTGACCACCACGCCGGTGGTGCCGGCGGCGGCGAGCGCGGCGAGGTGGTCGTTGACGTCCGGCTCCAGCCAGGGCACCTGCGGCGGGCCGGAGCGGCTCTGCCAGACCAGGTCCCAGGGGACGTCCGGGGCGGCCGCGGCGGCGACCAGCCGGGCCGTCTCGTGCAGCTGCGCCTCGTACCGGCCGCCGTGCGGGCCGGCGCTGGCCGCCATCGAGGTCGGCACGGAGTGGGCGGTGAAGACCAGCCGGGTGCTGTCCCGCTTCGCCGGGTCGAGCTGGGCCAGGGCCGCCCGGACCGCGTCGGCGTGCGGCTCGACGAAGCCGGGATGATCCCAGAACTGGCGGAGCTTGTCGATCAGCGGGGCGTCCGGACCGACCGCGGCGCGGGCGGCGGCGATGTCCTCCTGGTACTGCCGGCAGGAGGAGTAGCCGCCGAAGGCGCTGGTGACGAAGGCGAGCGCCCGGGTCACCCCGTCGTCGCGCATCTGCGTGACGGTGTCGGCGAGCATCGGGTGCCAGTTGCGGTTGCCCCAGTAGACCGGCAGGTCGAGGCCGTGGGCGGCGAAGTCGGCCCGGATCGCGGCGAGCAGGTCGCGGCTCTGCTGGTTGATCGGGGAGACCCCGCCGAAGTGCTGGTAGTGCTCGGCGACCTCGGCCAGCCGCTCCGGCGGCACGCCCCGCCCGCGGGTCACGTTCTGCAGGAACGGCATCACGTCCTCCGGCCGCTCCGGGCCGCCGAAGGACACCAGCACCACCGCGTCGTACGCCATGGGCCCATTCTTCCCCGCCGCCCGCGCGGGTCCGGCGACGCCCCCGGGGTGCGTGAGCCGGGCGACCCGCGTGGGCCGGCGCCCCGAGGTGCCCGGGGCGCCGGCCGGCACGGCTCAGGCGCCGAGGGCGTGGTAGCCGCCGTCGACGTGCACGATCTCGCCGGTGGTGGCCGGGAACCAGTCGGAGAGCAGCGCCAGGCAGGCCCGGGCGGTCGGCTCCTGGTCGGTGAGGTCCCAGCCCAGCGGCGCGCGCTCGGCCCAGGCCTCCTCGAACTGCTCGAAGCCGGGGATCGACTTCGCGGCCATGGTGCGCAGCGGCCCGGCGGCGACCAGGTTGCTGCGGATGCCCTGCTTACCGAGGTGCAGCGCGAGGTAGCGCGAGGCGGACTCCAGCCCGGCCTTGGCCACGCCCATCCAGTCGTAGACCGGCCACGCCTTGGTCGCGTCGAAGGTCAGGCCGACCACCGCGCCGCCGGCGGACATCAGCGGCAGCGCCGCCATCGCCAGCGACTTGTACGAGTACGTGGAGACCTGGAGCGCGGTGGCCACGTCCTCCCACGGCGCGTCGAGGAAGCCCCCGCCGAGGCAGCTCTGCGGGGCGAACCCGATCGAGTGGACCACCCCGTCCAGGCCGTCGACGTGCTCGCGCACCTTGTCGGCGAGCCCGGCGAGGTGCTCGGCGTTGGTGACGTCCAGCTCGATCACCGGGGCCGGCTCGGGCAGCCGCTTGGCGATCCGCTCCACCAGGGAGAGCCGGCCGAAGCCGGTGAGCACGACCTGCGCGCCGTTCTCCTGGGCGAGCTTCGCCACCGAGAAGGCGATCGAGGCGTCGGTGATCACGCCGGTGACGAGCAGCCGCTTACCGGCCAGCAGTCCGGACATACAGGGGTTCCTCCGTACTTTCTCGAGTGACCGGTGCTCAGTGACCCATGCCGAGGCCGCCGTCGACCGGGATCACCGCGCCGGAGATGTAGCCGGCGCCGTCCCCGGCCAGCCAGGTGACGACCGCGGCGACCTCGTCCGGGCTGGCCATCCGGCCCGCCGGGATCGACTTGCGGATCTCCGCCTTGCGCTCGTCGGACAGCACGGCGGTCATGTCCGTGTCGATGAAGCCGGGCGCCACCACGTTCGCGGTGATGTTGCGGCTGCCCAGTTCGCGGGTGATCGAGCGGGCCACGCCGACCAGGCCGGCCTTGCTGGCGGCGTAGTTGACCTGGCCGGCGCCGCCGGCGAGGCCGACCACCGAGGAGATGAAGATCATGCGGCCCCACCTGGCCCGGAGCATCTTCCCCGCCGCCCGCTTGGCGCAGCGGTACGCCCCGGTCAGGTTGGTGTCCAGCACGCCGGTGAACTGCTCCTCGGACATCCGCAGCAGCAGCGTGTCGTCGGTGATGCCGGCGTTGGAGACCAGCACCTCGACCGGTCCCAGCTCGGCCTCCACGGTAGTGAAGGCGGCGTCGACAGACGCGGAGTCGGTGATGTCGCAGCGGACCCCGAACAGCCCCGCCGGAGGCTCGCCGCTGCGGTGCGTCACCGCCACCCGGTCGCCCTGCTTGGCGAAGGCCTGCGCGATGGCCAGGCCGATCCCTCGGTTACCTCCGGTAACCAGCACTGTTCGAGCCACGGTGGGTTCCTCTCCGAAGATCGTGCGGCTTGGAGACTAGGCGTTACCGCCCGGTAATCACTAACCCGCCCGACGTCATACCGAGGTACGACGCGCTGGATCATCCTGCGGGAGCACGACCGGAGCGCGCCGCCGAACTACCCTGCCGGGGATGGACCGTAGTCCCGTCCGCGCCGCCCGGGCCGCCCTCCGCCGCGTCGCGGCAGGGCCGGACTACCCAGCGTTCCGGCCACCGCTGGACCGCTGGCCGCGAATCGCCGCCGTCGCGCCGACGGTCGGGCTGCTGGCGCTCGTCGGGCTGACGCTGATCACCGCGGCGTTCCTGATCGACTCACGGAAACTGCCCGTCGCCACCGCCTGGCTGATCGCGATGCTCACGGTCGCGCCGCTGCCGATCCTGCTGGTCCGCCCGCTGTGGGCCTGGCGGATCATGTTCGTCGGGCAGTTGTTCGGCACCTTCAACCGGCGGCCGACGGACGACTGGCCGTGGAGCCCCACCCAGATCCTCGTCATCCTCGTCGTGCTGACCCTTGTCGCCACGCGGGTCGACCGCGCCGTGCTGGCCTGGATCGGGCTGTTCAGCGTCACCCCGGTCTGGCTCTTCGTCGCGCCGCGCAACCAGGTCGGCATCATCCTGCTCTTCGTCGTGCTGCTCCTCCTCGGCGACCTGGTGCGGCGCAACGTGCTCACCCGCCGGGCGCTGGTCGAACAGGCCGAGCGGAGCGAGCTGGAGCAGGCCCGCCGGGCGGTGCTGGAGGAGCGCACCCGGATCGCCCGGGAACTGCACGACGTGGTCGCCCACCACATGTCGATGATCGCGGTGCGGGCGGAGACCGCCCCGTACCGGCTGACGGCGGTGCCGGAACCCGCGCACGCCGAGTTCACCGCCATCGCCGGCGCCGCCCGGGCCGCGCTCACCGACATGCGCCGGCTGCTCGGCGTGCTGCGCAGCGAGTCGGAGGATCCGGCCACCGCGCCGCAGCCCGGCCTGGCGGACGTGCCGGCCCTGGTCGAGGCCGCCCGGCGGGCCGGCATGACGGTGACCGCGCACACCGACGTCCCCGCCGACCCGCCGGCGCCGGTCGGGCTGGCCGCGTACCGGATCGTGCAGGAGGCGCTGGCCAACGCGGCCCGGCACGCGGCCGGCGCCGCGGTGCGGGTGGCGCTCCGGGGGGTGGCCGGGGCGCTGGCGGTACGGGTGGAGAACGACCGGGGCGGTCCCCCCGCCGATGGCGGCGGTCGGGCCGGACACGGGCTGACCGGTATGCGGGAACGGGCCGTCTCCCTGGGCGGTACGTTCACCGCCGGGCCGACCGACGGCGGCGGATACGCGGTGGAGGCGGTGCTGCCCTGCGACGGGGAGGACGGGACGGGATGATCCGGGTGCTGATCGCCGACGACCAGGCGATGGTCCGGCAGGGCTTCGGCGCGCTGCTGGCCGCCCAGCCGGACCTGCTCGTGGTCGGCGACGCCGCCGACGGGGCGCAGGCGGTCGAGGCGGCCCGCCGGCTCGATCCCGACGTGGTGCTGATGGACGTGCGGATGCCGGTGCTGGACGGGCTGGCGGCCACCCGGAAGCTGCTCGGCGACCGGCCGGCGGACCGCCCCCGGGTGCTCATCCTGACCACCTTCGACCTGGACGACTACGTCTACGAGGCGCTGCGCGCCGGAGCGAGCGGCTTCCTGCTCAAGGACGCCCCGGCGGCCGACCTGGTGCACGCCGTGCGGGTGGTGGCGGCCGGCGACGCGCTGCTCGCCCCGGCGGTCACCCGCCGGCTAATCGCCGAGTTCGCGGCCCGGCCGCAGCGGCGCCGCCCGCGCCCCACCGAACTGGCCGCGCTGACCCCGCGGGAGACCGAGGTGCTGCGGCTGATCGCCCGCGGCCGGTCGAACGCCGAGATCGCCGCCGACCTCGTGGTCGCGGAGCAGACCGTGAAGACGCACGTCGGCCGGATCCTGGCCAAGCTGCGGCTGCGCGACCGGGCGCAGGCCGTGGTGCTGGCGTACGAGACGGGTCTGGTGGCCGCCGGGGAGTAGCTCCCCGGTGGCAGGCCGACGACGGCTCCCCGGGGTGACGCCCGGGCGGCGGCCGGCACCGCACGCTCCCCCGTGACGACGACGGAGGGAGCACGGTGATGCGGTGCAGAGGTGTGGTGCAGGTCGCGCTGGCCGGGTTGCTCGGCGCCGGGGTGGTGCTGCCGGCCCGGCCCGCCCCGGTGGCCCCGGCCGGGTTCGTGGAGGCGTATCCGGCCACGGCGGCGGCGCTGCGGGCGGCGGGACCGCCGTACGCCGGCTGGCCGGAGCGGGGCCGGCGGTTCCTGGCCTTCGACCCGCGCGGCGACGGGCTCGCCGTCGAGGTGGTCGGCGACCTGGCCACCGCGGACCGGATCGCGGTGCTGGTGCCCGGGGTGGGCGGCACGCTGCGCGACTTCGACCGCGGGCTGGGCGGGGTGGCCCGGCGGGCGCCCGCCCGGCAGGCCGCCGACCTGCACGCCGCGCTGCGGTCGGCCGATCCCGGTGCCCGGGTCGCCGTGCTCGCCTGGCTGGGCTACGACCCGCCGGACGGGGTGCTCACGGCGGCCGGGTCGGCCGTCGCCCGGCACGGCGCCGCCGCCCTGTCCGACCTGCTGGCCGAGCTGTCCGCGCGACGGCCGCGGGCCCGGGTCACCCTGGTCGGGCACAGCTACGGCGCGCTGGTCGTCGGGCTGGCCGCGGTCCGGGCGCCGGCGCAGGTGACCGACGTGGTGACCCTCGGCGGGATCGGCGCCGGGGTGGACCGGGCGGAGCGGCTCGACGGCGTACGGGTCTGGGCGGCGGAGGCGGAGACGGACTGGATCCGCCGGGTGCCACCGCTGCGGTTGCCCGGGCTGGGGCACGGCATCCGGCCGGCCGACCCGGCCTTCGGCGCCCGGCCGCTGCCGGTCGACGGGGTGACCGGGCACGACCGGTACCTGACCCCGGACGGCGCCACCCTGGGTGCGGTCGCGTCGGTGGTGCTCACCGGCACCGCCGACGCTCCGGCGACGGGCGGGCCGGCCCGGTGAGCCGAGACCGCGCGGTCGACGCGCTGCGGGCGTACGCGGTGGGCGGGGTGGTGCTCGGGCACTGGCTGGTCACCGGCCTGGTGCTCGCCCCGGACGGCGCGCTGACCCAGGCCAGCCCGCTGGCCGCGATGCCGTCCCTGGCGCCGGCGAGCTGGCTGCTGCAGACGCTCGGGCTGTTCTTCTTCGCCGCCGGGTACGCCTCGGCCCGCTCGGTGGCCCGGCACCCGAACGGCCGGGCCTGGCTCGCCCGCCGGCTGCGCCGGTTGGTGCTGCCGGCCGTGGCGCTGCTCGGCACCGGGGCGGCGGTGCTGCTGACCGCCACCGTGCTGGGCACCCCGGACGGCACGCTGTCGGTGGCGCTGACGCTGGCGGTCAGTCCACTGTGGTTCCTGCTGCCGCTGCTCGCCCTGGTGGCGCTGACCGCCCCGCTGCGCGCCGCCGTACGCCGGTGGGGTCCGCTGCGCTGCGCCGCGCCGGCGGTGGCCGCGGTGGCGGTGGCCGACCTGGCCGGACGGCTGCTCCCGCAGGCCCCCGGCCGGCTGCCGGTCGCCCTGCTGGCCGCCTGGGCGGTGCCCTACCTGCTGGGGCTGGCGCACGCCGACGGCCGGCTCGCCGGGCGGCCGGCCGCACTCGGGCTGACCGGCGCGGGCGCGGCCGGGCTGGCCGGGCTGGTGGCGCTCGGCTACCCGGTCAGCGCGGTCGGCGTGCCCGGTGCCGGGGTGTCCAACCTGCACCCACCGTCGCTGCTGGCGGTCGCCCTGGCGGTGACCCAGGTGGGGGTGGGGCTGCTGGCCCGGCCGGTGCTGGAACGGCTGACCACGCGGCCCCGCGCCGGACGGGCGGTCGGCCTGGTCAACCGCCACGCGGTGCGCGTCTATCTCTGGCACCAACCGGTGCTGGTCGGGGTCACCGTGCTGGCCGCCCGCACCGGCGTCGCCCTGCCCGGCCTGCACACCGCGCCGGACGGGCCCGGCTGGCTGGTGGCCCGCCTCTGCTGGCTGCCGGTGCTGGCCGCCGTGCTGCTGGTGCTGGTGCGCGGCCGGCCGGACGGCCACCGGACGACCGCTCGCCCGGCGGAACGCCCACCGATGGACGGGGTCGTCCGACCGGTCGGCTGAGTGCGGACGCACCCCCCGGCGGGTGTACGATGATCGGCGTTTGCGGGCCCACGTGCGGCCCGCGTTCCGGGCCCCGCCGACCGCCAGGAGGTGATCGCTGTGCGAGATAGCGATCCTCCCAGTCGTGGCCGGGCCGGACGTCCGCTCCGCTGAGCCACGCCTCAGCAGTTGAGCTGACCCGATTCCCGCTCCCCGCACCGCCCGCTCCCCGGCGATCCGCCGGGGCGGCCGGTGCCGCGCCGGCCGGCGCGCCGGGAGCCGCCCGGCCACGACTTCCTGTGTGCGCGTCCTGATCCACCCCTCGCGGTCCCCGCCCCCGCGCCCGGACCGTCCAGTCGCCACCCGGAGCTGTCCATGAGCCGCTACCTCGCCCCGCTGGGCTTCACTCTCGCCGCCGTCTGGGTCGCTGTCGTCTTCGTACTGGCCGGCGCGGGTCACTGACCCGCACCGGCCGCCCGCCGGTTCCGCCGGTTCCGCCGGTCCCGCCGGTCACAGCATCCGGGAGGACCAGAGCAGGCTCAACGCCCCCGCGCAGAGGGCGAGCAGCAGGGCCACCCCGGCGTACCACTGGGTGATCTCCCGGGGCTGGGTCCGGAACCCGATCGAGCTGCCCATGTCCTGGTAGACCTGCTTCAGCTCGCTCACCGAGGCCGCCTCGTAGAAGTAGCCCTCGGTGGTCTCCGCCAGCTCCGCCAGGGCCAGCCGGTCCACCGGCACCCGCTGGAGCTGACCGCCGATGTCGACCTGGCCGGCGTCGGTGCCGAAGGCGATGGTGGAGACCGGCACGTTGGCCGCCTGCGCGGCGGCGGCCGCCTCCTCCACCGACCGGCCGGAGGTGCGGAACCCGTCGGAGAGCAGCACGATGCGCGCCGGCGGGATCCCGGCGGCGCCGTCGGCGGGCACCGAGCGGATCGCCTCCAGGCAGGTGAAGACCGCCTCGCCGGTCGCGGTCGCCTCGGCCAGCACCAGCCCGTCGATCGCGCTGGTCACCGCGTCCCGGTCCTTGGTCGGCGCGACCAGCACGTTCGCCGCCTTGGCGAAGGAGACCAGCCCGAGGTTGTAGGTCTCCGGCAGTTCGCCGACGAACTGCTTGGCCGCCTCCTGAGCCGCCTCCAGCCGGTTCGGCGCCACGTCGTCGGCCTGCATGGAGAGCGAGACGTCGATGGCGAGCATGACGGTCGCCCGTTCCAGCGGCTGCTTGGTGTCCACCGCCGGCCGGGCCAGCGCGGAGGCCAGCACCAGCAGGCAGAGCAGGAACGCGGTGGCCGGCACGTGCCGCCGCCAGCCCAGCCCCTGCGGGGCGAGGGTGCGCAGCAGGTCGACGTTGGTGAACCGCATGGCGTACGCCCGACGGTTCAGCTGCCGCCACACGTAGAACGCGGCCAGGGCGAGCACCGGCAGCACGGCCAGCAGCCACCACGGTTGCAGAAAACGGATCATCGTGTCGTCCCCCGGGTGCGGGCGTGCCGCTGCGCGGCCACGAACCGCACCATGTCCAGCAGCCAGTCTCGATCGGTACGCAGTCGCAGGTGGGCCGCGCCGGCGGAGCGCAGCGCGGCGGAGATCTCGGCGCGCTGGGCGGCCGCCGCCGCGGCATAGCGGTGCCGCAGCCCCGGGTCGGCGGTCTGCACCTCGTGCAGCTCACCGGTCTCCGGGTCGACCACCGGCAGCACCCCGACGTCGGGCAGTTCCAGCTCCCGC
Organism: Micromonospora sp. R311; assembly: GCF_056780015.1. NCBI lineage: Bacteria > Bacillati > Actinomycetota > Actinomycetes > Micromonosporales > Micromonosporaceae > Micromonospora > Micromonospora sp. R311. The sequence goes on from NZ_JBSWCE010000031.1 coordinate 69,595, forward strand.
GGGTCGACCACCTCGACGGCCAGCACGTCGTGCCGGACCCGCAGCTTGCGCAGCGGCCGCACCCACTGCGCCGGCGGGGCGAGGAAGTCGGAGACGACCACCGCGACGCCCCGCCGCCGGGGCGGGCGGTTGAGCATGTCGACCAGCCTGCCGAGGTCGCTGCGCCCGGGGCGGATCTCGGTGCCGGCGATCGCCCGGAGCAGGCCCTGCGCCTCCTTGCGCCCGGACCGGGCGGGCAGCCGGGTGAACACCCCCGGACCGGCGGCCGGCTTGGCGCCCCGCCACCGGCCCGCCGGGGCGGGCCCGCCGCCGCCGCTGCCGATCACCGCGCCGATCCGGTTGCCGCCGCGCACGGTGAGGTGGGCGATCGCCGCCGCGGCGGCCACCACCACGTCCCGCTTCAGCCACCGCCCGGTGCCGAAGTCCAGGCTGGCCGAGAGGTCCACCGCGAGCCACGTCTCCAGTTCCCGGTCGGCGACCGTACGCCGCACGTGGGCCGTCGTCGTCCGGGCGGTGACCGGCCAGTCCATCCGGCGTACGTCGTCGCCGGGGCGGTACTCGCGGGACTCCCCCGCCTCGCTGCCGGGCCCGGGCAGCAGCCCGGCGTAGTCGCCCTGGAGCAGGCCGTCGAGCTTGCGGGTGACCAGTAGTTGCAGCCGGGACAGCACGGCTTCGCTGCGGTCGGCGGAGGCGCCGGGCGGTCGACGGGTGGGTGGGGTCACGGCCGCTGCCCGGGCCAGCCGGCGCCCGGCGGGGCGGCGGCCGGCGTCGGCGTCGCCTGCTGCCGGGGCGCGACCGAGGGCAGCGGAATGGTGGACATCACCCGGTGCACCACGTGGTCGGCCGGCACGTCGTCGGCGAGCGCGTCGTAGCTGAGCACCAGCCGGTGCCGCAGGATGTCCGGCGCGATGTCCTGTACGTCCTGCGGCAGAGCGTAGTCGCGGCCGCGGAGCAGGGCCAGCGCCCGGGTGGCCCGGACCAGGCCGAGCGAGGCGCGCGGGCTGGCGCCGTACTGGATGAGCTGGGCCACGTCCGGCATGCCGTGCTCGGCCGGGGTCCGGGTGGCCAGCACCAGCCGGACCGCGTAGTCGACCAGGGCGTTGTGCACAAAGACCTGGTCGGCCTTGCGCTGCAGGGCGATCAGGTCCTCGGTGCTGAACACCGGGGTCGGCTCCGGTGGGGCGACCCCCATCCGGTAGACGATCTCCCGCTCCTCCGCGTCGGTCGGGTAGCCGACCAGGATCTTCATGAGGAAGCGGTCGCGCTGCGCCTCGGGCAGCGGGTATACCCCCTCCTGCTCGATCGGGTTCTGCGTCGCCATCACCAGGAACGGGTTGGGCACCCGGTGCGTCTCGCCGCCGATGGAGACCTGCCGCTCGCTCATCACCTCCAGCAGCGCCGACTGCACCTTGGCCGGCGCCCGGTTGATCTCGTCGGCGAGCAGGAAGTTCACGAAGACCGGCCCCAGCTCGACGTCGAACTTCTCACTCGACTGCCGGTAGATCCGGGTGCCCATGATGTCGGCCGGCACCAGGTCGGGGGTGAACTGCACCCGGGCGAAGGAGCCGCCGACCACCCGGGCGAGGGTCTCCACGGCGAGCGTCTTGGCCACCCCGGGCACCCCCTCCAGCAGGCAGTGGCCGCGGGCGAGCAGCGCGACGAACATCCGCTCCACCATCCGGTCCTGCCCGACGATCACCCGTTTGATCTCGAACAACGCCCGCTCGAGCAGGGTCGCGTCCTCGGCCGGCGTGGTCGCCGGCGCGAGGGTCTCCGGGCCCGCCCCGTTCGGGGTCGGTACGTCGGGCGTGGTCGGCTGGGCCACCGGTCCTCCACAGCATGGTCGGTCGTCGCGGGGTGGTGCGTATCAAGACTCGCATGCCCGGCTGAGAGCCGAGGTGGGGAGAAGCCGATTTTCGCCGCGCCGTCCCCGGCCGCCGAATCGCCGATCACGGGCTTACCGGGACCGGCCCGGCGCGTGTACGATTCACCCCGTCGCCGGGCGGCTCCCCCCGTGGCCGCCCGGCGCTCACTCTTCCATCCCGCCTAGACTGGCCCGGATGAGCACCCCCTCCCCGTCCGGCGAGGCCGCCGACAGCGCGCTGGTCTGCTCGGCGCGCGGGTGTCGCGCCCCGGCGCGGTGGGCGTTGCGGTGGCGCAATCCCCGCCTGCACGACGCCGAACGGCGCAAGACCTGGCTGGCCTGCACCGAGCATCGGGCCACGCTCGGCGACTTTCTCGACGCCCGGGGCTTCCTGCGGGAGGTCGTACCGGTGGCCGGATCGCCTACGCTCGACCTGTGAGCGTGCACAACGGATTCCCGCGGTGAGCGGTGACGAGCCCACCCGGCCGACGCCCGCGCCGCCCGGCTCCGCCGGGCCACCGGCCGGCCCGACCGCACCGCCCGGGCCGGCGGCCGGCCCGCTGGAGCCGTGGCCGGACACCGTCCGCTGGCAGCCCATCTCGACGGATCTGATCTGGGTGGAGCTGCTCCGGCTGGCCACGGTGGCCGGGCTGGTCCTGCTGGGGCTCGGCATCGGCTGGGCGCTCAGCGGCCACTGGCTGTTCGGCGCGGCGCTCGGCGCGGTGCTGCTGCTCACCGTGTTGCGGGTCGTCGCCATCGTCCGGGCGGTCCGGGCCTGGGGTTACGCCGAGCGGGAGGACGACCTGCTGGTCCGGCACGGGCTGCTGGTCCGCCGGCTGTCGATCGTGCCGTACTCGCGGATGCAGTTCGTCGACGTCAGCGCCGGGCCGCTGGAGCGGGCCTTCGACCTGGCCACCGTGCAGCTGCACACCGCCGCGGCGGCGAGCGACGCCCGGGTGCCGGGGCTGCGCCCGGCCGAGGCGTCGCGGCTGCGCGACCGGCTCACCGCGCTCGGCGAGGACCGGGCGGAGGGCCTGTGAGCGATCCGGTCGGGCGCGTCCCGGACCAGCCCGGGCCGGAACTGCCCGGCACGCGTCCCGCCGCCCCGCCACCGGACGCGACGCCGCCGGGCGCCGAGGAGCCACGGCAGCGGCTGCATCCGCTGAGCCCGGCGCTGCACGGCGCCAAGTCGCTGGTGGTGGTGATCGCCGGCCTGTCCTGGTCGACGCTGTCCCGGGTGGGCTTCGGCTGGTTCGTCGCGATGGTGGTGGTGATCGCCCTGGGCGCCACCGTGCTGTCGGTGGTCAGCTGGTACAACACCGGCTATCACGTGGTCGGCCGCGAGCTGCGGGTGCACGAGGGGCTGCTCTGGCGGCGCACCCGGGCCATCCCGCTGGAGCGGCTCCAGGCCGTCGAGGTGGTCCGTCCGCTGCTCGCCCAGCTCACCGGCCTGGCCGAGCTGCGGCTGGAGGTGGTCGGCGGGGGCAAGACCGAGGCGCCGCTGGCGTACCTGAGCGTGGCCGACGCCGCCGCGCTGCGCCAGCGGCTGCTGGCCCTGGCCGGCCGGGTCCCGCCGGGGACGGCGAGGCCGGTCCCGGCGGCCCCCGGGACGGCGCCGGCGGGGGCGGTGGCTCCGGCCCCGGACATCCCGCCCGGCCGGCCGCTGCACACGGTGCGTAACCAGGACCTGCTGGTCAGCCAACTGCTCACGCCGCAGGCGTTCTTCCTGCCGTTCGGTCTGGCCTTCGTGGTGGTGCAGTTCCTCTCCGAGGGCTCCTGGTCGTTCATCGCGGTGGCGAGCACCCTCACCGCGATGGCCGGCGTGCTGCTGCAGCCGATCCGCCGGGTGCTCGACGACTGGAACTTCCGGCTGGCCCGGGACGAGGACACGCTTCGGGTGCGCAACGGGCTGCTGGAGACCCGCGCGCAGACGGTGCCGCTGCACCGGGTGCAGACGGTCGGGGTGACCTGGCCGCTGCTCTGGCGGGTCAAGGGCTGGCTCCGGCTGCGGCTGGAGGTGGCCGGCTACGCCACCGGGGAGACCGCCGACCGCAACCGGCCGGACCGGCTGCTCCCGGTCGGCGACCTGCCGACCGGCGAGGCGATCGTCGCCGAGGTGCTGCCCGGGGTGCGGATCGCCGCGTTGCCGCTGCACCGGCCGCCGCCCCGGGCCCGCTGGCTCAACCCGCTCAGTCTCGGCGTGCTCGGCGCCGGCCTGCACGAACGGGTCTTCGCGGTCCGCTCCGGCCTGCTCACCCGGCAGTTGGCGATCGTGCCGTACGCCCGGATCCAGAGCGTGCGGGTGGTGCAGGGGCCGATCCAGCGGCGGCTGCGGCTGGCCACCGTGCACGCGGACACCGCCGGCGGGGCGGGCGCGGCCGCCCGCGACCGGGACCTGGCCGAGGCGTGGGCCCTGGCGGCGGAGCTGGCGGCCCGGGCGCACGGCGCCCGCCGGGCCGGCTGACCCGGGCGGGGCGGGACCGCCGGCGGGCGGGTGCCGCACCGGTACGGGCAGGGCGCGCGGGCGATCGCCGGTCAGCGCGTCGCCGGTACCGCCGGTGGTTCGGCGCCGGCCGGCGGCTCGGTCGGCCCGGGCTCGCTCCGGGTCGGGGCCCGGCGGGCCTTCCGGGCCGCCCACCAGCGCTCGGCCAGGCCGACCGCCAGGAAGGTCATCCCCACGTACGCCCACCCGACCAGCACGTCGATGACGTAGTGCTCGCCGCAGTAGACCAGGGTGAAGGTCATCGCCAGCGGGTAGGCCAGCAGCAGCGGCCACCAGCGGCGGCGGGTCTGCCGGAGGAAGAACAGCACCACGAAGAGCGCGAACGCGGTGTGCAGCGACGGCATCGCGGCGACCGGGTTCGAGGCGATCTGGCCGGCGTTGAGCAGGTTGCCGGCGCCGTGCATGCCGAACGCCTTCCAGCCCCGGGTGGAGATCCGCGCGACCTCGTCCAGCAGGCCGTTCTGCGCCGCCCACCAGGGCGGGGCGGCCGGGTAGAGGAAGTAGGTGACCAGGCCGGTGGCGCAGAGGAAGCCCCAGCGCCGCATGAACGCCGCCCAGCGCCCCCGGTCGCGCAGCCAGAGCACCGCCGCGGCGGCCAGCGCCACCACGAAGTGCGAGAAGTAGACCCAGCTGGCCAGCACGTCCCACCACTGCACCGCGGGCCGGTAGAGGTGCTGCTGGAGCCAGACGGTGGGCACCTCACCACCGGTCGCCCAGCCGAACATGAACCGGTCGGCGACGACCAGCTCGTACGCGTGCGGGGTGGCGCCGTTGTCGGCGAACCCGCGGGACAGGTTGTAGATCGCGAGCAGCAGCACCACCGGCACCCAGTCCCGCGCGAAGCGCAGGTGGCTGCGCCACGGCCGGGAGGAGTTCCAGGCGACCGTCGCGGCCCAGATCCAGAGGAACGCGTAGGCCGGGTCGGTCGGCAGGCCGATGGCGAGCCAGCCGGCGACGAAGGCCACCCCCCAGGCGGTCATCGCGACCACGCGGCGGCGCCCGCCGTCGGGCGACGCGGGCGGGTCGGTCGGGGCGGGGGGCTGGGGGTCAGTCACGACGGCCATCGCGGTCAAGGTTAACGGCGGGAGCGGGATCGACCGACGCGGACCACCTCGGGCCGGGCTCAGCGTCGCGGGGCGGTGCGGCGCTGGTGGGCGGCGCGCGCCTTGGCCCGGTTGCCGCACAGCTCCATCGAGCACCAGGTGCGCCGCCGGTTGCGGGAGTGGTCGTAGTAGGCCCAGCGGCAGCTCGGTTCCCGGCACGCCTTGAGCCGGCTCCAGGTGCCGAGCGCCACCGCCTCGGCGACCACGGCGAGCAGCCCGGCCAGCGCGGCGTCGACCGGCGCCCGGGTCGCGGGCACGAGGCGGGGCGGGTTGACCGTGACGTCCAGCACCAGCGGCAGGTCGCGGGTCAGCTCGGCCAGGCCGGTCCGGGCGGCCGGGTCGAGGCCGTCCGGACGGGGGCTGGCCACCGGCTCGGCGTTGTTCCCGGCGATCAGCGCCCGGATCCCCTCCCGGACGGCGCGGGCCCGGTCCAGCTGCGCCTTGGTGGCCGTGCTGGCGGCGGGGACCAGGCCGCGGCGGTGCAGCCAGTCGACGAGCTGCGCCGGCGTGCCGAGGTCGTCCCGGTCCTCGTTGCGGGTGTTGACGAACGCCTCGATCCGGTCGAGCGGGGCGGGCGCCGCGTCGTCGTCCGACGGGGCGCCGGGGACGGCGTCGGGTGCCATGAACCCATCCTAACCGGCTATTGACCGTAGCCGGTTACCTAACTAGCGTACGGCTTACGTTGGTTAGAGAGAGGGACCCCATCGTGAGCATCCGCATCGGCACCGTCGGCATCGACACGAACGACCTGCCCCGCACCACCGCCTTCTGGCAGGCGGTGACCGGCTACCAGCTCGCCTCCTCGGACGCGGGCGGCAACTACCTGGAGGACCCGACCAAGGCCGGGGTCGGCCTCTGGGTGCAGCTGGTCCCCGAGCCCGCGGCCGGCAAGAACCGGCTGCACCTGGACCTCGTCACCGCCGACCCGGCCGGCGAGGTGGCCCGGATCCGGGGGCTCGGCGCGACCGAGGTGCGCACCTTCGACGGCTGGACCGTGCTGGCCGACCCGGACGGCAACCAGTTCTGCGTGGTCGCCGCGTAGCGGGCCGGGGCCGCCGGGAGGCGGACGCCGGACCGCCGGCTCGTCTAGGCTTTGTCCATGCAGGAGCAGCCGGAGCACGCCGTCACGCCAGGGCTGACCGCCCGGGTGGAGTTGACCGTCACCGACGCCGACACCGCCCAGGCGGTCGGCTCCGGCGACGTGCCGGTGCTCGGCACGCCCCGGGTGCTCGCGCTGGCCGAGGCGGCGACGGTGGCCGCGACGGCGACCCGGATCCAGCCCGGGTCGACCACCGTCGGGGTCCGGGTCGAGCTGGAGCACCTGGCCGCGACGCCGGTCGGCCGGACGGTCGTCGCGCAGGCCCGACTGGCCAAGGTCGACGGTCGCCGGCTGCTCTTCGAGGTCACCGTCACCGAGGGCGGCGAGCCGGTGGCCGAGGGTCGGGTGGAGCGGGTGCTGGTCGACCGGCAGCGCTTCGTGGAGCACGCCTCGCGGGCGTCATGACCGGCCGTTTCGTCGAGGTCGCCGACCGGGTGCACGTCTACCGCGAGCCACTGCTGCGAGTGAACGTCACGCTGGTCGTCGGCGACGGGGCGGCCCTGCTGGTCGACACGCTCTCCACCGCCGGGCAGGCCGCCGAGCTGGCCGCGGCGGCCCGGGCGGTCACCCCGCACCCGTGGACGCTGGTGAACACCCACCACCACTTCGACCACTGCTTCGGCAACGCGACGCTCGCCGCCGACCCGCCCCGCCCGGTGTACGCGCACGCGCTCGCCGCCGAGGCGCTGCGCGAGCGCCCCGACCAGCTGCGCCGGGAGGCGTACGAGGAGATCCGCGGTGAGCGGCCGGCCCTCGCCGACGAGCTGCTCGACACGGTGCTGCTCGCGCCGACGCACACCGTGCACACCGAGACCGCCCTCGACGTGGGCGGGCGGGAGGTGCTGCTGCGCCACCCGGGGCGCGGCCACAGCGCCGCCGACCTGCTGGTGCACGTGCCCGACGCGGGCGTGCTGGTCGCCGGTGACCTGGTCGAGCAGAGCGGCCCGCCAGCGTTCGAGGAGTCGTACCCGCTGCAGTGGCCGGACGCCGTCGCCGAGCTGCTCCGGCTGAGCACCCCGTCGACCGTGGTGATCCCGGGTCACGGCGAGCCGGTGGACGTCGAGTTCGTCCGCGCCCAGCACGCGCAGCTGGTCGAGCTGGCCTGGTTGATCCGGGCCGGGCACACCGGGGGCGCCCCGCCCGAGCGGGTCGCCGCGGAGGCCCCCTTCGGCGCCCGCCCCGCGCTGGTCGCCGCCCGCCGCGGCTACGCCGAGCTCGACGGCACGAGCTGAGCCGCGCCGGGTCAGCCCGCGAAGCGGCGGGTCACCTCGGCGCGGGTCGGCATCGCGGTGGCCCCGCCCGGCGACTCGCAGACCAGGCCGGCGACCCGGAGCGCGAACGCCACCCGCTCGTGCCAGCCGGCCGGGGCCACCGGCTCCCCGTCGACCAGCAGGTCGGCGACGAGCGCCGCCATCACCGAGTCGCCGGCTCCGGTGGCGTCCACCGCGCGCACCCTGGGCGCGGGCACGCGTACCGGGTCGGCACCGGCGGCCGCGACGATCGCGCCGTCCGCGCCGAGCGTGACCACGGCGGTCGCGGCGCCCAGTTCGCGCAGGTAGGCCGCCACCCCCTCGACCGGCTCGCCGGGGTAGAGCAGGGCGGCGTCGGCGGTGCTGAGCTTGACCAGGTGGGCGCCCGCGGCGAACTCGGCCACCACCTCGCGCAGCCCGGCCAGCGCGGCCGGACCGGCGAGCAGCCGGGGGCGCACGTTCGGGTCGAAGACCCGCAGCCCGGTGGCGAGCGACCAGGCCCGCCGCGCGGCGGCCAGCACCGGCGGTTGGAGCAGGACGATCGAGCCGCAGTAGAGCACGTCGGCGGCCGCGACCAGGTCCGCGTCCAGGTCGTCCGCGGTGAGCAGCCCGTACGAGGGCGGCTCGCCGTAGAAGCGGAAGTCCGGCTCCGGGCCGGCGAAGGTGGCCACCGCCAGCGCGGTCGGCGCGGGCACGGTGACCGCGCCGGCCACCCCCACACCGGCGCCGGCCAGGAAGTCGCGGATCCGGCCGGCCAGCACGTCGTCACCGAGGGACCCGACGAACTGCACCGCCCCACCGAGCCGGGCCACGCCGACCGCCACGTTCAGCGGGCCACCGCCGATCGCCTGCCGGTAGATTGGCTCCCCGTCGCACTCGGCGTCGAGCAGGTCGACCAGCGCCTCGCCGAGCACCACCGCGTATCCCATCCCGCTCCCTCCGTCGTCGCGAGCCGCCCCGCCGTCGTGGCACGGCGCGCCCGCATCCTTCGCCGCGCCCGGAAGATCGTGTCGCACCAGGCTGGCACAGTGCGCGGCTTGACGACCGCCGAAGACACGGTATTGGCGTACTGGGACGCGTGCGAGGCGCGGGACTGGCCGCGATTCGCGGCGCTGCCCGCGGTGAGCTTCTTCGACCCGGACGACGCCGGGCGGGTCAGCGGGGTGACCGAGTTCTGGCCGGAGCCCTACGAGCCGCCGCCCGGCCGGGGGCACCTCGCCGAGCGCTACGCCGCGGATGCGCCGCAGCCCGACTGACCGCCCCGGGGACGATCGCCACCGCCGCCGGCCGGGCCCGCCCGCGGGACGCGGCCGAGCGGTGGCCGGCCTATCCCGGGTGGTGGATCGGGCCGGCCAGCTGGGCCAGCGGGCGGCCGGTGCCGCCCCAGCGGGCCGCGACGATCTGCGCGGCCACGCTCACCGCGGTCTCCTCCGGGGTACGCCCGCCCAGGTCCAGCCCGATCGGCGAGGCGAGCCGGTCGAGCTGCCCCGGGCTCACCCCCGCCTCGCGCAGCCGCTTGCGCCGCTCGTCGTGGGTGCGCCGGGAGCCCATCGCCCCGACGTACGCCAGTGGGTGCCGCAGGGCCAGCGCGAGCACCGGCACGTCGAAGCGCGGGTCGTGGGTCAGCACGCAGACCACCGTCCGCCCGTCGACCCGGCCCGCGTCCAGCTCCGCCCGCAGGTACCGGTGCGGCCAGTCGACCACCACCTCGTCCGCGTCGGGGAACCGGCGGGCGGTGGCGAAGACCGGCCGGGCGTCGCAGACGGTCACCCGGTAGCCGAGGAAGGCGCCGATCCGGGCCACCGCGGCGGCGAAATCGATGGCGCCGAACACGATCATCCGCGGTGGGGTGGCGTACGCGGCGACGAAGAGGCTCACGCCGCTGCCCCGGCGCTGCCCGTCGTAGCCGTAGTGGAGGATCCCGCTGCGGCCCGCGGCGAGCAGGCCGCGGGCGTCGGCGGCGGCCGCGGCGTCCAGCCGGTCGCCGCCGAGCGACCCGACCACCCGGTCCCCGGTGAGCACCAGCCGCCGGCCCAGCCGTCCCGCCGGGTCGGCCGGCAACGCCGTGCCGGGCGGCTCGCCGGCGTCCGCCGCGACGCAGGTGACCACGGCCGCCGGGCGTCCGGCCCGGCGTGCCGCGACGACCGCGTCGAGTTCCGGATAACCGTCGGCCTCGACCCGCTCGACGAAGACCTCCAGCACCCCGCCGCAGGTCAGGCCGACCGCGAACGCGTCGTCGTCGCTGACGCCATAGCGGGTCAGCTCCGGCGTTCCGGTGTGGAGCACCCCGCGGGCCCGCTCGTAGAGGTCCGCCTCGACGCAGCCGCCGGAGACGCTGCCGGTGACCGCGCCGTCCACGGCCACGAGCATCGCCGCACCGGGCGGCTGCGGCGCCGACCGCCAGGTGGCCACGACGGTGGCCAGGGCGACCGCCTCGCCGGCCCGCCAGCGGCGGTGCAGCTCGTCGAAGACGTCCCGCACGCGTCCCGCCCCCCTGTCCCGGCGCCGCTTCGGCGTCTGCGCGCCGGAAGGGTTAAGTCCGGCTATCCCCTACAAAGCATGCTGATCTGGAATATATGGTCGGGCCGGACATGAGGGGGTGCGAGTTGGCGAAGTCGTACCAGGCGACCCGGACCGCGCCGGCCCCGGACAGCGCGGTGGTCCGGGGCCGGGCGAGGTCGAGGTGCGCCTGCGGGTGAACGGGAAGGCCTGGACGATGTCGGTCGAGCCACGGGTCAGCCTGCTCGACGCCCTCCGGGACCGGCTGGACCTGACCGGGACGAAGAAGGCTGCAACCAGGGCGCCTGCGGCGCCTGCACGGTCCGGGTGGACCGGCGGCGGGTGCTGGCCTGCCTGACGCTCGCGAGCAGCTGCGAGAACCGCGAGGTGACCACGATCGAGGGGCTCTCCGACGGCGATCCGCTGCACCCGATGCAGCAGGCGCATCGCCAACGCCGTCCACCACGCCACCGGCCGCCGCCAGTACGAGCTGCCGATCACGCTGGAGAACCTGCTCTGATCGTCGATTGACACATCGAGAGACGGCTATTGCGCCACGGTCCCCCGCGTGGTGGGATGACGCATGCCGGGCGGTGCGGGGGCTGCCGCGCCGCCGGCTGCCGGGTTCCTTCGCGAGGGCGCCGGCCCGCCGGGCGGGCCGTTGACGGCGCGTGTCCCGCCGGCCGGGGCACGTCGCCGCGATCGTCGTATCCGCTCGTCGCCGTGGGGCGGCCACCGCCACCCCGCGCGTTTCCCGGCGGGGCGGCTCGGGCGGCACGCCCCGCGAGTCAGGAGAACCCGTGTCCCACCGTTCCCGTACGGCCGCGTTGCTCACCGCGGCCGCGACCCTCCTCGTGGGGGCCGTCGCCCTAGTCAGCGGCCCTGACCCGGCCGCCGCGCACGGCGCCGCGATGACCCCGGGCAGCCGGACGTTCCTGTGCTGGAAGGACGGACTCACCGCCACCGGCGAGATCCGGCCGAACAACCCCGCCTGCTCCGCCGCGGTCGCGCAGAGCGGCGCGAACTCGCTCTACAACTGGTTCAGTGTGCTCCGCTCGGACGCGGGCGGCCGGACCGTCGGCTTCATCCCGGACGGGCAGCTGTGCAGCGGCGGCAACACCGGGTTCAGCGGCTACAACCTGGCCCGCACCGACTGGCCGCTGACCCACCTGACCGCCGGGGCGCGGATCGAGTTCCGGTACAGCAACTGGGCCCACCATCCGGGCACGTTCTACTTCTACGTGACCAAGGACAGCTGGAGCCCGACCCGGCCGCTGGCCTGGAGCGACCTGGAGGAGCAGCCGTTCCTGACGGTCACCAACCCGCCGCAGCGCGGCGCGGTCGGCACCAACGACGGGCACTACTACTTCAGCGGCAACCTGCCGAGCGGCAAGAGCGGGCGGCACATCATCTACTCCCGCTGGGTCCGCTCGGACAGCCAGGAGAACTTCTTCGGCTGCTCGGACGTCACCTTCGACGGCGGCAACGGTGAGGTGACCGGCGTCGGGCCGGGTGGCACCCCGCCCCCGAACCCGACCACCCCGCCCCCGAACCCGACCACCCCGCCGCCGAACCCGACCACGCCCCCGCCGAGCCCGACCACCCCGCCGCCGCACAGCGGCGACTGCATGGCGGTCTACAAGGTGGTCAACTCCTGGCATGGCGGGTTCCAGGGCGAAGTGGTGATCATGAACCACACCACGTCGACCTGGTCCGGGTGGACGGCGAACTGGACCTGGCCCAGCGGCCAGTCGATCAGTCAGGTCTGGAACGCGTCGCAGACCACGTCCGGAGCGTCGGTGACGGCGAGCAACCTCTCCTGGAACGGCACGATCGCCCCGGAGGGCACCACGACCTTCGGCTTCCTCGCCACCACCACCGGCACCAACACCCTCCCCACCGTAACCTGCACCGGCCGCTAACCCACCCACCCCACCCCCGCCCCCCGAAACGATCATGAGGTTTGCGCCATCCGGGAGCGATCCCGGTGACGCAAACCTCATGATCAACGCGAAAAGGGGGCGGGGGGTGGGGTCAGCGGACCATGGAGCCGACCACGGGCTTGGTGAGCAGGGCGGACTGGTTGCGCTGGATGCCCGGGTCGAGGGTCTTGGCGACGAAGATGGCGTGCCAGATGCAGAAGATCAGCACCGTCCACACCTTGCGGGAGTGGTCGGCCTCCTCCCGCTTGTGCTCGTCGAGCAGCCGCAGCGCGTACGACAGGTCGAGCAGGTCGCCGGCGCCGGAGGTGGCCAGCACGTGCCGGGCCCACTCGTACATCTCGCCCCGCAGCCAGACCCGGGTGGGGGTCGGGAAGCCCAGCTTCTTGCGGTTGACGATGGCCGGCGGGACCACGCCCTGCAGCGCCTGGCGCATGGCGTACTTGGTGGCGTCGGAGCGGGGCGGCAGCTTGAGGTCCACCGGGATCTTCGCCGCCACGTCGAAGACCTCGCGGTCCAGGAAGGGCACCCGGACCTCGAGCGAGTGGGCCATCGAGATCCGGTCGGCCTTGACCAGGATGTCGCCGCGCAGCCAGGTGTAGAGGTCGACGTACTGCATCTTGGTGACGTCGTCCAGCTCGGTGCACTCGGCGTAGATCGGCGCGGTGACGTCGGTGTAGCGCACCGAGGGGTCGTAGCGGCGCAGCAGGTGCTGCTTCTCCTCCTCGGTGAACATCCGGGCGTTGCCGTAGTAGCGCTGCTCGATCGGGGTGGTGCCGCGCTCCAGGAAGCTCTTGCCCTTGACCCCCTGCGGGATGGCCTTGGAGACCGCCCGCAGCCCCTTCTGCACGCCGCCGGGCAGGCCGTTGACGCCGCTCAGCGAGAGCGGCTCGCGGTAGATCGTGTAGCCGCCGAAGAACTCGTCGGCCCCCTCACCGGAGAGCACCACCGTGACGTGCTCGGCGGCCTTCTTCGCCACGAAGTAGAGCGGCACCAGCGCCGGGTCGGCCACCGGGTCGTCCAGGTGCCAGACGATCTTCGGCAGCGCCTCCATCATGTCCTGCGGCCCGATCTTGGTCGGGATGGTGGTCACGTCGAGGTGGCGGGCCGAGTCCTGGGCCACGTCGATCTCGGAGTAGCCGGGCACGTCGTAGCCGACGGTGAAGGTGAGGATGTTCGGGTTGAACTCGCGGGCCAGCGCGACCACCGCGGTGGAGTCGATGCCGCTGGACAGGAACGAGCCGACCGGCACGTCCGAGCGCATGTGCATCCGGACGCTCTCCCGCAGCGTCTCCCGGATCTCGTGGTAGAGCTTCTGCTCGTCGTCGACCGGGGCGGGCCGGAACACCGGCCGGTACCACCGGCGCACCTCGATCCGCCCGCCCGGGGTCCAGGTGAGGTACTCCCCGGAGCCGATCCGGTTGATCCCCTTGTGCAGGGTGCCGGGCTCCGGCACGTACTGCAGCGTCAGGTAGTGGCTGAGGTTGGCCGTCTCGATGCCCGCGTCGCCCTGGTAGTTCGAGTGCGCGAACGGCAGCAGCGCCTTCTTCTCGGAGGCGAGGTAGAGACCGTCCGCCGTCTCCAGGTAGTGCAGCGGCTTGATGCCGAAGTAGTCGCGGGCACCGAACGCGCGCCGCTCCTGCCGGTCCCAGATGACGAAGGCGAACATGCCGCGCAGCCGGGTGAGCACCTGCTCACCCCAGTAGTGGTAGCCGGCGACGATCACCTCGCCGTCGCCGTTGGTGGCGAACTGGGCCCCGTAGTCGCGGATCAGCTCCTCGCGCAGCTCGATGTAGTTGTAGATCTCGCCGTTGAAGGTGAGCAGGTAGCGTCCGCCGGCGTAGGGCAGCGGCTCGTGGCTGAGCGCCACGTCGATGATCGCCAGCCGCTTGTGGGCGAACACGCCGTCCGCGTAGCGGCCGGAGGCGTCACCGACCACCTCGACACCGGTCTCGTCGGGCCCGCGGTGGTGCAGGCATTCCAACGCTCCGGCGATGTTGTCGCGGTGGGCCGCGGCGTCACCGCGCGCGCTGAAGAAGGCCAGGAGTCCGCACATGGGGGTCATCTTTTCACGCGACCGGAGCGGACGTCGCGGCACCGCAGGCTCTCTTCCCGCCCCGGCCCGCGGCGCCCTGCGGCACCGACGCTCGGGCGGTTCGCGCGGCGCCTGTCGGTAACGGGCCCGACCCGGTCGCGGCCCGTACCACCGCCGGCCCGCGGCAGCGCCCGCCGCCACGTCGGAGGAGGTCGTGCCCACCCGCCCCGCGGGGGCGACCGCCGGGTCCGTCCGACCGCCCGGCGCGCGGTACCGTCGGGACCAGCAACGAGGAGGGAGCGAGCATGACCGAGGAACGCACCGGCGGCAAGCCGGCGGACGGCACCGAATCGCACGACCCGGACTTCCCGGAGGCGTTCCTGTCGTTCATGCGGCAGGGCTGGCGGGACACCGCGCTGCCGGTCGGCCCGCGGCCGGAGGTGCCGAACTACGCCAAGCGCCGGGCCGCGCTCTCCGCGGCCTTCCCGGGCGAGACGCTGGTGATCCCCACCGGCGGCGAGAAGGTACGCGCCAACGACACCGACCACCCGTTCCGGCCGGGCAGCGACTTCGCCTACCTGACCGGCGACCACGACCCGGACAGCGTGCTCGTGCTGCGGCCGAACGGCTCGGGGCACGACGCGACGCTGTACATGCGGCCCCGATCCTCCCGGGCCACCGACGAGTTCTTCCGCAGCCGGCACGGCGAGCTGTGGGTCGGGCGCCGGCACACCCTGGGCGAGAAGTCGACCGAGCTGGGCCTGCCGACCGCCGACCTGACCGAGCTGGAGGCCGCGCTGGCCGACCTCGCGCCGGGGCGTACCCGGGTGCTGCGCGGTTTCGACGCCCGGGTGGACGCGGCCGTGCGCCCGTACGACGGGCCGCGCGCCGAGGGCCAGCCGGCCCGGGACCGGGAGCTGGCGATCGCCGTCTCGGAGCTGAAGCTGGTCAAGGACGAGTGGGAGATCGCCCAGCTCCAGGACGCCATCGACGCCACCGTCCGGGGCTTCGAGGACGTGGCCCGGGTGCTGCCGGCGGACCGGAGCGTCTCCGAGCGGCTGCTGGAGGGGGTCTTCGCGCTGCGTGCCCGGCACGACGGCAACGAGGTCGGCTACAACTCGATCGTCGGCGCCGGCGAGCACGCCACGATCCTGCACTGGGTGCACAACAACGGCGCCACCCGTCCGGGTGAGCTGCTGCTGATGGACATGGGCGTGGAGAACCGGAACCTCTACACCGCCGACGTGACCCGGGTGCTGCCGGTCAACGGCCGGTTCACCGCGCTACAGCGGCAGGTCTACGACATCGTGCACGCCTCGCAGCAGGCCGGCATCGACGTCATCAGGCCGGGCGTGAAGTTCCGCGACGTGCACCTGACCTGCATGCGGGTGCTCGCCGAGGGCCTGGCCGAGCTGGGCCTGCTGCCGGTGAGCGTGGACGAGGCGATGGACGAGAAGTCGACCGTCTACCGGCGTTGGACGCTGCACGGCTTCGGCCACATGCTCGGCATCGACGTGCACGACTGCTCCAACGCGCGCAAGGAGATGTACCGGGACGGCACCCTGGGCGAGGGCTACGTGCTCACCGTCGAGCCGGGCCTCTACTTCCAGCCCGAGGACGACCTGGTCCCCGAGGAGCTGCGCGGCATCGGCGTGCGGATCGAGGACGACGTCCTGGTCACCGCCACCGGCGCGGTGAACCTCTCCGCCGGGCTGCCCCGGTCGGCCGACGAGGTGGAGACCTGGCTGGCCGAGCAGCGCGAGGCGGGGCCGCGCCTACCCGTCTGACCCGCGCGTACGACCACGGCGGGCCCCACCGCCGGCGTCTGCGACGTATCTCGTCGTCAGGATGCCGATGGTGGGGCCCGTCGGCGTCGTGGCCTGATCTCACCCTGCCCACCCGCCCGGATCGCGGCCGCTCCGCCACCACCGAGTAGGGCCGAACCGGCTGTCGGGCTGCGCCTGCCACCGCCAGGGCGCTACGGGTGGAGCGTGCCCGATCATCACCGTTGACCCCTCCGCGGATTCGCCGCGAGCTTTCCGCCACCGGCCGCGTTCTCCGCACCGGTCATGCCGGGCGGGCCCCGGTGTCCCCGCTCCTGCCGTCCGCGTCGGGCATACCTAATGTGGGGTTTCTTCAGATACGCCCCCATAGTGAAGAACCCTCTCATACGGTGTTGTTCAGCAGCTACAACCGATTTGTAGCGAAGGCCGCCTCGCCACGGCGAAGCGACCTTGTCTGGGTACAAGGAGAGGGCAGAGAGCTCTGATGTCCAACTACCTTCGCAATAACACTGACGCGACCGGCGAGAAGACGTCACCGTTCCGCCGGCGCCGGCTCTGGCTCGTCACCGGCGTTGCTGGCCTCACGGGAGCGGTCAGCCTCGCGGGCGTCGCCTACGCCACGACCGGGGTGACCGGCGCGCACCGACTGACCGACGTCAAGTGGTCGACCTCACAGCTGGTCAGCGACGACGGCAAGGACAAGGCCAAGGACGAGGTCAAGGACCACAAGGACAAGGACGACAAGGGCCGGGACCACAAGGACAAGGACCACAAGGACAAGGACGACAAGGGCAGGGACAAGGACGACCACGATGACGTGCGGGAGGTGGACTGCGACGACGACGACCTCGTCGAGGCCCTCGACCTGGCCAACCGTGACGACGGCGGCACGCTGAAGCTGGCCAAGGACTGCACCTACGAGCTCGACCAGCACGACAAGAAGTCCGAGGCGGGCCTGCCGACGATCAAGCAGGACATCACCATCGAGGGCAACGGCGCGACGATCAAGCGGGAAGCCGAGGAGGGCTTCCGGATCTTCCGCGTCGCCAACGGCGGCAACCTCACCCTGAAGGACGTCGAGGTCCGTAACGGCGCCGCCGGCGATGACCGCAAGGACCACGACAAGGACCAGCACGACGGCAAGGACAAGCACGACGGCAAGAACCAGCACGACGGCAAGAACCAGCACGACGGCAAGGACAAGCACGACGGCAAGAACCAGCACGACGGCAAGGACAAGCACGACGGCAAGAACCAGCACGACGGCAAGGACAAGCACGACGGCAAGAACCAGCACGACGGCAAGGACAAGCACGACGGCAAGAACCAGCACGACGGCAAGCAGTCCGGGACCGGCGGCGGTGCTCCGGCCCCGGCGCCCGCCCCGGCGCAGCCGGCGGCCGCGAAGCCGGCGGAGGCCAAGCTGGCGGAGGCCCTGAAGGCTGCTATCCAGAAGGCGGCCGCGCAGCGGGCGGCCCAGGCGCCGTCCGGGAACGGCCAGGCGTCGTCCGGCAACGAGTCCGGCAAGGACTGGCAGGGCCAGAACGGCTGGGAGTCCGGCAAGGACGGCAAGGACCGGGACCACGAGGACCGGGACCACAAGGACGACAAGGAGCACGAGGGCGACGGCGGTGGCCTGCTGGTCGAACGCGGCGGCGAGGCCCACCTGGTGAACGCCAAGTTCTTCCTCAACAGCGCCGAGAACAACGGCGGTGCCATCGCCAACTTCGGCCGGGTCAAGGCCGAGGGCAGCACCTTCGACAACAACCACGCCGGAAAGGACGGCGGCGCCATCTTCAACGCCGGCATCCTCGACGTCAAGGGCTCCCACGACGGCAAGGGCCCGGAGTCCCGCATCACCAACAACACCGCGGGCAAGAACGGCGGCGGCGTCGCCAACGGCCACGGCGACAAGGACAAGGACAAGCACGACAAGGACAAGCACGACAAGGACAAGTACGGCAAGGACAACCGCAACAGCGGCGGTCGCCACGACGACCACCACGACCGCGACGAGCGCGACGACAACAAGGCCGGCACGGTCACGATCGAGAAGACCCTGATCGAGGGCAACACCGCCAAGAAGAACGGCGGCGGACTGTTCAGCAACGACGGCTTCGTCGAGGTCAGCTGGACCTTCGTCAAGAACAACACCGCCGGCGAGAACGGCGGCGGCATCGCCGCCGTCGACACGGTCCTGAAGGTCAAGGACAGCAAGATCGAGAAGAACAAGGCCCACAAGGACGGCGGCGGCATCTACAACGTCAGCAGCGACCAGAAGGATGACAAGAACCACTGGTCGAAGGGCAAGGACAAGGACAAGGACGAGGAGAAGCGCGCCACGGCCACCGTCACCGACAGCGAGGTCCTCGAGAACAGCGCGGGCCGCTTCGGTGGTGGCATCTTCAACGGCAAGCCGTTCGAGGACAAGCACAACGGCGGCAACATGTCCGGCCCGGCCGCCTGGCAGGGCTCCTGGTCCAACCACAAGGACCACGAGGACCGCAAGGACGACGGGGCGACCCTGGTCCTGCGCGACACCAAGATCAAGGAGAACTTCGCCGGCAAGAACGGCGGCGGCATCTACAACAACGAGGGCAAGGTGACCCTGACCAACACCAAGGTCACCAAGAACAAGGCCGACAACGGCAACGACAGGCACAACGACCGGGACAAGGACCGGGACAAGGACCGGGACAAGGACTGGAACAACGGCAAGGACAAGGACCACAAGGGGATCGCCGGCGGCATCTTCAACGACGATGGCAAGGTCAAGCTCGACGACGACTCCACCATCACCGACAACGACCCCACCAACTGCGCCAACACCGTCGAGGACTGCTTCGACTGAGCAACGCGACAGCGAAACAGCGACGGAAAAGGATCGGCCCCCTGCCACCTCCGGTGGCAGGGGGCCGATCCCGTGCGAGCTAGCGCTGCACGAACACCGCGACGCTCCGCGCCGGCACGGTGAACGTGCCGGTCGACGCGTCGAACGAGGCCGTCCGCAGCACCGGGTCGGCCGAGGTACGCAGCACCGGGTGCAGCGCCGCGTCCGCCCCGCGCAGCCCGGTCAGCCGCTGCGTCGCCGTCTGCGGCGTGGCGTTGAAGACCACGGTGACGGACGTCCACCGCGGGTCCAGGCCGCGACCGTCCAGCGTCATGGTCAGCACGCCGGGGGTCTCCGCGGCGCCGGAGAGCGGGAAGGCGACCCGCTGCTGCACCTGCTCGGCGGTGGTCAGCCCGAACACCGGCGAGGAGGACCGGATCCGCAGCAGCTCGGCGTACCGGGCGGCGGTGGTGTCGATCGCCGCGCAGTCCGGCACCAGCGCCGGGTCGGCCAGCAGCGGCCGGGCGTACGACCACTTGTCCTGGTTGTCCTGCGCGGGCGGCAGGCCGACGCCGAACCCGTTGCCACCGGTGCAGTCCCAGCGGATCTGGTTGAACCAGTCCCCCGAGTTGTACGAGTTGCGGTCCAGCGACTTCGAGCGCAGCCGCTCGGTGCCGGTGGTGACGAAGCCGGTGCCCTGCCCCATCACCGCCGTGCTCAGCGCGAGCACCTGCATCCGGGACCGGTCCGCCGCCGAGGTGTCCTGCGGCAGCTTGTACGCCAGCGCGTCGTACAGGATCTCGTTGTCGTGCGCGTCGACGTAGGTGACCGCCTCCCCCGGCGCGGCGGTGTAGCCGGCGGGCGAGCCGTTGTAGTCCACCTGGGCGCCGGTGACCCGGTCGCCGGCCGAGTTGGTGAACCGGTAGCCGGCGAGATTCCCGGCCAGCCCCACCTTGATCAGGTCGTGCTGGTGCAGCAGCCGGGCCCGCTGGTCGGCGGCCGACCCGTTCACCGGGTCGCCGTTCGGGTCGGTGAACAGGCCCGAGGCGAAGCCCTGCGCACGCGGGTTGGCGTCGAACGGCCCGCCGCCGCGTACCGCGTCGCGGAGCCGGTCGTTGAAGGTGCCGATCCCGGTGCCGGCCATGTTCGCCTGGGTGGCCTGCACGAAGCGGGCGTCGTTCGCCACCTCGCCGAAGTTCCAGCCCTCGCCGTAGAGCAGGATCGACTTCCCGTCCACCCCGTCCCGGGCCGGGGTCAGCGCGTCCAGCGCCTTCCGCACGGCCACGATGTTCGCCTTGGGGTGGTGGCCCATCAGGTCGAACCGGAACCCGTCCACCTTGTACGCCCGGGCCCAGGTGACCACGGAGTCCACCACCAGCTTGCCCATCATCGCGTGCTCCGGGGCGGTGTTGGCGCAGCAGGTCGAGGTGGCCACCGTCCCGTCCTCCAGCAGCCGGTGGTAGTAGCCCGGCACCACCTGGTCGAGCACCGACCTGGCGTCGGTGCCGGCGGCCGAGGTGTGGTTGTAGACCACGTCCATCACCACCCGCAGGCCGGCGCCGTTCACCCCGGCGACCATCCGCCGGAACTCGGTGGTCCGCCGCGCCCCGGCCGGGTCGACCGCGTAGCCGCCCTCGGGCACCGTGTAGTGCAGCGGGTCGTACCCCCAGTTGTAGCCGTCGGTGTCGGCGACGGCCGCGACGCACCTCTGCTGCTCGTCCGAGTCCGGCGGCAGCGCGGCCAGGTCGCACGCGGGCTGCCGCTGGTCGGCGCGCCGCTCGGGGATGGTGGCGAAGTCGAACGCGGGCAGCAGGTGCAGGTGGGTCACCCCGGCCGCGCCGAGCGCGGTGAGGTGCTTCATGCCGGCCGTGGCCGGGTCGGTGAACGCCAGGTAGGTGCCCCGCCGCTCCGCCGGCACGGTGGTGTCGGCGATGGAGAAGTCCCGCACCGACAGCTCGGAGATCTGCACCCTGGTCGGCGGCACCGTGGCCGGCTTGCGCAGCCGCGCCCAGCCCGCCGGGGCCAGCGCCGGGTCGGCCAGGTCGACGATCTGGCTGTGCGTGGAGTTCGGCGCGAGGGCCAGCGAGTAGGGGTCGGTCACCGCGGCGGTGACCACCTGCTGGGCCGCCGGCTGCCACGCCTCGACCCGGTAGCGGTAGTACTTCCCGGTCCAGGCGCGCGCGCCGCGTACCGACCAGACGCCGGTGCGGTCGTCCCGGCTCATCGCCACCGTCCTCGGCTGCCCGGTGGGCGAGTCGAAGAGCTGGAGCGAGACCGTGCGGGCGGTGGGCGCCCAGACCGCCAGCGTCGGGACCCCGCCGGTGAAGGTCGGGCCGAGGCGGGCGTCGGTGGCCCGGGCGTAGACGTCGTCGAGCACCCCGGGAATCTGCACGCCGGTGGCGGCGAGCAGCGCGCCCTCGGCGTCCCGCTCGGTGACCAGCAGCTGGCCGCGCAGGGCCGCCGGCACCCGGGCCAGGTCCCGCCGGTCCAGCGTGAAGCTCTGGTACGCCCAGAGGTGCGGGAAGGCCGCGCGCTGGGCCTCGGTGAGCCCGTTACGCTGCGCCCGCAGCGGCAGCGAGGTGTACGTGCCGGCGAGCTCGCCGTCGACCACGGTCACCCCGCCGGCCGCCGCGGTCACCAGGGCGTACGTCCGGCCGTCGGTGGGACCGGTCCGCCAGGCGACGGTGGACCGGTCGATCCAGTGCGCCTGCTGCTTGGTGATGTCGGTGTCCCGCCCGCTGCCGGTCGCGGTCGACGGCAGCAGCCGGCCGCGGGTGCCGGCGAGCAGCCAGACCTCCCGGCCGGCACTGGCGAAGTCGAGCCGCTGGTCCTCGGGCAGGTCCTTCTCGTCGCCGGAGTGGATGATGTAGCTCAGTCCGGTGGCGCCGGCGGCCAGCGGCACCCGGAAGACCGCGCCGAAGGAGTCCACGCTGGTCGGCGGCATCGGCGTGGCCCAGTCGGTCGGGTTGGCCGCGCCGTCCCACAGGTGCAGGCCCCAGCCGTCGTAGTTGCCGTCGGCCCGCCGGTAGTGGATGACCGCGGTGCCGTCGGCGACCGGCGGGTCCGGCTCGCCGGTGGCCGCCTGCCGGGTCGGGTGGACCGTCGGGTCGCCCTGCTTGACCCAGACCTCGCCGGTCTGCGTCACGTCGATGGTGCGGTCCTGCCCGACGTCCTTGTTCCCGTCCTTGTCGACCACCAGGAAGCCGACCGACTTCGCGCCGGGCTTGAGCTTCACCCAGGCGAACCGGCCGTAGGAGTCCTCGCCGGCGAACGGCTGACCCTTCGGCCACTCGGTGGCGTACGCCGGGTCGATGTCGCCCCAGGCGTAGAGGCCCCAGTCGGCGTAGTCACCCGCGGGGCGCTGGTAGTGCACCACCACCCAGTCCCGCGCGGCCGCCTGCCCGGGGGTGCCCACGGTGGCGGTGGAGCGGGCGGTCGCGGTCCGCCCCCTGCCGTCCCGCACCACCGCCTTGTACTCGATCGTCGTGCCGCCGGCCAGGCCGGTCAGGTCGTGGTGCACCGTGTACGGCGCCCGGTCGGCGCTGCCGAGCAGGGTCCACCTGCCGCCGGCGACCCGGGCGGCGACGGTGACGGTGGCCAGGGGGTCTCCGGCGACCTGCGCGGTGACGGCGGCCTTCGTGGCGACCGGCTGGTCGGGGGCCGGGGCGGTGACGGTGACCGACGGCGGGCCGTCGGGCAGCGCGATCGGGGTGCCGGCGCGGTGCACCACGGCCGACAGCGGCGGCACGGTCAGGGTGAGCCGGCCGTCGGCGGCGGCGACCGGGGCGGCCGACCCGCCGTAGACGCCGGTGAACATGGCGCCGGCCGACCAGGTCTCCACGGTGACAGTCTGCGCGGTGGCGGCGTTGTTCACCGCGACGACGTACTCGGTGCGCTGCTTCGGGTCGATCCTGGAGAAGGCGAAGACGCCGGGGCCGTCGGCGGCGTACCGGGTGACCTGGACGCCGTCGCGCAGCGCCGGGTGGGCCTGGCGTAGCCGGCCCAGCTCGGCGATCGAGCGGTAGAGCGGGTGCGTGGGGTCGAACTGGTCGACCGCGTGGGTGCGGTCGGTGCCGAGCAGGTCGTCGTCGAGGTAGTCGGGGGTGCGCGAGGCGAACATGTCCTGCCGGGCGTCCTTGTCGCCGCCCGGGCCGGTGAAGCCCTGCTCGTCGCCGGAGTAGATCACCGGCTGGCCGCGGGTGAGGAACATCAGCTCGTGGGCGAGCTGGTCACGGCGCAGGTGGCTGGCCGGGTCGGTGCCACCGCCCGCGATGAACGCGCCGATCCGGCCCATGTCGTGGTTGCCGAGGAAGGTGGGCAGCCGGCGGGCGTCGGTGTCCCGGGCGTTGTAGAGGTCGTCGCGGGCGTACACGTCGGCCAGCGCCCTGGCCGAGCCGTCGCCGGCGGTGTAGCCGCGGGCGGCCTCCTGGAAGGCGAAGTCGAGGGTGGCCGGCAACCCGCCCCGCCGCACGTAGCTGGAGGTGAACTCCGGGTCGGCGCTGTAGACCTCGCCGAACATGAAGAAGTCCGGCTTGCCGGCGCGGGCGGCGGCCCGCTCGACGCCCTGGCTGAACTGCGGCCAGAACTCCAGGTTGGCGTGCTTGACGGTGTCCAGCCGGAAGCCGTCCACCCCGGTCTGCAGCACCCAGTCGGAGTAGACCTCGGTGAGGCCGCGCACCACCTCGGGACGCTCGGTCCACAGGTCGTCCAGGCCGAAGAAGTCGCCGTACTCGCTGTTCTCCCCGGCGAAGGTGGAGTCGCCCCGGTTGTGGTACATGGTCGGGTCGTTCAGCCACGCCGGCACCTTCACCCTGGCGTCGGTCGGGCTGGCGAAGGTCGGGGGGTACGGGAAGGACTTCGCGTTCACCGCCGGGAAGTCGCGGCTGCCGTCGGCGTAGTTGCGGTCCTCGAAGGCGCGCCCCTGCGCATCCCGGTACGGCGCGCTGGCCTTGTCCACGTAGGTGGCGGACTCGCCGTACCGGATGACGTCGGCGGTGTGGTTGACGATGACGTCCAGGTAGATCTTGATGCCGCGCTGGTGGGCGAGCTCGACCAGCCGCTTCAGGTCCTCGTTGGTACCGAAGTGCGGGTCGACCTGGGTGAAGTCGGTGATCCAGTAACCGTGGTAGCCGGCGGAGACGTCGGCTCCCCTGACCTGCACCGGCCGGTTCTTGAAGACCGGGGCGAGCCAGATGGCCGTCGTCCCCAGCCCCTGGATGTAGTCGAGCCGGTCCATCACGCCCTTGAGGTCGCCGCCGTGGTAGAAGCCCTTGTCGGCCGGGTCGAGGCCGGTGCTCAGCCGGTCGCCGCCCAGTCCACCCCGGTCGTTGCGTCGGTCGCCGTTGGCGAACCGGTCCGGCAGGACGAAGTAGAACTGCTCGGCCCGGGCGTCGTCGGCGCCCGCCTCGAGCAGCGCCGCGGCGGAGGGTTCGGCGGGCCACTGGACCGCGCCGGCGACCGCGAGCGGGTCGGTGCCCGCCTGGCCGGTGGCGGTGCCGTCGAACTGGCGTACGGCGACCGGAGCCGCGACGAGGGTGACGGCGAGCAGGCAGACGAGGGCGAGCAGGGCCTTGCGCGGTATCGGCGGGGGTTTCATCGACGGCCTTCCTCTGGTCGCTGATTCGCCCGCACGCTAGCCCTTGCCGAAACATTCTGCAATACCTTGCAAACAGCGTCGCAACAAAGCAGTGCGCTTGCAAAAGGACGGCCCGGCGCTGTCCCGCGCCGGGCCGTGACGTTCCTGGTGTTCTACCGCCCGGTGCAGGCGACGCCGTCGACGGTGCAGCTCGCCGGGCGGCTGTCGGCGTCCTCGACGTAGAACCGCAGGGCGACCGAGGCACCGCCGGCCAGATCCTCGCCGCTGCGATAGGTGAAACCGTCCTCGAACCGATCCGCGGTCCCCTGTGGCGCACCCTCCAGCCACGCGCTGACCAGCCGCCCGCCCGGGAAGACCAACCGGGCCCGCCAGTCTCGTCCGGTCGGCGAGGTGTTGCGGACCAGCACCTCGCCGACGAACCCGCCGTGGAACGACTCCACCACCCGGTACCGGCCGCTCGTCGGCGACGACGCGGGCGGCGGCGCGGCCAGCGGGGCGTCGTCACCGCTCGACGTGGGCGAGGGCGAGCGGCTGCCGCGGCTCGGCGTGGGCCGGTCCGGTGTGGACGGGCTGGACGTGCGGGCGGCCGGCGTACGCGACGCGCGCGGGGTGGGCGTGGCGGAACCGGTCGTGGGCAGCGGCAGCTCGGGCAGGGCGACCGTGGGTGGCGGGCCGGGCTGCGCATCGTACCCCGGGCTGCGCCCCCGGTACGCCCCGAGCGCGACGACCAGCAGGACCACCATCACAGCCACGCCGATCGACACCACGATCCAGGGCGAGGACGCGAGGGCGGTCCTGCCGTAGGACTTGCTCGGGGGTCGGCGCGTGCCGGACATGTCTCTCCTCCAGCGGTCGTCCGCAGCGTAGCGGTCGGCGGCGCGGTGGTGGCGTCGGCCCGGTCCCGCGCTGCCCGGTACCGCCGCTCAGCCGATGACGCAGGCGGCGCCGTTCACCGTGCAGGTGCCGGGACGGTCACCGGTGCCGTGCCGGGTGAACCGCAGGCCGATCGTCCGGGTCTGCCCGGCACCGAGCGGGCTGGTGCCGCGCAGCACGTACCCGCCGCCGCCGGTGGCGGTCACCGAGATCCCGGAGCCGCCGGAGGAGACCGCGATGCTCTTCACGTTGCCGCTGAACAGCAGTTCCACCCGCCAGTCGCGGGCCTGGTCGGTGCCGTTGCGGATCACCAGCCGCGCCGTGAAGGAGTCGCGGTCGCTCTCGGTCACCTGGTAGCTGGCGGTCAGCTCGCCGTCGTCGTCGACGCTCGGGCGGCCGGCGGCGGTGTCCGGCGAAGGGTCGACGGCGGGCGCCGGCGGGCGGGAGGGCGCCGAAGCCGAGGGCGAAACCGCCGTCCGGGTCGGCGTCGGTGCCAGCGGGGACGCCGCCGGCTCCCCGGGTAGCGCCGGCAGGGAGGGCATGGACAGCGGCTGCGCCGGGGGTGGCGCCGCCGCCGGACGGCGTTCGGGACCGCGGAACGCCACCAGCGCGACGACGAGCATCGCGGCCAGCAGGCCGACACCGAGCAGGACGATGACCCAGGGCGCCGACGCCAGCACCCGGGATGCGGTACGCGGGCCGGGCTCCCCGGCGGGCCGCACCGACATCCGTCCCCCTTTTGTCAGAGCCTCCTCGTCGGAGATCTCCGGCCCACCGCACGTCGAGCCGAGGCGCCAGCCTAACCACCTGTCCGGTCGGCCGGAACGGGGCCGACCGCGATCCGACCGACCGGCCGGTACGCCGCCGAAAACGGTTGGCCGGCCGACGGCGGTTCGGGTGTGATCGACACATGCCCGCCCTGACGCCGCCGACCGAACGGGTACACGCCAGCTTCCTGGCCGCGATGGCCGAGTTCCGGGCCGAGGGCCGGGGCGACCGCCAGGACCACACCATGGTCGGCGCCGAGATCCGCCGGTACGCCGCGACCTGGCACCGACCGGCGGCGTTCGCCCGCTTCGTGGCCGACCTGCGGGCACAGGCGCTGTCGGACACGCCCCGGCCGGAGGGCTGGGCGCCGGACACCACACTGTGGTGGGTCGACGGCGACGAGTACCTCGGCCGGATCTCCGTCCGGCACCGGCTCACCCCGCTGCTGCGGGAGGTCGGCGGCCACATCGGCTACGACGTACGGCCCACCGCCCGCCGACGCGGGCACGCCACCGCGATGCTGCGGGCGGCCCTGCCGGTCGCCCACCGGCTCGGCATCGACCCGGCCCTGGTCACCTGCGACGTCGACAACGTCGGCTCGCGCCGGGTGATCGAGCGCAACGGCGGGGTGCTCGCCGACGAGCGGGCCGGCAAACTGCGGTTCCGGGTGCCCACCGGCCGGCCCTGACCCGTCAGCCGGCCCGCACCACCGTGCAGATGACCGGGCCCTGGTCGGTGGTGCGCACCAGGTAGCGGTACCGCTCCCCGGGCACCGCCCGCCCCTGGCTGTCCAGGAACTCCCACTCGACGGCCACCATGGTCAGCAGGGCGGAGACCGGCTGCACGTCCTCGATGGCGGCGTGCGCGGCGACCAGTTCGCGCTCCTGGTAATCCGGCGCGGCGCCCACGAAGGACAGTGCGACCGCCGCCGGCGAGGTGAACGAGAAGCTGTACGTGTCGGCCACCACCAGCCCGGGCAGGGCGTAGCAGCCGGCGATGGCGGGCACGTCGCCGGCGGTCAGCGCCACGCCGTACCGGTCGAAGAAGTCGGTCAGCGTGTCCAGATCGGTGGAGGCTCTCACGGCGCTGACAATTGCCGGTCAGCCGGCCCGCCAAACCTCAGCGCGCCGGGACGCGTACCTCGATCTCGGCCCCGAGCTGGGCACCGCCGGCCAGGCCGAGATCGTCGCCGCTCCAGAACCGGCCCGGGTCGTACCAGTTCGGCCGCCGTCCGGCCGGGAGCAGCCCCATCGCCTCGTAGGTGACCGCGACGACCTCCGCGCAGTACGCCGACTCCAGCGCGCGGTCGCGCACCGGCGTGCCGGAACCACCCCGGCGCCCCGGCGCGGGCGGCCGGACCGCCGGGACCCGGACCGCCGGGACCCGGCCGCGCAGCCAGCGCCAGGCGAGCTGGGCGGTGGACGGGAAGGGCGTGCCGTCGAGGCGGGCGACGGTGCGCAGCACCGCGTCCTCCATCCCGGCGTCGGCGGGCGGATCGAGCTGGCGCAGCCAGGCCCGCTGGCCGTACCGGTTCGCCCAGACGCAGACCGCGTCCCGCAGGTCGTGCAGTTGCACGCCGCGCTGGTGGGTGCCCGACCACAGGTCCGGCAGCGACCGGCCGAGCTCGGCGTGCCACATCAGCGGCGGCATGTCGTCCAGCACCACGGCCATCCCGACGTGGTTGACCGGACTGTTGGTGGTGAACTGGATCGCCCGGTCCGGCACGCTGCGACCGCGGAACACCCACAGGTCACCGGTCCGGGTCAGCTCGACCGCCTCGTCCAGGCTGATACTCATGCCCGCGCCCGCTCGACGGCCGCCGGCGACACGCCACCGGGGGCCGGACCGCTGATTCGCACCCTCATGGGCGTCTACCCTAGGCCGATGCGGCGACGGATGCGGTGGTGGAAGGTGCTCGGGCTCGCGGGTCTCGCCGGGGTCGCGGCGTCCGGCGTGGTGATCGCCCGCGCGGAACGGCGGCGGCGCGCGTACACCCCGGAGGAGATCCGGGCCCGGTTGCGTGACCGGCACGCGCAGGCCAGCGCGGCGAAACCGGCCGACGACGCGGCCTGAGCGTCCCGCCGGGACGGCGCGGTCAGGGGACGTCGTGGTGGTTGCGTTCCCAGGCCCCGCCGGTCAGGGGCGCGTCCAGCCGCACCGGGCCCTGGGCATTGCCCGCGAAGTCGTTGTCCTCGATCCGACAGGCCACGCACCTGCCGCGCTCGGTGACCCACACCCCGTAGGTCTGGGTCTGCTGGTCCCGCCGGTCCCAGATCCGGTTGCCGCGCACGATGGCCGAGTCGACGGCGGCGTTGACGGTGATCCCGGCCCGCGTCGACCGGGCCTCGGGCAGCTCGTACCGGGTGCCGGGGGTCGGGGTGTCCTCGTTCCAGGCGGTCGCGCTGTCCGGCCGGATCTCGGCCAGGCTCAGTTCGGTGTCGGTGTTGCCGGCCACCACCGCCGTACGGGACCCGACCCGCAGCACCTTGCCCCGGTGCCCGTCGGGCGTCCAGTGAGCGCTCCGGTCCGTCACGGACTTGCTGCCGTACCGCACCGACTCGCCGCCGCCGCTCGCCGCCGGCGCGCACCGCCGCCCGTTGTTGCGGATCCGGTTGCCGACCAGCACCAGGTCGGTCATCGGCCGGTCGATCCGGATCCCGTCGCCGCCGTTCTCCCAGATTTCGTTGCTCTCGATCACGACGTCCAGGGCCGGGCCCTGGAAGCCGTCGCCGAGGACGTGCTCGCGGTAGCCGTGCCCGCCGTTGCGGCTGATCCGGTTCCCCCGCACCGCGTACGGGCCCGGGGTGTTGCCCATGTTCACCCCGTCGCCGATGTTGCCGTCGATGACGCAGTCGGTGAGCAGGCCGCCGCGACCGGCGATCCCTGCGGTGCCGTTGGCCGACACGTCGAAACCGGCCTCCAGGTTGCCGGTCATGGTGCACGCCGAGACGATCAGGCCGTCCGCGCCCCAGTCGGAGATGCCGAACCGGTTCGCCTCGCTGTGGCAGCCGATGATGCGGTAGCCGCGCGGCGGGGTCCAGTAGTCCTTCTGCAGCTCCAGGAAGATGCCGTTGGTGCCGTTGCCGAGAGCGGTGCAGTTGGCGATGGTGAGCCGCTCCACCGCGCCCCAGCCGCCGATGCCCACGCCGATGCCGGCGCCGCCCATCTCCTCGCCGTTGTCGAGCCGGCCGCAACCGACCACCACCACCCCGTCGATCAGGCTGTCCTGGAGGAAGTCGCAGCCGAGACCGGTCGCCCCGGTGTGGTGGATGTAGAGGTTGCGGAAGACGCCGCGCACCACGTACTGCAGGCCGAGCCCCTTGGCCAGGTAGTTGTACTCCACCATGGCCACGCCGGAGCCGTCGATCTCGAAGTCGGCGAAGGTGCAGTCGGCGATGTGCCGGTCCCGGTCCGCGCCGTGCTGCTCGGTGGTCCAGAACGCCAGCGGGGTGGGCTCCGCCCGGTTTCCCTCGTTGCTCAGCACGAAGCGGGTCGCCCCCGGTCCGGCGCCGATCAGCGACACCCCGCTGCGCCAGACCGTGCCCGCGTCCCGGATCGAGTAGATCCCCGGCGGGCAGTGGATGACCCGCGCCCGCCCGTCGGCCGCGTAGCCCTCGCCGAGGCGGTCCACCAGCGCGGCCAGCGCGGGCTGGTCGTTGGTCACGCCGTCGCCGGTGAGCCCGTACTCCCGGGCGTCGCAGTACAGCGGCGCGCCAGCCACGGGCGTACGCCGCACCGGGGCGACCGTACCCACGCTGCGCTGCCCCACCGGACCACTCCCCTCGGCGTTCGGCCGGTTGCCCCTCCCGCCGGCCGGGTTCCCGCTCCCGGTGCCCGAAAACGCGCGCCGGAGACGGTGAAGGGCCGGCCCCCGGGGTGGGGGTCGGCCCTTCACGGTGTGTTCTGGTGGTGTGGTGTTGTGGGTCAGGCGGTGTAGCCGCGGGTGGCGATCCAGTCGGCCAGGTTGTCCACGCTCATCCGGTAGGAGGCGGTGTCCGGGTTGGCCGAGTCGGC
>NZ_JBSWCE010000032.1:0-94920 GCF_056780015.1 Micromonospora sp. R311
TACACGCGATGACCCACCCGGTCACCGCACCCCTGAAAACCAGCTAACCAACTCTCCATCAAACCCGGGGCTTGACACCCTGTTCGCGTTCCCGGCGCTGGCGGCCGCCTGCTTCGTCTTCACCCGGAGATTCACCGGGCGGGGCGAGCGCGGGTGGGCGGTCTATTCCGCCCTCACCGGCCTCGCCTTCCTGGCCGGAGACGTCCTCGCCAGCGCCGGCTTCAGTCAGACCACCGGCCTGGTCGACCTCGCCGGGCTGTACCAGCGCGGCACCGTCATCATCGGGCTGCTCTGGCTCACCCTGCTCGCCCTGCACCTGGCCCGCCAGCTCTCCCGCACCCAACGCCGGGGGTGAGCACCGGCACGGCGAACGACCGGCTCCGGTGGCTCCGGCCACCGCGAGGTGACCGGCCGGCGGCGGCCAACTTTCCCTGGGCGATGTCAGACCCGTCGATTAGAATGTGTGTACTAATCGAGTTCCTGACCTGGGAGGACGACCGTGACTGCGCCCGCCTCCGCCCCCCTCACGCCCTACGCCACGCTCCTCGGCTTCACCCGCTACGTCGACCGCACCGGCCCGACCAAGGCCACCTTCGTCGGCGGCCTGCGCAAGCAACGGGCCAGCCGTTCCGGGTTCAACCCGCACGGCCAGTTCGTCAAGGCACTCAAGGCCGACATCGCCTTCCACACCGGCGGCACCCACCTCGACCAGGTGGTCGACACGGTCAAGCCCCGCTGGCGCCCGCTCTACCAGGCACTGGTGCCCGGCGCCACCGCCTGGCTGCACTCGCTGGGCGAGCCCACCGCCGTCGACCTGGCCCAGACCCGCGACGCGCTCGCCATGCTCGGCGACCTGCCCGTCAAGATCAACCCTCACTTCGGCGTACGGCACGCCGACGGCCGGGCCGAGGCCGTCCGGCTGCACTTCGACGAGACCCCGCCGAGCGAGGAAGCCGTGCTCGCCACCCTGCACCTGATGGCCCGACACATGGACCAGATCCTCCCGCACGCCGAGCCGGTCCTGGTCGACGTACGGCGCGGCCAGGCCCACCGGATGCCCGACGGCACCAAGCCCGACCAGGTCGAACGCTGGCTGGCCGGCGAAGCCGCCGCCTTCCGCGCCATCTGGTCCACCGCCGCCTGACCCCACCCCTCCCCCGACGACCAAGATCCGCGCAACCGCCCGTCAACTGCGACCTCCGCCACACCGGGGAGGCGGCATCGTCGGGGAGGTTGCGCGGATCTTGCCGTCGGCGTGCGGCAGCAGGGTTATCCACAGGGTCTGCGCGACGGCACAGGCGTGGGCCAGGGTGGCAGCATGCCCGTTCCGCCGCGACGCCCGAGCCATCTGCAAGGACGTGTCTTCCGGGGCTCCGACGTGGTGGCCCGGGGGCTGCTGACCCGATCCGAACTGCGCAGCAGGGCGTGGCGGCCGCTGTTCCGGGACGTCTACGCCGACGCCCGGCTGGCGATTTCCCACCGGACACGCTGCCGGGCAGCGGCGCGATGGGTGTTGCCACCGGGTGCCGTGATCGCCGGACGGAGTGCGGCAGCCCTCTACGGGATCGGATCGGTGGCCACCACCCAGCCACTCGACGTGCTGGTGCCCGTTGGACAGCGTTTCGGGCCCGTCGCCGGCCTCGCTGTGCACACCGCGGAGGTGGCACCCGACGCCGACGTACAGCTTCGTGCCGGGATTCCGGTGACCACACCCTTGCGCACCTGCTGGGATCTGGCGCAGTGGCTCACGGTCGAGGAGGCCGTGGCGCTCGTGGACGGGTTCGCCGGGCAGCGGTTGGTACGGGTCGACCAGTTGCGCGACCAGGCGCGGGGCCGCCTCGGTACGCGGGGCTGGAAGCGCGCGCTCCGGGTGGCGGAACTGACCGACGCCGGGGCCGAGTCGGTCCAGGAATCGCGACTGCGGGTCCGGCTGGTGTTGGCGGGCCTACCGAGGCCGGTCACCCAGTTCGTGGTCGAGCGGGACGGCCGGTTCGTCGCACGGCTCGACCTCGCCTGGCCGGAGTTCCGGGTCGCGGTCGAGTACGACGGCCTCTGGCATGACGATCCGGAGCAGTTCCACCGCGACCGGCGTCGCCTCAACCGCCTCCTCGGAGAGGACTGGATCGTGCTGCACGTGACCTCCAAGCGATTCCGCGACGATTTCGACGGCTTCCTGACCGAACTCCGCCACGCTCTCCGCACCCGCGCCCGCTGAAACGCCAAGATCCGCGCAACTTCAGGGGAAGTGCTGCCTCGACACGGTGTGAGGCAGCATCTTCGGTGAAGTTGCGCGGATCTTGGACAGCCGGGGTGGGTCAGGCGGCGAGGTGCTTCTGGAGGTCGTCGAGGATCTTGTTGGCGGCGCCGACGCCGATGCCGGTCATCCAGATCTCGTCGGAGACCACGTACGTCTTGCCGGCCTTGACCGCCGACAGGCCCTTCCAGAGGCTGCCCGCGGTGACCTTGGCCTGCTCGGCGGCGGCCTTCTCGCCGTACGCCGTCACGAAGATGACGTCACCGTCGACCTCGCTGACCCGCTCGGGGCTGACCAGGTCGAACCGCTTGTCCTCCTTGTTCGCCAGCTGCTGCCGCTCGGGGCGGCCCAGCCCGGTGTCGCCGATGACGATGCCGGAGAAGGAGTCCGGGCCGTAGACCCGGATGTTGCCCGGGACGAAGCGGACGATGGAGATCTTGCGGGTGGCGGCGTCGCCGAGCTTGGCGCCGAACTCCTTGGCCCGCGTCTCGTACGCGGCCAGCAGATCCTTGGCCTGCTGCTCCTTGCCGAGCGCCTTGCCGTCGAGGAGGAAGTTCTCCTTCCAGGTGATGCCGACCTTCTCCGTGAAGACGGTCGGCGCGATGGCGGCCAGCTCGTCGTAGAACTTCTCCTGGCGGAACTTGCTGCCCAGGATCAGGTCCGGGTTCAGCGCGTTGATCGCCTCCAGGTCGGGCTCGGTGAGCACCCCGACCTCCTTGATGCCGGCGAGCTTCTCCTCACCGAAGTAGGTCGGCCAGCTCTTCGCCTCGCCGGCGGTGGCGGCACCGACCGGCGTGACGCCGAGGGAGAGCGCCGTGTCGATCTTGTCGGTGTCGAGCACGACGACGCGCTTCGGCTCGGCCGGCACCTTGGTGGTGCCCATGGCGTGGGTGATCTCCCGGGTCTCCCCGGTGGCGGTGCCGGCGACCGGGTCGCTCTCACCGCAGGCGGTGAGCCCGACGCCGAGGAGGGCGGCCGCGGCGAGGGCGGCGACGAGACGACGCATCAGATTCCTTCCGAAGGGTACGAGCCGGCGAGAGCGTTCCCGCCGACGGTTGGCGCGGCGCCGGACGGCGCGGCACCGGAGAGGGTGGCCAGGGTCGGGCTGGTCAGCGCGGGCACCACCAGCGGCGCCCCGGTCACCGGGCAGGGCACGACCACGCAGTCGAGCCCGAAGACGTCGCGGACCAGGTCCGCGGTGAGGATCTGCCGCGGTGGCCCGGCGGCCACCACGGCGCCGGCCTTCATCGCGATCAGGTGGTCGGCGTACCGGGCGGCCTGGTTGAGGTCGTGCAGCACGGCCACCACGGTGCGGCCCCGCTCGACGCGCAGCCGGTGCAGCAGGTCCAGCACCTCCACCTGGTGGGCCAGGTCGAGGAAGGTGGTCGGCTCGTCGAGCAGCAGCGCCTCGGTGTCCTGGGCGAGCGTCATCGCGATCCACACCCGCTGCCGCTGGCCGCCGGAGAGGGTGTCCACCGGCCGGTCGGCCAGCCCGGCGACGTCGGCGAGGGCCATCGCCCGGTCCACCGCGGCGCCGTCCTGTTCCGACCACTGCCGCCACCAGCGCTGGTACGGCTGCCGGCCGCGGCCGACCAGGTCGGCGACCGTGACGCCCTCGGGCACCAGCGGGCTCTGCGGCAGCACGGCGAGCCGGCGGGCGACCTCGCGGGTGGGCAGCTCCCGGATGGCCGTGCCGTCGAGCAGCACCGCGCCGCGCCGGGGGGTGAGCAGCCGGGCCAGGGTGCGCAGCAGGGTGGACTTGCCGCAGGCGTTCGGGCCGACGATGACCGTGAACGCGTCGGCGGGCAGTTCCAGGTCCAGCCCGTCCAGCACGGTCCGCTCGTCGTAGCCGGCGACCAGGTCGCGGGTGGAGAGCATCGCGCCTCCTTCGAGGGGTCGGCGAACGGCGGCGTCGGCACGGGCCGGGTCGCGACGGCCGGGGACGGCGGGCGTCACGACGACCGCCGGCGGCCGCGGAGCAGCAGGAACATCAGGTACGGCCCGCCGATGGCGGCGGTGAGCACGCCGGCGGGCAGCTGGGTGGGGGCGAACAGCCGCCGGCCGGCCAGGTCGGCCAGCACCAGCAGCAGCGCGCCGAGCAGCGCGGCGCAGACCAGCGGCGGGCGTTCGGCGCGGACCAGCCGCCGGGCGAGTTGCGGGGCGACCAGGGCGACGAAGTCGACCGCGCCGACCTGGGCGGTGACCATCGCGGCGGCGAACACGCCGGTGACGGCGAGCCCGATCCGGCGGGCCACCGGGCGCAACCCGATCCCCCGGGCGGTGTCGTCGTCCAGGGCGGAGCTGTTCAACGCCCAACCGGCCCAGGCCAGCACCGGCAGCAGCGCCAGCAGGGTGAGCGCGATCCAGACGGTCTCCGTCCAGCCCTTGCCGGCGAGCGTGCCGATCAGCCAGATCTGCGCCCGCAGGCCGTCGATCGGGTCGGCGGTGAGCATGACCACCTCGGTGAGCGCCCGCAGCGCGAAGGCGACCGCCACCCCGGCGAGCACGAACCGCTGCGCGGCCAGTCCGTGCCGGGCGCCGAGGACGAGCAGCAGCAGCGCGGCGGCCAGCCCGCCGGCCAGTGCGGCGGGCGCCACCAGCACCGCGGCGGCGCCGGTGGTCAGCGCCACCGTGGCGGCCAGGCCGGCGCCCTGGGTGATGCCGATGACGTCGGGGCTGGCCAGCGGGTTGCGGGCCACGCTCTGGATCAGGGTGCCGGCGATGCCGAACGCCGCGCCGGCCACCGCGGCCAGCACCAGCCGGGGCAGCCGCAGTTCGAAGACCACCAGGTCGTACGGGGTGCCGGCGCCGGAGAGCGCGCGCAGCACGTCGGCCGGGGCGACGTACGGGGTGCCGAGGGAGAGGCTGAGCACCCCGGCGGCGAGCAGCAGCACGACCAGCGTGGCGGCGACCAGCACCGAGCGGCGGCGTACCTGCATGCTGACCGGGCCGACCTGCAGCAGCGAGCGCCCCGGCAGGGCGGCGACGCCGGAGCGGGCGCGGTCGGCCGGCGCGGCGGCGGCCGGGCCGGGGGTGGCGGGGCGGGCCGGGGCGGTCACGCCGTCACCACCTTGGCGCGGCGGACCAGGAAGGCCAGCAGCGGGGCGCCGATCAGCGCGGTGATGATGCCGGCCGGCACCTCCCCGGGCGGGGCGACGAGCCGGCCGACCACGTCGGCGCCGAGCAGCAGGGCCGGCCCGAGCAGCGCGGAGACCGCGAGGGTCCAGCGGTGGTCGGCGCCGACCAGGGCACGGGCCAGGTGCGGCACGGCGAGCCCGACGAACGCGATCGGCCCGGCGGCGGCGACCGCCGCCCCGGTGAGCAGCACCGCGGCGGCGCCGCCGCCGAGGCGGACCAGCCCGATCCGGTGCCCGAGCCCCCGGGCGACGTCGTCGCCGAGGGCGAGCGCGTCGAGGCCGCGGGCGACCAGGGCGGCCAGCGCGAGCCCGGCGAGCACGAACGGCAGCACCTGGACGGCCACCGTGAGGTCGCGGCCGGTCAGCCCGCCGACCACCCAGAACCGGTACTCCTCGAAGGTGCGGGCGTCGATGCTGAGCAGCGCGTACACCACGGAGGCGAGACTGGCGTCGAGGGCCGCGCCGACCAGCGCGAGGGTGACCGGGCTGGCGCCCTCGCGGGCGCGGCTGGCGACCGCGAAGACCAGCAGTCCGGCCAGCAGCGCGCCGCCGATGCCGAACCAGACGTACCCGGCGAGGGTGCCGACGCCGAAGACGGAGATGGCCAGCACCACGCCGGTCGAGGCGCCGGCGCTGATGCCGAGGATCCGCGGCTCGGCCAGCGGGTTGCGAGTGAGGGCCTGGAAGAGCACCCCGGCGACGGCCAGCGCGAGCCCGACGGCGAGGCCCAGGGCGGTACGCGGCATGCGCAGTTCCCGGACGATGGTGCTGGCCTCGCCGCCGTCCGGGGCGACCAGCGCGTGCCAGACCTGGTCGACCGCGAGCGGCCGGCTGCCCAGCGCGAAGCTGGCCAGCACGGCGAGCAGCAGCGCCAGCGCGGCGGCGACGGTGACCGCCACCCGGCGGCCGCCACGACCGCCGGTCCGGCTGCCGGCCGGTGCCGGTCGGGTGGCGAGGGTGGTCACGGATCTCCTGCACGTTCACGCTTAGGTTCGCCTTACCTTAGCCGACCGACTTAGCCGGACCTAACTCGCGGCCGTCGATCCGACCCCCGCCGAGCAGGGCGGACAGCGCCGGTTCGGGGCGCGGACGGCCCGCTCCGCCCTAGGGTGTGGGCATGCGATTCGACCAGCACACGGTCGTGCTCCTGGTCCGCCCGCCGGACGCCCCGGACCTGCCGCTGGAGGCGGCCGACCGGTTGCAGGACGCGCACCTGGCCCACCAGGCGGGGCTGGTGGAGCAGGGGCTCGTCCTCGCCGCCGGGCCGTTCGTGGACGCCGACGACGACCGGCTGCGCGGTTTCGTCGTCCTCTCGGTCAGCCCCGGGGAGGCCCGCGAGCTGTATCACAACGACCCGGCGGTGCGGGCCGGGCGGCTGGCCGTACAGGTGATGAGCTGGATGGTGCCGGAGGGCAACCTGCGGTTCGAGAGCGTGCCGGTGCCCCGGTCGATGCTGGAGGCCGCCGCCGGCGACTGAGCGTCGCGCGGGCCGGCACCGGCGGTCGCCGGCCGGGCTCCGGGCGGTCAGTCGCCGGCGCGCGGCGGCGGCACCGCCTCGACCGCCCCGTCGAGCTGGTGGTCGGCCCAGACGTACGTCTCCGGCAGCAGCTCGCCGATCGGCACCACCCGCAGCGCGTCCGCCGGCCCCACGATCACCCGGAGCCGCGGGAAGTAGTCCCGCAGCACCTGCCGGCAGCGCCCGCACGGCGGGATCACCCCGCGGCCCCGGTCGCCCACCGCGACGATGGTCTCCAGCTCGGTCACGCCCTGGGTGGCCGCCGCGCCGATCGCCACCACCTCGGCGCACGGGCCGCCGGTGAAGTGGTAGACGTTCACGCCGGTGAAGACCCGGCCGTCGGCGGAGCGGGCGGCGGCGGCCACGGTGTGGTTCTCGCTGCGGCAGCGCAGCTTGGCCACCGCCGTGGCGGCCTGCACCAGCGCCCGGTCGGTGTCGCGCATCGTCATCCGGTCCCCCCGCGTCGATCGGCGGTCAACTCTAAACCCGGCGGCCCGCCGGCGGCGCCGCCGTAACCCAGGGGCGGTCCCGCGCCGGGCTGCCTATCCTTGGCCACGACATGCAGAATCCAGCCGCACCCGCCGCGACCGACGTTCGCGAGCTGCACCGCCGCCTGAATCCCCTGATGTTCCGTGACCAGCGCCGCCTCCAGCGGCGGCTGGACGGCGCGCGCAAGCTGCGGGACCCGCAGCGCCGGGAGGCGGCGCTCGCCGAGATCGCCACCGACGTGACGGCGGCGGAGCTGCGGCTGGAGTCGCGCCGGGCCGCGGTGCCGGTGATCACCTATCCGGCCGGGCTGCCGGTCAGCGAGCGCAAGGACGACATCGCCGCCGCGATCCGCGACCACCAGGTGGTGATCGTGGCCGGCGAGACCGGGTCGGGCAAGACCACCCAGCTGCCGAAGATCTGCCTGGAGCTGGGGCGCGGCGTGCACGGGCTGATCGGGCACACCCAGCCGCGCCGGCTGGCCGCCCGGACGGTGGCGGACCGGATCGCCGAGGAGCTCGGCACCGAGCTGGGCGACGTGGTCGGCTACAAGGTGCGCTTCACCGACCAGGTGAGCGACCGCAGCCTGGTCAAGCTGATG
Source organism: Micromonospora sp. R311 (assembly GCF_056780015.1). Classification (NCBI taxonomy): domain Bacteria; kingdom Bacillati; phylum Actinomycetota; class Actinomycetes; order Micromonosporales; family Micromonosporaceae; genus Micromonospora; species Micromonospora sp. R311. The sequence goes on from NZ_JBSWCE010000032.1 coordinate 7,995, forward strand.
ACCGACGGCATCCTGCTCGCCGAGCTGCAGACCGACCGGATGCTGCGCCAGTACGACACGCTGATCATCGACGAGGCGCACGAGCGCAGCCTCAACATCGACTTCATCCTCGGCTACCTGAGGCAGCTGCTGCCGCGCCGTCCCGACCTGAAGGTGATCATCACCTCGGCGACCATCGAGACCGAGCGCTTCGCCCGGCACTTCGCCGGGCCGGCGACCGCGGACGAGCCGGCGGGCGTACCGGCGCCGGTGGTGGAGGTCTCCGGGCGGACCTACCCGGTGGAGGTCCGCTACCGGCCGCTGGTCGAGGTCGCCGAGGCCGAGGACGACGGGGAGGACGAGGAGAACGTCCGGGACCAGATCCAGGCGATCGGCGACGCCGTCGAGGAGCTGGCCGCCGAGGGGCCCGGGGACGTCCTGGTCTTCCTCAGCGGGGAGCGCGAGATCCGGGACACCGCGGACGCGCTGGGCAGGCTGGTGGAGAAGAAGCCGGCGCTGCGCGGCACGGAGATCCTGCCGCTGTACGCCCGGCTCTCCACCGCCGAGCAGCACCGGGTCTTCGCCCCGCACGCCGGCCGCCGGGTGGTGCTGGCCACCAACGTGGCGGAGACCTCGCTGACCGTGCCCGGCATCAAGTACGTGGTGGACCCGGGCACCGCCCGGATCTCCCGCTACAGCAGCCGGCTCAAGGTGCAGCGGCTGCCGATCGAGCCGATCTCCCAGGCGTCGGCCAACCAGCGCAAGGGTCGCTGCGGCCGCACCTCGGACGGCATCTGCATCCGCCTCTACGACGAGCAGGGCTTCCTCTCCCGGCCGGAGTTCACCGACCCGGAGATCCTGCGCACCAACCTGGCCTCGGTCATCCTCCAGATGACCGCGATCGGGCTGGGCGACATCGCCGCCTTCCCGTTCATCGACCCGCCGGACCGGCGCAACATCACCGACGGCGTCAACCTGCTGCACGAGCTGGGCGCGCTGGACGTCACCGAGACCGACCCGGCGAAGCGGCTCACCCCGCTGGGCCGGCGGCTGGCCCAGCTCCCGGTCGACCCGCGGCTGGCCCGGATGGTGCTCGAGGGCGAGCGCAACGGCTGCGCCACCGAGGTGATGGTGATCGCCGCCGCGCTGTCGATCCAGGACCCGCGGGAGCGGCCGGCCGACCGGCAGGCCCAGGCCGACCAGGCGCACGCCCGGTTCACCGACCGGGAGTCGGACTTCGTGTCGCTGCTCAACCTCTGGCGGCACCTGCGCGAGCAGCAGCGCGCCCTCTCCTCCGGCGCGTTCCGCCGGATGTGCAAGGCCGAGTTCCTCAACTACCTGCGGGTCCGCGAGTGGCAGGACATCGTCAGCCAGCTGCGCCAGGTGGGACGTACGCCCGAGGCCGGCGACGGGCGGCGGGGCCGGCGCGGCGGCGCGGAGGCCACGCCCGACGGCGGCGGGCGGCGCGGTGCCGGCGCGGACCTGCCGGAGGAGATCGACACCCCGAAGGTGCACCAGTCGCTGCTGGCCGGCCTGCTCTCCCACGTCGGGCTGAAGGACGCCCAGAAGAACGAGTACCTGGGCGCCCGGGGGGCGAAGTTCGCGCTCTTCCCCGGTTCGGCGCTGTTCCGCAAGCCGCCGCGCTGGGTGATGGCCGCCGAGCTGGTGGAGACCTCCCGGCTCTGGGGCCGGGTGGCCGGCCGGATCGAGCCGGAGTGGGTCGAGCCGCTCGCCCAGCACCTGGTCAAGCGCAGCTACAGCGAGCCGCACTGGGAGAAGAAGCAGGCCGCGGTGATGGCCTACGAGAAGGTGACCCTCTACGGCGTCCCGCTGGTCACCTCCCGCAAGGTCAACTTCGGGCGGATCGACCCGGCGCTGAGCCGCGAGCTGTTCATCCGGCACGCGCTGGTCGAGGGCGACTGGTCCACCCACCACCAGTTCTGGCGCGACAACCAGCGGCTGCTGACCGAGATCGAGGAGCTGGAGCACCGGGCCCGGCGGCGGGACATCCTGGTCGACGACGAAACGATCTTCCACTTCTACGACGAGCGGATCCCGGCCGACGTGGTCTCCGGGCGGCACTTCGACACCTGGTGGAAGAAGACCCGGCGGGAGCGGCCGGACCTGCTCACCTTCACCCGCGCGCTGCTGGTCAACGCCGGCCGGGGCGGGGTGGACGAGGCCGACTATCCCGACGAGTGGTCCGCCGACGGGGTGAGCCTGCCGCTGACCTACCGGTTCGAGCCGGGCACCCCGACCGACGGGGTGACCGTGGACATCCCGCTGCCGCTGCTCAACCAGGTGCCGGCGGAGAGCTTCGACTGGCAGGTCCCCGGGCTGCGCGAGGAACTGGTCGTCGCGCTGATCCGCTCGCTGCCCAAGGCGGTGCGCCGCAACTTCGTCCCGGTGCCCGACTTCGCCCGCGCGGCGCTGGCGGCGATGCCGGCCGGCGAGGAGCCGCTGCTCGACGCGCTGACCCGGCAGCTGCGCCGGATGACCGGGGTGACCGTGCCCCGGGACGCGTGGGACCCGGACAAGCTCCCGCCGCACCTGCGGGTCCGCTTCCGGGTGCTCGACGAGGAGAACCGGCCGGTCGCCGAGGGCAAGGACCTGCCGGCCCTGCAACGCCAGCTCAAGGCGGAGGTCCGCCAGGTGGTGGCCGCCGCCGCGCCGGACGTGGCCCGCACCGGGCTGCGCGAGTGGAGCATCGGCACCCTGCCGCGCACCATCGAGCAGGTGCGCGCCGGGTACGCGGTGACCGCGTACCCGGCGCTGGTCGACGAGGGCGCCACGGCCGGGGTGAAGGTGTTCGACTCGCCGGCCGAGCAGGAGGCCGCGCACTGGGCGGGCACCCGGCGGCTGCTGCGGCTGACCGTGCCGTCCCCGGCCAAGTTCCTCCAGGGGCGGCTGAGCAACGAGGCGAAGCTGGCGCTGAGCCGCAACCCGCACGGCGGCGTGCAGCAGCTCATCTCCGACGCCGCCGGGGCGGCGATCGACAAGCTGGTCGCCGACGCCGGCGGCCCGGCCTGGGACGCCGAGGGGTTCGCCGCGCTGCGCGAGAAGGTCCGCGCCGACCTGGTGGACACCGTGGTCGAGGTGATGGACCGGGTACGCCGGGTGCTCGCCGCCGGGTACGCGGTGGAGCAGCGGCTGGGCCGGACCCAGAACCTGGCCGTGGTGGCGGCGCTGGCCGACATCCGGGCCCAGCTCACCGGGCTGCTGCACGCCGGCTTCGTCACCGAGACCGGGTACGGCCGGCTGCCCGACCTGCTGCGCTACCTCACCGCGATCGAGCGGCGGCTGGACCGGCTGCCGGGCAACCCGCAGCGCGACAAGCAGCAGCAGGACCGGATCGCGGTGGTGCAGAAGGAGTACCAGGAGATGCTCGCCGCCCTCCCGCCGACGAAGCGGAACTCGGCGGCGGTACGGCAGATCCGCTGGATGATCGAGGAGTTGCGGGTGAACGTCTTCGCGCAGGCGCTGGGCACCCCGTACCCGGTGTCGGAGCAGCGGATCTACCGGGCGATGGACGAGGCCGAGGGGCGCTAGCGCGGCTCCACCCCGGGCGGCAGGTCGTCCTGGTCGATCGCGGTCTGCACGTAGTCGAGCAGGATCCGGCGCAGCTCCCGGCCGGCGTGGGTGGGCACCACGTCCCGGCGGCGGGCCACCGCGATGGTCCGGGTCACCCCCGGCGGCGCGAGCCGGGTGATCCGCACGCCCGGCCGGCGGGCGACCACGATGCCGGGCACCAGCGCGACGCCCAGCCCGGCCTCGACGAAGCTGAGCACGGCGTCCATCTCGCCACCGTCGACCGCGACGGTCGGCTCGAAGCCCGCCTCCCGGCACGCCTGCAGGGTGGCGTCGCGCAGGTCGTAGCCCTCGCGGAACATCACCATCGGCTGGTCGCGCAGGTCGGTGATCCGCAGCCGGCCGGTCCGCGCCGCGGCCGGCAACTCCTCCACCGAGGCCAGCACCAGGCTCTCCCGCAGGATCGGATCGGCGCGCAGGCCCGGATCGGTGCCCTGCGCCGGCATGATGATCAGCGCCAGGTCGAGGTCGCCGCGGAGCAGGTCGCGGACCAGGTCCTGCGAGCCACCCTCCTCCACCCGCAGGTCGACGGTGGGGTGCGCGTCGCGGAAGCGGCGCAGCACCGGCGGGGCGAGCGAGGTGGCCAGGCTCGGGGTGGCGCCGAGGCGCACCCGACCCCGGCGCAGGCCGACCAGCTCCTGCACCTCGCGGGTGGCGGTGTCGACGTCGGCGAGGATCCGCTTGGCCAACGGCAGCAGCACCTCGCCCGCCGTGGTGAGGGCGATGTTGCCCCTTACCCGTTCGAAGAGCGGGGCCCCGAGGTCGGTCTCCAGGGCGTGAATTTGCTTACTGAGCGACGGCTGGGTTATGCCGACGATGTCGGCGGCTTGGGTGAAATGTCGTACTTCTGCGACCGCCACGAAGTACTTGAGCTGATGGAGCTGCATCTACATAGTTTACGGCTATCAAGACTGCGAGTTCGATGCATTGGACGACTGATCAAACTGCTCCTAGCGTCGATCGGGTGGTAGTCACGAGAACGCGGTCGCCCATCCGTTCCAACGTCGGCCTCAAGGCCGTCATGGCGGTGACGGGCATCATCCTGGTGCTGTTCCTGATCCTGCACATGCTCGGCAACCTGAAGGTGTTCACGGGGGAGACCTCGTTCGACCACTACGCGCACTGGCTGCGCGACATCGGCAAGCCGCTGCTGCCGGGCGTCTGGTTCCTCTGGATCCAGCGCGGCGTGCTGACCGTCGCGGTCCTGGGGCACATCGCCGCCGCCACGGTGCTGGCCCGACGCTCCCGCGCCGCCCGCCCGGTCCGGTACGCGCACCGCGCGAAGGTCCAGGGCAGCTACGCCGCCCGCACCATGCGCTGGGGCGGAGTGATCATTCTGCTCTTCGTGATCTACCACCTGCTGGACCTGACCACAGGCCACCTCAACCCGGTCGGCGACCCGACCAAGCCGTACGCCAACGTCGTCGCCGACTTCGCGCCGGGGCGCTGGTACGTCACGCTCTTCTACACCCTGGCGATCGTCGCCCTCGGCTTCCACCTGCGGCACGGCGCGTTCAGCGCGTTCCGCAGCCTGGGGCAGCAGACCCCGAAGGGTGAGCGCCGGGCGCGCACCGCCGCGCTGGTGTTCGCGGTCGCCCTCTGCGCCGGCTTCCTGGTGGTCCCGTTCGCCGTACTCACCGGATTGGTGTCCTGACATGGATCTCTACACCGAGGGCGACCCGATCGCCGACACCAAGGCTCCCGACGGCCCGATCGAGACCCGCTGGGAACGCCGCCGCTTCGAGGCGAAGCTGGTCAACCCGGCCAACCGCCGGAAGATGACGGTGATCGTGGTCGGCACCGGCCTGGCCGGCGGCTCGGCCGCGGCCACCCTGGCCGAGCAGGGCTACCGGGTCAAGTCCTACTGCTACCAGGACAGCCCGCGCCGGGCCCACTCCATCGCCGCCCAGGGCGGCATCAACGCTGCCAAGAACTACCGCAACGACGGCGACTCGGTCCACCGGCTCTTCTACGACACCGTCAAGGGCGGCGACTTCCGCTCCCGGGAGTCGAACGTGCACCGGCTGGCGGAGGTCTCGGTCAACATCATCGACCAGTGCGTGGCCCAGGGCGTCCCGTTCGCCCGCGAGTACGGCGGCCTGCTGGACACCCGGTCCTTCGGCGGCGCCCAGGTGCAGCGCACCTTCTACGCCCGGGGCCAGACGGGCCAGCAGCTGCTGCTCGGCGCGTACCAGGCGCTGGAGCGCCAGATCGGCCTGGGCAACGTGGAGATGAACGCCCGGCACGAGATGCTGGAGCTGATCGTGGTCGACGGCAAGGCCCGGGGCATCGTGGTCCGGGACCTGGTCACCGGCGAGATCACATGCGAGTTCGCGGACGCGGTGGTGCTCGCCTCCGGCGGCTACGGCAACGTCTTCTACCTCTCCACCAACGCCAAGGGCTGCAACGTCACCGCCACCTGGCGGGCGCACCGCAAGGGCGCGTACTTCGCCAACCCCTGCTACACCCAGATCCACCCGACCTGCATCCCGGTCTCCGGCGACCACCAGTCGAAGCTGACCCTGATGAGCGAGTCGCTGCGCAACGACGGCCGGGTCTGGGTGCCGAAGGCCAAGGGCGACAACCGCAGCCCGAAGGACATCGGAGAGGACGAGCGGGACTACTACCTGGAGCGGATCTACCCCTCCTTCGGCAACCTGGTGCCCCGGGACATCGCCTCCCGCGCCGCCAAGGCCGTCTGCGACCAGGGTCGCGGCGTCGGCCCGGGCGGGCTCGGCGTCTACCTGGACTTCGCCGACGCCATCGAGCGGCTCGGCCGCAAGGCGATCGAGGCCAAGTACGGCAACCTCTTCGAGATGTACGAGCGGATCACCGGCGAGGACCCGTACGAGGTGCCGATGCGGATCTACCCCGCCGTGCACTACACGATGGGCGGCCTCTGGGTCGACTACGACCTCCAGTCGACCATCCCCGGCCTGTTCGTGATCGGCGAGGCGAACTTCTCCGACCACGGCGCGAACCGGCTCGGCGCCTCGGCGCTGATGCAGGGCCTCGCGGACGGCTACTTCGTGCTGCCGAACACCATCGCCAACTACCTGGCCGCCGGCCCGTTCGAGAAGGTCGACGCCAGCCACCCGGCGGCGGTCGAGGCGCGCCGCGACGTCGAGGACCGGATCCAGCGGCTGCTGGCGGTCAACGGCGACCGGACGGTGGACTCGTTCCACCGCGAGCTGGGCCAGATCATGTGGGAGCACTGCGGCATGGAGCGCAGTGACGCCGGGCTGCGCAAGGCGATCGCCGAGATCCGGGCGCTGCGCGAGCAGTTCTGGCAGCGGGTCCGGGTGCTCGGCGACGGCGAGGGGCTCAACCAGTCGCTGGAGAAGGCCGGCCGGGTGGCCGACTTCTTCGAGCTGGCCGAGCTCATGTGCATCGACGCGCTGCACCGGGAGGAGTCCTGCGGCGGCCACTTCCGGGCCGAGCACCAGACCTCCGACGGTGAGGCCCAGCGCGACGACGAACGCTTCTCGTACGTCGCGGCCTGGGAGTTCACCGCCACCGGCGAGCCCGCCGTGCTGCACAAGGAAGACCTGAAGTTCGAATACGTCCACCCCACGCAGCGGAGCTACAAGTGAACCTGACCCTGCGCATCTGGCGCCAGAAGGGCCCTGAGGACAAGGGTCGGATGGTGACCTACCAGGTCGACGACGTCTCCCCGGACATGTCGTTCCTGGAGATGCTCGACGTGCTCAACGAACGCCTGATCCTCGCGGGCGAGGACCCGGTGGCGTTCGACCACGACTGCCGCGAGGGCATCTGCGGCATGTGCGGCATGATGATCAACGGCAACGCGCACGGGCCGCAGCGCGGCACCACCGCCTGCCAGCTGCACATGCGGCAGTTCTCCGACGGCGACACGATCGACATCGAGCCGTGGCGGGCCCGGGCCTTCCCGGTCGTCAAGGACCTGGTCGTCGACCGGAACGCGTTCGACAAGATCATCGCAGCCGGCGGGTACATCACCGCGCCGACCGGCAGCGCGCCCGAGGCGCACTCGGTGCCGGTGGCCAAGGCCAATGCCGACGCCGCGTTCGAGTCGGCGGCCTGCATCGGCTGCGGCGCCTGCGTGGCGGCCTGCCCGAACGGCTCCGGCATGCTCTTCACCGCGGCCAAGGTCACCCAGCTATCGCTGCTGCCGCAGGGCCAGCCCGAGCGGTACACCCGGGTGATCGGCATGGTCGACGCGCACGACGAGGCCGGCTTCGGCGGCTGCACCAACGCCGGCGAGTGCACCGTGGTCTGCCCGAAGGGCATCCCGCTGAACACCATCGGCCGGCTGAACCGGGACTACCTGAAGGCCACCACCAAGCGGGGCGACAACGCCCCCGGCTCCTGACCGGGCCGCGGACGCCGACGGCGGGCCGCCACACCCCGGGTCCGGGGTGTGGCGGCCCGTCCGTTTCCGCCTCGCGGGTCCCGCCGGCAACCCGGGGCGCGCCGCCGCCCGGGCGGACGCCCGCCGGTTCAACCGCCCGTGCGCGGGTAGCAGGACCGGGACGGGCGGTGGAAGGGGCGCGGCATGAAGGCACTGACCTGGCAGGGCAAACGGGACGTACGGGTCGAGGAGGTGCCCGACCCGCGGATCGAGGAGCCCACGGACGCGGTCGTCCGGATCACCTCCACCGCCATCTGCGGCTCCGACCTGCACCTCTACGAGGTTCTCGGGCCGTACCTGAAGCCCGGTGACGTGCTCGGCCACGAGCCGATGGGCATCGTCGAGGAGGTCGGGCCCGGGGTGACCCGGCTCAAGCCGGGCGACCGGGTGGTGGTGCCGTTCAACATCGCCTGCGGCTCCTGCTGGATGTGCGACCGGCAGCTCTACGCGCACTGCGAGACCACCCAGGTCACCGCCGAGGGCAAGGGCGCCGCGCTGTTCGGCTACACCTCGCTCTACGGCTCGGTGCCCGGCGGACAGGCCGAGTACCTGCGGGTGCCGCAGGCCGAGTTCGGCCCGATCAAGGTGCCGGAGACCGGCCCCGACGAACGCTGGCTCTACCTCTCCGACATCCTCCCCACCGCCTGGCAGGCCGTGAAGTACGCCGACACCCCGCCCGGCGGCACCCTCGCCGTCTTCGGGCTGGGCCCGGTGGGGCAGTTCTGCGCCCGGATCGGGCGGCACCTCGGCGCCGACCGGGTGATCGGGCTGGACCTGGTGCCGGAGCGGCTGGAGATGGCCCGCCGGCACGGCGTCGAGGTGCTCGACGTCAGCGCGCTGGACGACGTGCCGGGCACGCTCATCGACCTGGTCGACGGGCGCGGCCCGGACGCGGTGATCGACGCGGTCGGCATGGAGGCGCACGGCGCGCCGGTCGGCAAGCTCGCCCAGACGGCCGCCGGGCTGCTGCCGGACAAACTCGCCCGGACGATGACCGACAAGGTCGGCGTCGACCGGCTGGTCGTGCTCAAGGCCGCGCTCAAGGCGGTCCGCCGCGGCGGCACCGTCTCCGTCTCCGGGGTGTACGGCGGCGAGGTCGACCCACTGCCGCTGATGGAGTTGTTCGACCGGGGCGTGCAGTTGCGGATGGGGCAGTGCCACGTACGCCGCTGGGTGGACGAGATCATGCCGCTGCTCACCGGCGACGACGACCCGCTGGGCGTGGCGGACCTGCGGACCCACCGGGTGCCGCTGGCCCGGGCGCCGCAGGCGTACGAGATGTTCCAGCGGAAGACGGACGGCTGCGTCAAGGTCGTGCTCGAACCGTGAGCCGGGTGGTGGTGGTCACCGGGGCCACCAGCGGGATCGGTCGGGCGGCGGCCCGGGCCTTCGCCGGGCGCGGGGACCGCCTGGTGCTCGCCGCCCGCTCCGCCGCCACCCTGGCCGAGGTACGCGCCGAGTGCGCGGCCGCCGGCGCGCAGGCGCTGGACGTGCCGACCGACGTCACGGCGCCCGGCGCGGTCGGCGCGCTCGCGGACGCCGCGCTGGACCGGTTCGGCCGCCTCGACGTCTGGGTGCACACCGCGGCGGTGATGGCGTACGGGCGGTTCGAGGAGACCCCCGAGCGGGTCTTCGAGCAGGTGGTGCGCACCGACCTGCTCGCCGCCGCGGCGGTGGCCCGGGTGGCGCTCACGCGCTTCCGGGCCGCCGGTGGTGGCACGCTGATCCTCACCGGTTCGGTCCTCGGGCACATCACCGCCCCCTACCTGAGCGGCTACGTGGCCAGCAAGTGGGGGTTGCAGGGGCTGACCCGGGTGCTGCAGCAGGAGGCCCGGGAGGCTCCGGGCGTCGCGGTCTGCCTGGTCAATCCGGGCAGTGTGGACACCCCGGTCTACCAGCGGGCCGCCAACCACCTGGGCCGCCTCGGCCGCCCGCCGCTGCCGGTCACCACCCCGGAGCGGGTCGCCCGGGCCATCCTGGACTGCGCCGAGCGGCCCCGCCGGGAGGTCTCCGTGGGCAAGGCCAACACGGTGATGCGGGTCGGCTTCACCGTGCTGCCCGGCCTCTACGACGTCCTGGTCGGACCGCTGATGCGGCTGGCCGCGCTGACCGACCGCCGGATCCCGCCGCACGACGGGGTGGTGTTCGCCCCCGACCCGTCCGGTACCGCGGTGCGCGGCGGCTGGCTGCCCGACCTCGGGCACCTGGCCCGCGCCGTCGGCGGCCTGCCCGGAGCGGTCGGCTCGGCGCTGCGGCGACGGCTGCCGTGAGCGGCCCGCCGGGATCACCGGCGTCGATCTCTTCGCCTAGGGTGGCCGGAGGAGACGATCCGGACCCGACGGGAGAGACGATTGGCGATCAGGGTGAACCGCAGGACCGCACTGGGCATCGGCACGGTGGCCACCGCCGGCACCGTGCTGGGAGGCGCCGTGCCCGCCGCCGCTGACCCCGGCCCGGGCCGGGCGGTCACCGACCTGTCCTCCCGCGCCGCCACCCGGCCCGACCTGGTGGTGCCGCTGGTGGCGGCGGCCTACCTGCGGGAGACGACGCTCGCCGGTGGCAACTGGCAGGCGTACCTCAGCCTGGCCACCGCCGACGGGCCGCTGGTGGCCGTGGTCGACTCGCCCGACCAGGTGCTCGAGGCGTACAGCGTCAACAAGATCGCCGTCGCGGTGGCGGTGCTGGACAAGGTCGACCGGGGGCTGCTCACGCTGGACCAGCGGGTGGACGTGACCGCCGCGATCGTGGTGCCCGGCGGTGACGGGATCTTCAGCCTCGACAACGCGTACCCCAGCTCGGTCACCCTCGGCCACGCCCTCGCGGCCCTGCTGACCGTCTCCGACGACACCGCGGTACGCCTCTGCGGCCTGGTCTGCCCGGCCGCCGAGCTGAACAGCATCCTGGTGGCCAAGGGCTTCCCGAAGACCCAGGTGCAGCCGGTGGCCAACCCGAACCGGTTCTTCCTCGGCACCAGCACGCCCCGCGAGACGCACGACCTGCTGCGGGCGCTGGTGGCCGGCACCCTGCTGTCGCCGGCCGGCACCGCGTTCCTGCTCAACCTGCTGCGCTCCCCCATCGCGTTCAACGACGGGATTCGGCGCACCACCTCGTCGGCCGAGCGGGCCCGGATCGCCACCAAGGCCGGCTGGTTCGCCGACGCCCGGCACGAGGCCGGCGTGATCTTCGACGCCGCCGGGGCGCCCCTGGTGACGTACGCGCTCTTCGCCGACGGGCAGGCCGACCCTGACAACTTCGGCGCCACCCACCCCGCGGTGGCGGCCCGGGCCCGGCTGGGCCGGCGGATCCTGGACCTGACGGGCGGGCTCACCGGCGCCGGTGTCACCCACCGGCTGGCGGCCCAGCGGCCGAGCAACGGCGGCTGAGCGGCCCGCGCCGCGCCCGCCGTGGCCGTCGGATTCGCCCGGCCACGGCGGTGCCGCGGTGGCTACCGTGTAGGGCGGGAGACGGCGGAGGGGACGACGATGCGGCGACCAGCGGGGCGATCGGAACTCGACCGGGCGTGGGGGCGCCGGCTGGGCGGCAGCGTGGGGCTGGCCGCGCTGGCCGGGCTGGCCTGGATCGCCCGGGACGTGCCGGCGGCGCTCGGCGGCCGGCTGACCGGTGCCCGGGCGGAGCGGGCGGCCCGCTCGCCGCAGTTCCGCGACGGCACCTTCCACAACCGGGCGAGCACCCGGACGATGGTCGCCGATCCCGGCCGGAACCTGCTCTGGGAGCTGGTCTTCGGCAAGCAGCAGCGGCGGCCCCGCTCGGCGGTGCCGCTGCTGCGGCCCGCCGACACGCCGGGCTCCGGCACCGAGCGGGAGCTGAACATCGTCTGGTACGGCCACGCCTCCGCGCTGATCGAGATCGAGGGCCGGCGGGTGCTGCTCGACCCGGTGTGGAGCGAACGGTGCTCGCCGTCGGCCCTGGTGGGCCCCCGCCGGCTGCACGAGCCGCCGGTACGCCTCGACGAGCTGCCGCGCGTCGACGCGATCCTGATCTCCCACGACCACTACGACCACCTGGACATGGCGACGGTGCGGGCGCTGTCGACGAGCCAGTCCGCGCCGTTCCTGGTGCCGCTCGGGGTCGGCGCCCACCTCGACCGGTGGGGCGTCCCGGCGGACCGGATCGTCGAACTGGACTGGTCGGAGACCCACCGGGTGGGCGGGCTGGAGGTCACCGCCACCGCGGCCCAGCACTTCTCCGGGCGAGGGCTGCGCCGCGACGGCACGCTCTGGAGCTCCTGGGTGGTCGCCGGGGCGCGGCGCCGGGTCTTCTACACCGGCGATTCCGGCTACTTCGACGGCTATGGCGAGATCGGCGCGGAGTACGGGCCGTTCGACGTGACCCTGATGCAGATCGGCGCGTACGACCGGGCCTGGCCGAGCATCCACATGTTCCCGGAGGAGGCGGTCACCGCCCACCTCGACCTGCGGGGCGGGCTGCTGATCCCGGTGCACTGGGCCACCTTCAACCTGGCCCTGCACGACTGGGCCGAGCCGGTGGACCGGCTCTGGGCCGAGGCCAAGGCGCGCGACGTGCGGCTGGCCGTACCGCGGCCGGGCGAGCGGGTGGTGGTGGACGACCCGCCGGCGGTGGACGGCTGGTGGCAGTCGGTCGCCTGAGCGGGTCGGGACGGGCGGCCGGTCCCCGGGCGCCGGTCAGAGCACGAAGGCGTCGGTCCAGAGCGCCCCGGAGCGGCCGGAGAGCGCGTCCAGCATGGCGACCGCCTGGTTGTCGGTGAGCTGCGCGACGAAGTCGACGATCGCCCGACCCCGGGCCCTGCCGATCCGGTCCGGGGTACGCGGATGCAGCTCCGCCTCGGCGAGCTCCACCAGGTCGTGCAGCCTGCGCGGCAGCCGGGACTCCTCCGCCGGGTCGAGCAGCCAGTCCAGCAGCGCCTCCACCAGCGTGCCCAGCAGCCGGGCCTGACCGCGCTGGTGCAGCGCCAGGTCGGGACGGGCCAGCACGAACCGGTGGTGGACGAACTTGAGCACCTGCACCTCGTGCCACTGCGCCGGGGCCAGCAGCACGTGCCCGGATCGCACCGAGGGCTGCTCGACCACGGTGATCGCGTCGACCAGCCGGGTGGTCCACCGCGCGGAGAAGCGGGCCACGTACTGCTCCGCCTCGATCGAGCCGTCGAACGGCACCGCGAGCAGCCCCTCGACCAGCTCCTCGCGGACGTGCTCGACCGCGGCGGCGAACGCCTCGTCGTCGGCCACCCAGGCGTCCTTGTGGTGCAGCTGCCGGCGCAGTCGTTCGATCGCCGCGCCGGGCCGGCGGGCCGCGCTGGCCAGCGCCGCGTCGGTGATGGCCCGGAAGTGCCCGCTCTCGCGCTGCCAGGCCATCAGCTCGGCGGCCACCGCGCCCTGCTGGAGCACCCCCACCCGGTAGAAGTCCTCCACGTCGTGGATGGCGTACGCGATGTCGTCGGCGGTGTCCATCACGGACGCCTCGACGGTCTGCTGCCAGTCCGCGATTCGGCCGACGAACGGCTCCCGCGCCTGGCGCAGGTCGTCCACCTCGGTGCGGTACGCGCCGAACTTCGAGGAGCCGCTGGCCGGGTCGTCCGGCGGCGGGGTGGCCCCGCGCGGCGGCGGGTCCATCAGCCGGGGGTGCGGGTCGGGGTGGTCGAGCCGGGTCCACGGGTACTTCAGCATCGCCGCCCGGACGGCCGCGGTGAGGTCCAGGCCGGTGGTCGCCGCGCCCCGGATCTCGGTGCTGGTGACGATCCGGTACGACTGGGCGTTGCCCTCGAAGCCGTCGGCCAGCCCCAGCCGGTGCCGGGCCAGCCGGTCCAGCACCCGCTCCCCCAGGTGCCCGAACGGCGGGTGGCCGAGGTCGTGCGCGAGCGCCGCCGCCTCCACCACGTCCGGGTCACAGCCACCGAGCTTCGCCAGCAGGTCACCGTGCTCGCCGTCCGCGGCGAGCCGCTCGGCGATCGCCCGGGCCACCTGGGCGACCTTGAGGCTGTGGGTGAGCCGGTTGTGCACCAGCAGGCCGCTGCCGACCGGGCTGATCACCTGGGTGACCCCGCCGAGGCGGGCGAAGAACGGCGAGCCGACGATCCGGTCCCGGTCCGCGCGGAACGGGCTCGCCGCCAGGTCGCCGAGGGCCCGGGCGCTGCCGCCGAAGAGCCGCCGGGCGCGCGGCTCCGCAGGTTGCTCCATGATCGCCACGCTAGCGCAGCCGAGCGCACGCCGACGACGGGTCGCCCGGCCGGGCGCGACGACGGTCGTCGGGGCGGGCCGGCACAATGCAGAGCGGAACCCAGACCCGAAGGCGGATCGAGATCGTGACCCTCTCTGTTCATCAGCGGATCGCCGAGGAGCTCGGCGTCGCCGAGCGTCAGGTGCGAGCGGCCGTGGAGCTGCTCGACGGCGGCGCCACCGTGCCGTTCATCGCCCGGTACCGCAAGGAGGCCACCGGCCTGCTCGACGACACCCAGCTGCGCACCCTGGAGGAGCGGCTGCGCTACCTGCGCGAGCTGGACGAGCGGCGGGCCGCCGTGCTGGAGTCGATCCGCGGCCAGGGCAAGCTGGACGAGGCGCTGGAAGCGCAGATCATGGCCGCCGACTCCAAGTCCCGGCTGGAGGACATCTACCTGCCGTACAAGCCGAAGCGGCGGACCCGGGCGCAGATCGCTCGCGAGGCGGGGCTGGAGCCGCTGGCGGACGCGCTGCTGACCGACCCGACGCGGGAGCCCCGGGAGGCGGCCACCGGGTTCGTCGACGCGGAGAAGGGTGTCGCGGACGCGGCCGCCGCGCTGGACGGCGCCCGGGCCATCCTGATCGAGCGGTTCGCCGAGGACGCGGACCTGATCGGCTCGCTGCGCGAGCAGATGTGGTCGCGGGGCCGGTTGGTGTCCCGGGTACGCGAGGGGCAGGAGCAGGCCGGCGCGAAGTTCGCCGACTACTTCGACTTTGCCGAGCCCTATCCGAAGCTGCCGTCGCACCGGATCCTGGCGATGTTCCGGGGCGAGAAGGAGGGCGTGCTCGACCTGACCATGGAGCCGGAGTCGGAGGGTGCGGCGGACGCCGTGCCGACCGGCCCGAGCCGCTACGAGGCGGCCATCGCGGCCAAGTTCGGCGTCAGCGACGCGGGCCGGCCGGCCGACCGGTGGCTGGCCGACACGGTGCGCTGGGCCTGGCGCACCCGGATCCTCATCCACCTCGGCGCGGACCTGCGGATGCGGCTGTGGCAGGCGGCCGAGGAGGAGGCCGTCCGGGTCTTCGCCACCAACCTGCGCGACCTGCTGCTCGCCGCGCCGGCCGGCGCCCGGCCCACCATGGGCCTGGACCCGGGCCTGCGCACCGGCGTGAAGGTCGCCGTGGTCGACGCCACCGGCAAGGTCGTCGCCACCGACACGATCTACCCGCACGAGCCGCGCCGGCAGTGGGACGCCTCGATCGAGACCCTGGCCCGGCTCGCCGCGGCGCACCGGGTGGAGCTGATCGCGATCGGCAACGGCACCGCCTCCCGGGAGACCGACAAGCTCGCCGGCGAGCTAATCAAGCGGCACCCGCAGCTCAACCTCACCAAGGTGGTGGTCTCCGAGGCCGGCGCGTCGGTCTACTCGGCGTCCGCGTACGCCGCCCAGGAGCTGCCCGGGCTGGACGTCTCGCTGCGCGGGGCGGTCTCCATCGCCCGCCGCCTGCAGGATCCGCTCGCCGAGCTGGTCAAGATCGACCCGCGCTCGATCGGCGTCGGCCAGTACCAGCACGACCTGTCCGAGGTGAAGCTCTCCCGGTCGCTGGACGCGGTCGTGGAGGACTGCGTGAACGCCGTCGGGGTGGACGTCAACACGGCCTCGGCGCCGCTGCTGACCCGGGTCTCCGGCATCGGCGCCGGGCTGGCGGAGAACATCGTGCTGCACCGGGACGCCAACGGCCCGTTCCGCTCCCGGGCGGCGCTGAAGAAGGTGCCCCGGCTCGGCCCGAAGGCGTTCGAGCAGTGCGCCGGCTTCCTGCGCATCCCCGACGGCGACGACCCGCTGGACTCCTCCAGCGTGCACCCGGAGGCGTACCCGGTGGTGCGCCGGATCCTGGCGCACACCGGGCAGGACCTGCGGTCGCTGATCGGGAAGAGCACCATCCTGCGCGGGCTGCGGGCCACCGACTTCGTCGACGACACGTTCGGCCTGCCCACCGTCACCGACATCCTCAGCGAGTTGGAGAAGCCGGGCCGCGACCCCCGGCCGGAGTTCCGCACCGCCACCTTCGTCGAGGGGGTGGAGAAGATCAGCGACCTGGTCCCCGGGATGGTGCTGGAGGGGGTGGTCACCAACGTGGCCGCGTTCGGCGCGTTCGTCGACGTCGGGGTGCACCAGGACGGCCTGGTGCACGTCTCGGCGATGTCCCGGACGTTCGTGAAGGACCCCCGCGAGGTGGTCAAGTCCGGGGACGTGGTCCGGGTCAAGGTGCTCGACGTCGACGTACCCCGCAAGCGGATCTCGCTGACCCTGCGGCTCGAGGACGACGCGGAGCCCGGCGGCCGCCGCGAGCGCGGCGGCCCCCGTGGCGAGCAGGGCGGCCCGCCGCGCGACCGGGGCGGCGCCCAGGGTGGCCAGGCCGGACGCGGTGGCCAGGGTGGGCGCGGCGGCGCCCGGGACGGCCAGGGCGGACGCGGCGGGGCGCAGCGGCAGGGTCGGGGCGGTCCGGCCCCGGCCAACGACGCGATGGCCGACGCGCTGCGCCGCGCCGGCCTGGCCTGACCTCGACGGGACTGGCGGCACGGCGGGTCCGGGCCACTGACGGGGGCCTGACGACTCGCCGTGCCGCAGGATCCGGTTGTGGCGCGGTTCGGGCGGGGAATCCTCGCGCCCCGGTTCACCGCGCGCGCCGAACTGCCGGCCGCGCTCTCGTTCGGCGCCGGGGCGATGGTCCGCCACCCCAGGCCATGGCCGGCACTGTGGAGCTGATGTCGTAGCCGAATCACCCCAGCGATGTCACCGACGATTCAGCTCGAGAGGGTGCGCCGGGTGGACGCTCCGGCGCGGCCTGTCGAGCTGCTCGCACAGCTGGGGCAGACGCGCGCGGCACCGGGCCACCCGGCCGGAGCCGCGACGAGCTGCCAGGCGGAGGGCGGGCCGCGGCGCGGGTGGAGACGGCGTGAGTCGAGCCGGGCCGTGCTGCGCGCGGAGTCAAGCCGATGCGGCGGACGGGTGAGGCGTACCGTCGCGGTCGTGGGTGCGGACGACGGCCTGGACTGGCGGGAGCGGCAGCGGCGCGCGGTCCGGGCGCACGCGGCGGCCGACGGGCGACGGCGGGCGGCGGAGCGGGCCGAGGCCGCCGAGCTGGTGGCCGGGTTCGTGGCCGAGGCGACGCGGCGCGGCCTGGCCACCACCCGGCTGGTCGCCCGCGGATACGACGGGCGGGGCCGCTACCGCACCGGGCTCACCGGCTGGTACGTCGACCGGGCCCGGAGCCGGGCGGTGGACGTCGACGGGCGGTTCTACCTGCTGACCGTGCCCGGCGGTCTGCGGGCCCGACTGTTCGGCGTCGCGCCACCACCGGGCCCGGCGCCGCTGATCGTCGGCGAGGGCGGCCGGGACGGCGAATCGGTGCCGCTGCGGACGCTGCTCGCCGGGCGGCTCGACGCCGGCGACGCGTGGCCGTGACCGGGCTCAGCGTGCGGGCCGCTCAGGGGCACGCCGGGCCGGCCGCCACCAGCTGAGCTGCTGCACGACGAGGGTGAGCAACCCGGCGAGCACGATCGCACAGAGGTTGATCACCAGCTGCAGCGCCGAGCCGGCCGCCTCGTGCCAGGCCCGGTACGCGGCGGCGACCGCGACGTCGGCGGCGGCCGGGACCGTGGTCACCGAGATCAGCACGCCGACCAGGCTGCCGGAGAGCGCGTCGGGCCGCCAGACGAGAACGCCAACGGCCGCTCGGCCAGCAGCATCCGGCAGGCCGGCACGGCCGAGGACCGGTCCGGCGCAACGATGACCCGCAGGTGCAGCACGGCACCTCCCCCGCCCGATCGGCCGTCGAGCACTCTCCTGCCCACCCGCCCGGCCCGCCTGTCCACGGGATCTGCCTGGTCAGTGCCGTTTCCTGGGCGGGAGTTCTGAGGTTGATCCGACGGGTTGCTGCCTGAGTGTCGCCATTCAGCGCTGCTGCGGCCTATTTGCCTGATAAAACCTGTTTGTAGCGCAATGACTGTTGCGGGAGGTCGAAACGGTGTCGGTGCCTGCCCTCGTGAACGCGCCCGAACGCCCGCCGCGGCAGCAGGGGCGGCCCGACCGCAGCAAGCGGATCCTCGACGTGACCGTCGCCGCCGTGCTGCTGGTGCTCGCCGCGCCGCTGCTCGCGGTGGTGGCACTCCTGGTCGCGCTCGGGCTCGGCCGTCCGGTGCTGTTCCGCCAGCGCCGCGCCGGGCTGCACGGCCGGCTCTTCGAGGTGGTCAAGTTCCGCACCATGCGGTCGCCCGACCCGAGCCGCGGCCTGATCGACGACGGCGACCGGCTCACCCCGCTGGGGCGCTGGCTGCGCGCCACCAGCCTGGACGAGCTGCCCACGCTCTGGAACGTGCTGCGCGGCGACATGAGCCTGGTCGGGCCGCGCCCGCTGCTGCCGGAGTACCTCGCCCGCTACTCCCCCGCCCAGGCCCGCCGGCACGAGGTCCGGCCCGGCGTCACCGGGCTGGCCCAGGTACGCGGCCGCAACGGCCTGAGCTGGGAGGAGAAGTTCGACCTCGACGTGGAGTACGTCGACAGCCGCTGCCTCCGGCTGGACCTGTCGATCCTCCTCGCGACCATCCGCACCGTGCTGCGCCGGGAGGGCATCGCCGCGGCCGGCTCCCCGACCGCCCCCGAGTTCCTCGGCACGCCGAACTGGTCGGCGTCCCGCGACCGCGACCGCACCCCGGTATGACGACCCGCCCCGGAGGCGCCCGATGAGCCGGACCATCTACCTGTCGCCGCCCGACGTCGGGCCCCTGGAGGAGTCCTACGTGCTCGCCGCCCTGCGCTCGGGATGGGTCGCGCCGGTCGGCCCCGACCTCGACGCGTTCGAGCGTGACGTGGCCGAGCGGGTCGGCACCCGGGGCGCGGTCGCGGTGAGCTCCGGCACCGCCGCCCTGCACCTGGCCCTGGTGGGCGTCGGGGTCGGGCCGGGTGACGTGGTCGTCGTGCCGACGTTGACCTTCGTGGCCACCGCGAACGCGGTCCGCTACACCGGCGCCCGGCCGGTCTTCGTCGACTGCGACCCGCACACCGGCAACATCGACGTCGCGCTGCTGGCCGAACTGTTGCACCGGCTGGCCGGCCGCGGCGAGCGGGTGGGCGCCGTGGTGCCCGTCGACATGTTCGGCAGCTGCGCCGACTACACAGCCCTGCTGCCGCTCTGCGCGGACGTGGACGTACCGGTGGTCGAGGACGCGGCCGAGGCGCTCGGCGCCCGGCACGACGGCCGGGCGGCCGGCTCGTTCGGTCGGGTCGGCGTCCTCTCGTTCAACGGCAACAAGATCATGACCACCTCCGGGGGCGGCATGCTGGTCTCCGACGACCTGCCGCTGCTGGCCCGGGCCCGGCACCTGGCCACCCAGGCACGCGAACCGCTGCCGCACTACGAGCACCGCGAGACCGGCTACAACTACCGGTTGAGCAACCTGCTGGCCGCGCTGGGCCGGGCCCAGCTGGTCCGGCTCGACGGGATGATCGCCCGCCGCCGGCAGGTGCGCGACCGCTACGCCAAGCTCTTCGCGCCGGTGCCCGGGGTCGAGCTGATCGGCGCGGAGGACACCGACGCCAACTGCTGGCTCACCTGCATCCGGGTCGACCCCGAGCGGGCCGGCTGGCGGGCCGCGGACCTCGCCACCCACCTGGCCGGCCGGGAGATCGAGACGCGACCGGTGTGGAAGCCGATGCACCGGCAACCGGCCTATGCCGGGGCCGAGAGCCTGCTCACCGGGGCGGCCGATGCGCTCTTCGCCGAAGGGCTCACCCTGCCCAGCGGCAGCGCGCTGACCGAGCGGCAGATCGGGTTCGTGCTCGGCGCGATCGGCGAGTTCCTGGCCCTGCGGACCGGAGCGGCGACGGCGTGACGATCCCACTGGTGGTCGTCGGCTGCGGCGGTCACGGCCGGGAGGTGCTGTCCATCGCCCGGGCGATGGACGCCGGCGTCGCCCGCCCGCGCTGGCGGCTGCTCGGCTTCCTCGACGACCGGCCCTCCGAGGAGAACCTCAAGCGGGTGCAGCGGCTGGACGTGCCGTACCTGGGCGGGCTCGCCTGGCTGCGCGACGCGCCGCCGGACACCCACCACGTCATCGGCATCGGCGACCCCCGGGTCCGGCGCGCGGTGGGGCAGCGCGTCGACCGCTACGGCACGCCGGCGGCCAGCCTGATCCACCCGGCCGCGACGATCGGGCCGGACACCGAGCACGGGCCGGGGTTCGTCGCGTTCGCGGGCGCCCGGGTCACCACCAACGTGACCATCGGCCGGCACGTGCACCTGAACCAGAACGTCACCGTCGGCCACGACAGCACCCTCGCCGACTACGTCTCGGTGAACCCGCTCGCCGCCGTCTCCGGCGACTGCCACCTGGCCGAAGGGGTGCTGATCGGCACCACCGCCGCGGTGCTGCAGGGGCTGCGCGTCGGGCGGGACAGCACGGTCGGCGCGGGCGCCTGCGTCGTACGGGACGTGCCGGACGGCCTCGTGGTCAAGGGCGTGCCCGCCCGGTGAGCGGAGCCGCCCGCGCGGCGCACGCCGCCGGTACGTTCGGCCGGCAATCGGGAAAACGCCCAAAAGACGAGTGGCGGCATGTAACTACTTAAACGAGGACAAAAGCCCTTCCATCGCTGTGTGGTGGGAGTGGCCGGAGACGGGACAGGGAGCACACATGCCGCGGGACACAGAGCGCACCCGTACGGAACTGACATCGCGCCGGGCCAGGGCGCGCCGCCGGGCCGCCGGTTTCCTCGCCACCGACACCACCGCCTGGGTCGGCGGCTTCCTCGCGGCCGCCTGGACCCGCTACGAGTTCCAACCGCCGCCCGGCCTGCTCGCCCGCGCCGCCGGCGTCGCCGCCATCGCCGCCGTCGTGCACGTCGCGGTGGCCACGCTGCGCCGGCTCTACTCGGGTCGACACCCACTCGGCAGCCTCCAGGAGGTGCAGGGCGTCGCCGGCACCGCGATCACGACGGCGGGCATCGTGCTGCTGGGCCTGCTGCCGTCCGCCGACCGGCCGGTCCCGGCGAGCACCCCGCTGGTCGGTGGCGCGCTCGCCCTGCTCTTCATGCTCGGCGCCCGGTTCGCCTACCGGCACCGCCGGGACCTGGCCATGCGGCCGGACGTCCGCTCCTCCACGCCGGTGCTGCTGTTCGGCATGGGTGACGCCGGGCAGGGCCTGCTACGGGCCATGCTGAGCGACCCGCGCGGCCGGTACCTGCCGGTCGGCGCGCTCGACGACGACCCCGACAAGCGCGACCTGCGCATCGGCGGGGTACGGGTGCTCGGCGGACGGCACGACATCGGGGCGGCCGTCCGCCGCACCGGGGCCAACACGGTGATCTTCTCGGTCGCCAACGCCGACGCCGCGCTGATCCGGGAGATCCGCGAGGCCACCCTCCAGACCGGCGCCGAGTTCAAAGTGCTGCCCCCGGTCCGGGACCTGGTCGACCACCGGATCACCGTCACCGACGTACGCGACGTGCGGATCAGCGACCTGCTCGGCCGCCGCCAGGTCGTCGCCGACCTGCCACTGAGCACCAACAGCCTCGCCGGCCGTCGCGTCCTGGTCACCGGCGCCGGCGGCTCGATCGGTTCGGAGCTGTGCCGGCAGCTGATGAAGGCCGACCCGGGCGAGCTGATGATGCTCGACCGCGACGAGTCGGCCCTGCACAGCCTGCAGATGTCGCTGGCCGGCCGGGCCCTGCTCGACGGTCCCGAGCTGATCCTCGCCGACCTGCGCGACGACGAGGGCATCCGGCGGATCATCCAGGAACGCCGGCCGGACGTGATCTTCCACGCGGCCGCGTTGAAGCACCTCACCCTGCTGCAACGGCACCCGGGCGAGGCGGTCAAGACGAACGTCTGGGGCACCCTGTCGGTGCTCGACGCCTGCCGCGACGTGGCCAAGTTCGTGAACATCTCCACCGACAAGGCGGCCGACCCGATCAGCGTCCTCGGCTACTCCAAGCGGATCACCGAACGGCTGACGGCGCACGCCGCCTCCCGGTTCCCAGGCACCTTCCTCAGCGTCCGGTTCGGCAACGTGCTGAGCAGCCGGGGCTCGGTGGTGACCGCGTTCCAGCGGCAGATCGAGGCGGGCCGCCCGCTGACCGTCACCCACCCCGACGTGACCCGCTACCTCATGACGGTGCAGGAAGCGGTGCACCTGGTGCTGCAGGCCGCGGAGATCGGCCGCGACGGCGAGGCGCTGGTGCTCGACATGGGCGAACCGGTGCGCATCGCCGACCTGGCCCGGCAGATGGCCGAGCAGGCGCAGAGCTCGGTGCCGATCGTCTACACCGGGCTGCGGCCCGGCGAGAAGCTGCACGAGGACCTGCTGGGCACCGGCGAGACCGACACCCGACCGTTGCACCCGCTGATCTCGCACGTGGCCGTCCCGGCCCTGGACCCGCTCGAGGTCAGTGGGCTCGACCCGTACGAGGAACCGGAGAAGGTTGTCGCGCAGCTCGCCCTGCTCTGCGCCCAGCCCGTCGGGACGCTTGCCGACAGTTCGGCCCGCCCGTCGTGGCACCCCGAACTCGCCGTGGCCGACCGGAGGTGGCCCGCCGCACGTCCCTCCAGCGACCCGAGCAACCAGTAGGCATGCGCCCCGACTCGTCGGGCGCCGCCCACCCGGCTGGAATTCCGGCCTGCTGGGAGGCGCCCGGCGTCCAATCGGAAGAACCATCGGATGCACCACTCGTTGAAGTTCCAGGCGCTCCGCCCCGGACGCAGGACATGCCAGGCCGAGCCCGTGATCAATCGTCATACGTGGAACCTCGTCAGGGGAAATGACCCGAGTCGCCGAGACGGAGCAGCGTGACCAGTCGGATGCACCAGTGGATCGACCGTGAGGCCCAGGAGGCAGCCCGGTGACCCGGCGTGCCCCCGAGCCGGCCGCACTCACGCCAGCGGGCCCACCACCCGGCGCCGCACGCCGGGCATCCGCGCCGGCGCAGGGCCGATCCTCTGTCTGGACGGCCGGTCACCTCGTGCTGGGTCAAGCGGTCGTCGGTGCGGCCAGTCTGGTCATCAACGTCCTGGCCGCCCGCTCCATGGGCCCGTCTGGGCGGGGCAGCCTGGCGCTGCTTCTCCAGGTGACCTACGTGGTCAACCTGCTGGCGATCGCGGGTTCGGACCGCTCCTACCCGGCAACGGTCCCGGCGCTGCGCGGCGCGCGGGACACGACCGCCGACATGCTCCGTCTCATCGCACCCACGGCGGCGGTGGCCGTCCTGGCCGTCGCCCCGGTCATTCTGGTGATCGACACCGGGACGGCCAGCCACCTCGTGGCGCTGGCCGGCTTCGTGCTCACCGCGTCGGTCCTAGCGGTGAACTCCGCGCTGCGAACCGGGGCCGCCGCCGCTGGCGTCGCGCGCCCGTACGTCACTGCCACCGTCGTAGCCCAACTGACCCTCGTCGCGTCAGCCGCCGCGCTCTCCGTGGCCGGCGTCGGTTCGGCCGAGGTCTGGTTGCTGGTCTACGGTGCCAGCCTCGCGGTCAGCCCGTTGGTCGCCTGGCTGCTGCTCCGCCACGCCGACCCGAGCCGGCCGGCCGCTCCGCACAGCCTGGTCCCCGCACGTCGGCTCGGCCTGCGGCTGCTTCCCGCCGCGGTGGCCAGCATGGTGATGCTCCGCGCCGACCGGCTTCTGCTGCCCTGGCTCGGCTCGTACGACCAGTTGGGGCTGTACATCGTGGTGGCGACCGTGGCCGAGTTCATCATCTGGCCGGTGCAGTCATACGTGGACGCCCAGACACCGCGTTGGCACCAGCGGTTTCTCGTCGGCGACCTGCGCCGCACCGGGCCACTGCTGGCGGCCGCCGGCTACGGCGTCGTGGCCGGCATCGGCCTGCTGATCGCTGGTCACCTGCTCGTGGTGCGGGTCCTGGGGGCGGAATACTCGCCAGCCACCGAACTGCTCCTTCCGCTCGCTCTCGGCGGGGTCTGCTACAGCGTGAGCAGGATGGCGATCGGGCTGGCAGTGGCCGCCGGGCGGGCCCGCAGCGCGCTGCTCGCGGACATTCCCGCGATGGTGGTG
The DNA here is from genome assembly GCF_056780015.1 of Micromonospora sp. R311. Lineage (NCBI taxonomy): Bacteria > Bacillati > Actinomycetota > Actinomycetes > Micromonosporales > Micromonosporaceae > Micromonospora > Micromonospora sp. R311. The sequence continues at coordinate 32,174 of NZ_JBSWCE010000032.1, forward strand.
GCCCTGGGCGCATACCTCGTCCTCATTCCGAGGTATGGGGCGATGGGCGCGGCCGTTGGTTCCGCCGCCGCCTATGGCGCTGGGGCGGTCCTGGCAGTGGCCAGCTCCTTCGCCGTCACCTCGCCCACCTCGACTCTGGGGCGGCGGTTCCGGCTCCGCCGGACCCGCTCGCGAACCACGGATGACCGTTCGCGGTGGCCTTTCCCCGCGCCGAAATAACCCGCCAGGAGACACCCTTGATGTCAGGACTGATCCAGACAGGTCGCACCGAGCCGCGGCATGGCACCGCCCTGCCGCCGAGCCCGGATCAGCGGCGTCGGCGCCAGGCTGGGACCTCGGTGGTACTGCTGGCCGCGCTCTTCGTCGTAGCCCTCGCCGGGCGAGTCACGCCGGATCGGCTTGACCTTCCCGCGCAGCGCATATCGGACCTGCGGACCCCCGGATGTGTGGCGCTCCTCGCGGCAGCGGTGCTGTGGCAGCTCAACCAGTCCGCACGGGGACGCACCCGTCCGTGGCCGCGAATGTTTCTGTTCTTCACCGCGCTGATCGCCCTGCAACTGCTGGGGGCCTTCTGGGCCCCGTCCGGAGCCCGGGTCAACACGGCCATCTGGGACCTACTGAGCCTCTGGGTCCTGGTGTTCGTCGCAACGATTCTCGCGGCCGGTAATCCACCGCGTGCCGCACGGGTCCTGCTGGTACTGCTGCTCGCCGCCGGCGTCATCTACGCGGTCGGCGCGCTGGCCGCCGGTCCGCAGGCGGGTGGGCGGTACGCCGCCTTCAGCGGCGGACCCAACGTCTTCGTCCGGGTCGTTGCGCTGGGGATGATCGCGGCAGTCGGCCTGTTCACTGTCTCCCGTAGGTGGTGGCTGCTTCTGCCGCTGCCCGTGCTGGCCACCGCAGCCGTTCTGTCGGGCTCGCGCGGGGGACTGGTCTCGCTCGTCGGCGCCGCCACGGCCTGCTTCGTGCTGTTCGCCCGTCGGCGGCTTGCCGTCCTGATCGGCACGGTAGTGCTCGGCGGTGCCGGCAGTTGGGCGGTGTGGTCTCTGGTCGGCACCCGGTTCGCGGAGGTCGCGGAGACCCGCTACTCCAGCTCGGGGATCCAGAGTGGGGACTTCTCCGCCCGACCGGAACTCCTGTCCTACGCGTGGCAGATGTTCACTCAGCATCCGGTGGCAGGGGGCGGGTTGGACAGCTTCTACGCCGAGGTCGGCGTCGGGTATCCGCACAACTACTTCGCCGGGTTGGCCGCGGAGGCCGGCATCCTCGCCGTCCTGTTGGCGGTGCTCATCATCGCGACCTGGTGGCGGGAGGGGCGGCCCTGGTCGGCAGCGCCGAGGGAACAGGTCGCGTGCGCGGTCGGCGCGATCTACATCCTGCTGACGAGCATGTTCTCCGGCGACTACTTCGACACCCGATTCTGTTGGATTCTCGCCGTCGTCGCCGTGTTGCGGCCCGGCCCCAGACACGTCCGCTCCGGACAGAGAATGGAGATCGCACCGTGGCAGCACAGCAACCGACGGCACGCCGCGTTCTGGTCCTGAACCACTACGCCAAGCCGCTGTCCCACGCGGGTGGCACCCGACACGTCGAGCTGTTCAGCCGACTCAAGGGCTGGGATTGGTCGATCATCGTCGCGAGTCAGGACCACGTCTCGCGCCGGACCTACGTCCCGGACGATCCCCACTTCATCAGCGTCCGGGTGACGAGTTACACCGGCAACGACCACCGCCGGGTGCTGAGCTGGATCAGCTACGCCCGGAACGCCTTCCGGGCGGCGCTGCGCCAGCCCCGCCCGGATGTCGTCTACGCCTCCTCCCCGCACATCCTGGCCCCGGTCGCCGGCTGGATGGTGGCCCGGCTGCGCCGGGCACGTTTCGTGCTGGAAATCCGTGATCTGTGGCCCGAGTCGATGGTCGGTACGGGTTACCTCCGCCGCGGCTCGGCACTGCACCGGGCGCTGCGCGGCCTGGAGCTGTGGTTGTACCGGCGGGCCGACCGGATCGTGATGGTCGCCGACGGCTGGCGCTCGTACTTCCGGTCGTTGGGTATCGACGAGGACAAGCTCGCATGGGTGAGCAACGGGGCCGAACCGTCGACCTTCGCACTACGCCACGACCGGTACATCCCGCTGCGTGACCGGCTGCCCCAACGCGGCAAGCTGATCGTGTTCGCCGGAGCGCACGGTCCGGCGAACGGTCTGGACGAACTGTTGGACGCGGCGGCGGAACTGCCGGAGCACACCTTCGCGCTGATCGGTGACGGCATCGACAAGCCACGGTTGGTCGCCCGGGCCCGCGCCGAGGCCCTGTCGAACGTGCACTTCCTCGATCCGGTGCCGAAGGCTGAACTGGCCGGCATCCTCGGGGGGGCGGACATCGGTGTGCACGTGCTCGCGGACGCGGAGGTGTTCCGGATGGGGGCCAGCCCGAACAAGCTCTACGACTACCTGGCGGCCGGGGTACCGGTGGCGACCAACTGCCCGGGGGAGCCGCACGACATCGTGCGGGAGGCCGCCGCAGGAGCGGCTGTCGAGCCGGGCAAGCTCGCCGTGGGCCTGCGCGACCTGGTGGAACGTGATCCTGAGCTGCTGCAGCAGATGGGGCAACGGGGTCGCCAGTTCATCGACCAGCACCGGTCCCGCACCGCGACGGCGGCCCGCTTGCAACAGGTGCTCGACGAGGCCGTCGCCCTGCCGACCGGGGGCGGTTCCCCTGCATCCGTCACCGCTTCGCCAGGGTGACGACCGGATCCACGAGGAACCGGCCGGCAGGTCGTGACGTTCGACCCCCCCAGCGGCTCGCCCCACCGTTGGCAGTGGGACCGTCGCTCGATCGGCAAGGGCCGAGCCGACGCCGGGAGCGGGCAAGCCCGGCAGTCCCGAACAGGAACCGTCGTGCGGGCCGGCTTGAATGCGGCATCACGGCACGTGAGGTCGGAATTGAGATGACGAGGGTCAGGCTGGAGATCTCGATCACGGTGAGGAAAGAGCCACCGCTGCCACCGCCCGCCATGCGGCGTGGCAGGAAGTTGATGCGCGGGTACCGGACATTGACGTTGGCTACCGCCGTGCTGCTCGTGGTGGTGCTGTCGGGTGCTCGTCCGGCTGTGTCAAAAGCGCCCTTCGCCTTCCATCGCAACGATTACCGGATCCTCGAACTGCCGGTGCAGCGGCTGCCTTACTACGCCAGCGCCGCTGGTCCGCTGGACGGTTCAGGAACGTACGACGAGCAGGGCGTCTCCGTACGGATCATCGACGGCCGCGCGTACGACCATCCGGTTCTCCAGGCGCAATTCATGCTCACCCGGTTGGCCAGCTACCACCACAACCGGGACCCGCGCTACCTCGCCCGGGTGGAGGCCCACGCCGAGCGTCTGCTCACCAACGCCGTACACGCCCGGGGCGCCATCTACCTGCCGTACCCCTTCGACTGGGCGCTGCACGGCGACCGCACCGACATGATGACCGCGCCCTGGTACTCCGCCATGGCGCAGGGACAGGCCATGAGCGCCTTCGTCCGCCTCCACGAAGTAACCGGTAAGCAGCGGTACGCCGATGCCGCCACCCAACTGTTCGCCAGCTTCACCAACCTGCGGAGCGGGGGCGTGCCGTGGACGGTCGACGTCGACAGCGACGGCTACCTGTGGTTCGAGGAGTACGCCAAGCACCCCGGCGCGGACCGTGCCCTCAACGGACACATCTTCGCGATCTACGGCCTGTACGACTACTTTCGTACCACCGGCTCGGAGCAGGCGAAGGAACTCGCTCAGGGCGGGATCACCGCGGTGGAGGGCCACCTGGACGAGATCCGCGACCCCGGCTGGCTCAGCAGGTACTGCCTCGGCCATCCGGAGTACGCGTACCCCAACTATCACACGGTCCATGTCGGCCAGATCTACAAGCTCTACGACATGACGGGCGCCCCCTCGCTGGCGGTTTCCGGAGACCGACTGCTCGACGACTACCCGGCCGCGCAACTCGGCGGGCGCGGGTATCTTGGCGCCGGGAGCCACCAGGCCCACCGAGTGGACTCGGCCCGCCGCATCATCGACAGCCGGACAGTCGAGCTGGGGGCGGCGGAGGCCGTGAGCATCGGGGCGCGGCACCGCCTCGCCGGTGCGTCCGGGGTGTGGTTGCAGGTAACGAGCGGAACCCTCGCCGGGTACTGGGTCCGCGAGACCTACGGTCGCGCCTTCATCAAGCTCTCCGTCGAGACCTACACCTTCGCGCCCGCCAGAATCGTGCAGTTCCGGCAGGGCACGTACACCGGGTACACCTTCAATTCGCTCGGCGTGCGAGCCACCGCGAAGACCTTCACCCTGCGCGCCGCGTCACAGGCGCACACGAACCGTCGCACGGTGATGAACGGAATGCTCTACTACTTCATCGTCGACGGCGTCTGGGCTGGCCGGTGGATACCCGCACAGGACGGCGTCGAGCCCCGCTGACCCCCGTCAGGAGCCCATGCGGCGCCGGCCGGGTCGGTCTCGGGCGCGGAGCAGCGGGCGCGACGGCCGGGACGACCCGGGCTCGCGGCGCGGGGCCGATGGCCGAGCCATCCGCGCTCCCGCCGGTACGGCCGATCCCGCCGCCCTGAATGTGGTGAGGTGTAGGTATGGACCGGATCCGGCTCGGGCTGGTGCTGCACCCCACCCGGGACGTCTCCGAGGTGGTCGGCATCGTCGTCGACTGGGCGACCCGGCACCGGATGAGCGTGACGGTACGGGCCGAGGACCGGCACCGGGTGCCCTCCACGGTCGAGCCGCTGCCGGCCGACGAGGTGGCCGCCGCGTCGAACGCCCTGATCGCCATCGGTGGGGACGGCACCATGCTCGGCGCGCTGCGCTCCGCGGTGCGCGACCCGAAGCCCGTCCTCGGTGTGCACGTCGGCAAGCTGGGCTTCCTGGTGGAGGTGGAGCCGCCGGACCTGCCGCGGGCGCTGGACCGGCTGGCCGTCAAGGACTTCACCGTCGAGCGGCACAGCTGCCTGGTCTGCGACCTGTGCGGCGAGGACGTGGTCGCGTTCAACGACGTCGCGCTGGTCCGCCAGCCCGGTGCGGGGTTCGTCAACGCCACGCTCGCCGTCGACGGGCAGCAGTACGGCTACTACCGCTGCGACGCGCTGGTGCTGAGCACCCCGACCGGGTCGACCGCGTACAGCTACGCCGCCGGCGGTCCACTGATCTCCCCGGCCGCCGACGCGGTGGTGGTGACCCCGTCGGCGCCGATGGCCGGGATCTCCCGCTCGGTGGTGCTCTCCCCGGACGAGACCATCCACCTGGAGCTGCGCCCCGGGTCCGGGCCGGTCGCCATGGAGATGGACGGCGTCATTATCCGCAACGCCGTGACCTCGGGGGCCGTGCGGGTGCGCTACCGCCGCGACGCCGGCCTGGTGGTCCGTCTCGACCCGCGCCGCTACCAGGAGCGCAACCAGCTCAAGCTGAGTCTGCTGGACCTGCCGCTGCTGCCCGAGCAGCTGCGCGAGCTGCTCCCGGAGGGCCTGCGCCAGCAGCTCAACCGCCGGCAGCTGCCGCCACCCCGCTGATCGGGGATCAGGCCTGCTTGAGCACCTCGGCGACGAGGTCCTTGGCCTCCTGCTGGATCCGGGTCAGGTGCTCCGGGCCCTGGAACGACTCGGCGTAGATCTTGTAGACGTCCTCGGTGCCGGACGGCCGGGCGGCGAACCAGCCCGACTCGGTGGTCACCTTGAGCCCGCCGATCGGCGCGCCGTTGCCCGGCGCGGTGGTGAGGGTCGCGGTGATCGGCTCGCCGGCCAGTTCGGTCGCGGTCACCTGCTCCGGGGAGAGCTTGCCGAGCACCGCCTTCTCCTCCCGGCTCGCCGGCGCGTCGATCCGGGCGTACGAGGGCGCGCCGAAGCGCTCGGCCAGTTCGGCCCAGTGCTGGCTGGGGGTACGCCCGGTGATCGCGATGATCTCGGCGGCGAGCAGGCAGAGCAGGATGCCGTCCTTGTCGGTGGTCCAGGTGCCGCCGTCGCGGCGCAGGAACGACGCGCCCGCGCTCTCCTCGCCGCCGAAGCCGACCGCGCCGTCGAGCAGCCCGGGTACGAACCACTTGAAGCCGACCGGCACCTCCAGCAGCGGGCGGCCCAGGTCGGCGGCGACCCGGTCGATCATCGACGAGGAGACCAGGGTCTTGCCGACCGCGGCGGCCGGGCCCCACCGGGTACGGGTGCGAAACAGGTGGGCGATCGCGACCGTGAGGTAGTGGTTGGGGTTCATCAGGCCGGCGTCGGGGGTGACGATGCCATGCCGGTCGGCGTCGGCGTCGTTGCCGGTGGAGACCTGGTAGTCGGCGCGGGCGGCGATCAGCGACGCCATCGCGTTCGGCGAGGAGCAGTCCATCCGGATCTTGCCGTCGCCGTCCAGGGTCATGAACCGCCAGGTCGGGTCGACCGTCGGGTTGACCACCGTCAGGTCCAGCCGGTGCCGCTCGGCGATCTCGCCCCAGTAGGCCACGCTGGCCCCGCCGAGCGGGTCGGCGCCGATGCGCACCCCGGCGGCGCGGATCGCGTCGATGTCGAGGGCCGCCGGCAGGTCGTCGACGTAGCCGGCGAGGAAGTCGTACGACCCGGTGGTGTCGGCGGCGCGGGCCCGGGCGTACGGGATCCGCCGGACCTCCTTCAGCCCGCCGGCGAGGATCGCGTTGGCGCGGTCCTGGATCCACTTGGTGACGTCGCTGTCGGCCGGCCCGCCGTGGGTGGGGTTGTACTTGAAGCCGCCGTCGTCGGGCGGGTTGTGCGACGGGGTGATCACGATGCCGTCGGCGAGCCCGGTGGTCCGTCCCCGGTTGTGGGTCAGCACGGCGTGCGACAGCGCCGGGGTGGGGGTGTAGCCGTCCCGGCTGTCCACCAGCACGGTGACCCCGTTGGCGGCGAGCACCTCCAGCGCGGTCACCGCGGCCGGGGCGGAGAGGGCGTGGGTGTCCCGGGCGAGAAAGAGCGGGCCGTCCGGGCCGCGTTCCCGGCGGTGGTCGCAGAGCGCCTGGGTGACGGCGAGGATGTGACCCTCGTTGAAGGCGTTGCGCAGGCTCGACCCGCGGTGGCCGGAGGTGCCGAAGGAGACCTGCTGCGCCGGGTCCTGCGGATCCGGGTGCTCGGCGTAGTAGGCGGTCACCAGCCTCGGCACGTCGACCAGGTCGGCGGGCTCGGCGGGCTGGCCGGCACGGGGATGGGCCACGGCGGCTACCTCCTCAGGCGGGACGGACGCTGACTCTTTCCCTTCGGCGGGCGGGGTCACACGTGGCGCCGGCTCACAGCTCCACCCGCTGGCCCTTGCCGATCACCACGACGCCGTTGTCCGACACGGTGTAGCGCTGCCGGTCCTTCTCCAGGTCGACGCCGATCTCGGCCCCCTCGGGGACGACCACGTTCTTGTCGAGGATGGCCCGGCGGATCACGGCGTGCCGGCCGATCTCGACGCCCTCCATGAGCACCGAGCCGTCCACGTGCGCCCAGGAGTGCACCTTCACCTTGGGCGAGACGACCGAGTTCTCCACCAGCGAGCCGGAGATCACCGCACCGGGCGAGACCATCGAGGCGACCGCCCGGCCGACCCGCTCGCCCCACTGGTGGACGAACTTCGCCGGCGGGTACGGCGGCTGCTCGGTGTAGATCGGCCACTCGAAGTTGTAGAGGTTGAAGACCGGGTGCACGTTGATCAGATCCATGTGCGCGTCGTAGAACGAGTCCAGCGTCCCCACGTCGCGCCAGTAGCCGCGGTCCCGGTCGGTGCTGCCGGGCACCTCGTTGTCGCGGAAGTCGTAGACGTTCGCCTCGCCCCGCTCGACCAGCATCGGGATGATGCTGCCACCCATGTCGTGCTTGCTGGTCTTGTCCTCCGCGTCGCGTTCGACCACGTCGCAGAGCGCCTTGGTGGTGAAGACGTAGTTGCCCATCGAGGCGTAGATCTCGTCGGGGGCGTCGGGCAGGCCGACGGCGTCGGTGGGCTTCTCGCGGAACGCCCGGATCCGCCGGCCGTCCTCGCCGACCTCGATCACCCCGAACTGGTCGGCCATCGACAGCGGCTGCCGGATGCCGGCCACGGTCACCGCGGCCCCGGAGGCGATGTGGTCCTCCACCATCTGCCGCGGGTCCATCCGGTAGATGTGGTCGGCGCCGAAGACGATCACATAGTCGGGCTGCTCGTCGTAGATCAGGTTGAAGCTCTGGTAGATCGCGTCGGCCGAGCCGGCGAACCACCAGGGGCCGCGGCGCTGCTGCGCCGGCACCGGGGTCACGTAGTTGCCCAGCAGGGTGGACATCCGCCAGGTCTTGGTGATGTGCCGGTCGAGCGAATGCGACTTGTACTGGGTCAGCACCACGATCTTGAGGTAGCCGGCGTTGGCCAGGTTGGAGAGAACGAAATCGACCATGCGGTACATCCCGCCGAAGGGGACGGCCGGCTTGGCCCGGTCCGTGGTGAGCGGCATCAGGCGCTTGCCCTCCCCGCCGGCCAGGACGATCGCGAGCACCTTGTCAGCCATGTCCCGACGCTATCCATCCGCGTCGGACTTCACCACTCGTACGGGCACAGTTCTGCACTAGGGTGCGGGGGATGACGGACACCCCTCAGCTGCGCGTCGACCTGCTCACCCGGGAGTACCCGCCGGAGGTGTACGGCGGCGCCGGGGTGCACGTCGAGTACCTGGCCCGCGAGCTGCGCCGGCTGACCGAGGTCCGGGTGCACTGCTTCGGCGCGCCACGCACCGAGCCGGGGGTCACCGCGTACGCCGAGCCGTTCGGCCTGACCGGCGCGAACGCCGCGCTGCGCACGATGGGCGTGGATCTGGAGATGGCCGCGGGCTGCGCCGGCACCGACGTGGTGCACAGCCACACCTGGTACGCCAACCTGGCCGGGCACACCGCGAAGCTGCTGTACGGGGTGCCGCACGTGGTCACCGCGCACAGCCTGGAGCCGCTGCGGCCGTGGAAGGCCGAGCAACTCGGCGGCGGTTACGCGCTCTCCTCCTGGTGCGAGCGGACGGCGGTGGAGGCGGCCGACGCGGTCATCGCGGTCAGCGCGGGGATGCGGCGGGACGTGCTGGCCGCGTACCCGGCGGTGGACCCGGACCGGGTCCGGGTGGTCCACAACGGCATCGACACCGAGCAGTACGCCCCGGACCGGGGCACCGACGTGGTGGACCGGCTCGGCATCGACCCGGCCCGGCCGAGCGTGGTGTACGTCGGCCGGATCACCCGGCAGAAGGGGCTGCCGTACCTGCTGCGGGCGGCCCGGTCGCTGCCGGCGGACACCCAGCTGGTGCTGCTCGCCGGGGCGCCGGACACCCCGGAGATCGCCGCCGAGGTGGAGAACCTGGTCCACCAGCTGCGGGCCACCCGCTCCGGGGTGGTCTGGGTGGCCGAGATGCTGCCCAAACACGAGGTGATCCAGGTGCTCACGCACGCCACCGTCTTCGTCTGCCCGTCGGTCTACGAGCCGATGGGCATCGTCAACCTGGAGGCGATGGCCTGCGAGACCGCGGTGGTGGCCACCGCCACCGGCGGCATCCCGGAGGTGGTCGCCGACGGCGAGACCGGGCTGCTGGTCCCGATCCGACAGGCCACCGACGGCTCCGGCCGGCCGCTCGACCCGGAAGCCTTCGTGGCCGACCTGGCCGCCCGGATCAACGAGGTGCTGGCCGCCCCGGAGCGGGCCGCCGAGTTCGGCCGGGCGGGCCGGCGCCGGGCGGTGGAGCACTTCTCCTGGGAGACCGTGGCCCGGCAGACCGTGGAGGTGTACCGGTCGGTGGGCGCCGCCGGCTGAGTCGCGCGGGAACGGATCACGCGCAGTAGGTTGGCGGGGTGACTGGACGGTTCCCGATCGAAGACGTCTCCCCCGTCGTCTCGTGCGGTCGCTACCCGGCGAAGGCCGTGGTCGGCGAGGCGGTGCCGGTCTCGGCGCGGGCCTACCGCGAGGGCCACGACGCGCTCGGCTGCAACGTGGTCTGGCGGGGCCCCGACGACCGGCCGCGCCCGTTCACCCGGATGCGCCCCGGCGAGCCCGGCCAGGACCGCTGGCTCGGCACCATCCGGCCGGACGCGGTCGGCACCTGGACCTTCGCCGTCGAGGCGTTCCAGGATCCGTACCTCACCTGGCAGAACGCGGTCACCAAGAAGATCGCCGCCGGTCAGGGCGAGGCCGACCTGGCCAACGACCTGGCCGAGGGGGCCCGGGTGCTGGAGGCCGCCGCCGGGCTGGTGCCGGCCGCGGAGCGGGACCGGGTCCGCGCCGCGGCCGGGGCGCTGCGCGACGGCGGCCTGCCGCTGCCCCGCCGGGTCGGCCCGGCGCTGGAACTGGCCACGCTGCTCTGGGACCATCCGGTCCGGGAACTGGTCACCACCGGCGAGGAGCACCGGCTCTGGGTGGACCGGGAGCGGGCGCTCTTCTCCGCCTGGTACGAGTTCTTCCCCCGCTCCGAGGGGGCGATCCCGGCCACCGTCGACGCGCCGGCCCGCTCGGGCACCTTCGCCACCGCCACGGAACGCCTGCCGGGCGTCGCCGCGATGGGTTTCGACGTGCTCTACCTGCCGCCGATCCACCCGATCGGCCGGGTCAACCGCAAGGGCCGCAACAACGCGCTCACCGCCGGCCCGGACGACGTCGGCTCGCCGTGGGCGATCGGCGCCGCCGAGGGCGGGCACGACGCCATCCACCCCGACCTGGGTACGGCGGAGGACTTCCGGGACTTCATCGCCGCCGCCGCCGAGCAGGGCCTGGAGGTGGCGATGGACCTGGCGTTGCAGTGCGCGCCGGACCACCCCTGGGTGACCGAGCACCCGGAGTGGTTCACCACCCGGGCCGACGGCACCATCGCGTACGCGGAGAACCCGCCGAAGAAGTACCAGGACATCTACCCGCTCAACTTCGACAACGACCCGGACGGCATCCGGGCGGAGATCCTGCGCGTGGTGCTGCACTGGGTCGGCGAGGGGATCCGGATCTTCCGGGTGGACAACCCGCACACCAAGCCGTTCGACTTCTGGCACTGGCTGATCTGGCAGGTCAAGCAGGTCGACCCGGACGTGCTCTTCCTGGCCGAGGCGTTCACCCGGCCGGCGATCATGCACGGCCTGGGCAAGATCGGCTTCACCCAGTCGTACACGTACTTCACCTGGCGCACCTCCGCGGCGGAGATGCGCGCGTACTGTGCGGAACTGGTCGCGGCGGCGGACTACATGCGGCCGAACTTCTGGCCCAACACGCCGGACATCCTGCACGAGACGCTCCAGCACGGCGGCCCGCCGATGTTCAAGATCCGGGCGGTGCTGGCCGCGCTGCTCTCCCCGTCCTGGGGCATGTACGCCGGCTACGAGCTCTTCGAGCACGTGGCCCGCCCCGGCGCCGAGGAGTACCTGGACAACGAGAAGTACGAGCTGCGGCCCCGAGACTGGGCCGGCGCCCAGGCGCAGGGGCGCTCCCTCGCGCCGTTCGTCGCCACCCTCAACCGGGTGCGCCGGGAGAATCCGGCCCTGCACCGGCTGCGCAACCTGGTCTTCCACGACATCGACAACCCGGCGCTGCTCTGCTGGTCCAAGCACGACCCGGACACCGGCAACACGGTCGTCGTGGTCTGCTCGTTCGACCCGCGGGAAGTGCAGTGGGGCAACACCACCCTGGACATGCCCGCGCTCGGCTTCGACTGGCACGAGCGGTTCACCGTGCACGACGAGCTGACCGGCGCCCGGTACGAGTGGGGGCAGCGCAACGCGGTCCGCCTCGACCCGTACCTGCACCCCGCGCACGTGCTGACCGTGCACCGCCCGGCCGCTCCCGACACCCCGCCGCCCGCGACGACGGCCCCGGCCGAGCTGACCGTCGCGGACGTGCCCGCCGACCTGTCGGGCGGCACCGCCCCCACCGCTCCCGCGCAGGAGGACGACGCCCGATGGACCAGCTGATCACCGGAGCGACGCACGACCCGCACGCCCTGCTCGGCGCGCACCCCGCCGACGGCCGGACGATCATCCGTACGCTGCGCCGGGGCGCCGGCGACGTGGCCGTCGTGGTGGGCGCGGAGCGGCACCCGATGAAGCGGGTGCACGACGCCGGTGTCTTCGAGGCCAGCGTGCCGGGCAGCGTGCTCGACTACCGGGTGGAGGTCGACGGCGCGATCCACGACGACCCGTACCGCTACCCGCCCACCCTGGGCGAGCTGGACCTGCACCTGATCGGCGAGGGCCGGCACGAGCGGCTCTGGGAGGCGCTCGGCGCCCGGGTCTACGACGAGGGCGTCGCCTTCACGGTCTGGGCGCCCAACGCCCGCGGCATCCGGGTGGTCGGCGACTTCACCGGCTGGGCCCCGGACGACGGCTGGCCGATGCGCTCGCTCGGCGCCAGCGGGGTGTGGGAGGTGTTCGTGCCCGGCGTCCGGGTCGGCGCCCGGTACAAGTACCGCGTCCTCGGCGCCGACGGGCACTGGCGGGACAAGGCCGACCCGCTCGCCGCGTACGCCGAGGTGCCGCCGGCCACCGCCTCCGTCGTGCACCACTCCCGCTACGAGTGGTCCGACGCGGCGTGGCTGGAACGGCGGGCCCGGCACCGGCCGCACCAGGAGCCGATGAGCGTCTACGAGGTGCACCTGGGCTCCTGGCGGCCCGGGCTGGGCTACCGGGAGCTGGCCGAGCAGCTCACCGCGTACGTCACCGAGCTGGGCTTCACCCACGTGGAGTTCCTGCCGGTGATGGAGCACCCGTTCGGCGGCTCGTGGGGCTACCAGGTGACCGGCTACTACGCCCCCACCTCCCGGTTCGGCGACCCGGACGAGTTCCGCCACCTCGTCGACCGGCTGCACGGCGCCGGGATCGGGGTGATCCTGGACTGGGTGCCGGCGCACTTCCCGCGCGACGAGTGGGCGCTGGCGCGCTTCGACGGCACGCCGCTCTACGAGCACCCCGACCCGCGCCGCGGCGAGCACCCCGACTGGGGCACGTACGTCTTCGACTTCGGCCGCCGGGAGGTGCGCAACTTCCTGGTCGCCAACGCGCTCTACTGGTGCGAGGAGTTCCACGTCGACGGGCTCCGGGTGGACGCGGTCGCCTCGATGCTCTACCTGGACTACTCCCGCCAGGAGGGGCAGTGGACGCCGAACGTGCACGGCGGCCGGGAGAACCTGGAGGCGATCGCCTTCCTGCAGGAGGTCAACGCCACCGTCTACAAGCACCACGCCGGGGTGGTGATGGTCGCCGAGGAGTCGACCGCCTGGCCGGGGGTGACCCGGCCGACCGCGGACGGCGGGCTCGGCTTCGGGTTCAAGTGGAACATGGGCTGGATGCACGACACCCTGCTCTACACCTCGAAGGACCCGATCTACCGGCAGCACCACCATCACCAGCTCACGTTCTCCCTGGCGTACGCCTGGAGCGAGAACTACGTGCTGCCGATCAGCCACGACGAGGTGGTGCACGGCAAGGGCTCGCTCGCCGGGAAGATGCCCGGCGACACCTGGCAGCGGCTGGCCAACGTGCGGGCGCTGCTGGCGTACATGTGGGCGCACCCGGGCAAGCAGCTGCTCTTCATGGGCTGCGAGCTGGCCGACGACCGGGAGTGGAGCGAGGAGCGCGGGCTGGACTGGTACCTGCTGCACGACCCGGCCCGGGCCGGGGTGCAGCGCTTGGTCGGCGACCTCAACGCGGTCTACCGGGACACCCCGGCGCTCTGGGCGCAGGACACCGAGCCCGCCGGGTTCCGCTGGATCGCCGGCGACGACGTCGCCAACAACACCGTCTCGTTCGTCCGGATCGCCCCGGACGGCTCCACCCTGGTCTGCGTGGCGAACTTCTCCGCCCTGCCGCTGCCCGACTACCGGGTCGGGCTGCCGGCCGGCGGCGCCTGGGCCGAGGTGCTCAACACCGACGCCCACCACTACGGCGGGTCGGGGGTGGGCAACCTGGGCCAGGTGCACGCCGAGGACGTGCCGTGGCACGGCATGCCGGCCTCCGCCGCGCTCCAGGTGCCCCCGCTCGGGGTGCTCTGGCTGCGACAGGGCTGACCGGGGCGAGGCTCCTGGCTCGCGCCGCGCCGGCCGACGATGCCTCACAAACCTGATACCTCAGCGGCATATTGATGACTCTGAGGTATCACCCTCACCTGAAGTAGCCGGTCCAGGACGGTCGCCCTGCGTCACGACGCCGCCGTCCCGCCGCAGCGCGAAGGCAGGCCCGGCAGGTGACCGCCGGGCGCCGAGCACGGGCTCGGGCGTACGTCAGACCAGGCCCGCCTCGCGGAGCAGCTTCCACAACCCGGCCCCGTCCGGCGCGGAGAGCCACTTCTGCCCCACCGGCCCCTGCGACGAGGGCCCGGCCGGCGCCGGCAGGCTACCGGCGAGCACCGCCTGGGTCGGCGACAGCCGGCGGATCGCCACCCCGGCCACGTTCTCCGGGTGGGCGACCACGAACTCGCGGTAGATCTCCTGGTCGTGCTGGCCGTCGTCGCCGACCAGCAGCCAGCGCACGTCCGGGAACTCCTTGGCGAGCCGGGCCAGGGTGACCCGCTTGTGCTCGCGGCCGCTGCGGAACCACCGGTCCGCCGTCGGGCCCCAGTCGGTGAGCAGCAGCGGCCCGGCCGGGTAGAGGTGCCGGGACAGGAACCGGGTCAGCGTCGGCGCGACGTTCCACGCGCCGGTGGAGAGGTAGAAGACCGGCGCGCCGGGATGCGCGGTGACCAGCCGCTCGTAGAGCACCGCCATGCCGGGCACCGCGTTGCGGGCGTGCTCGTCCAGGACGAACGTGTTCCACGCGGCGAGCAGCGGCCGGGGCAGCGCGGTCACCATGACCGTGTCGTCGATGTCGGAGAGGATGCCGAACCGGACGTCCGGGTCGAGGATCCGCACCGGCGCCTCGACCGGTTCGGCGTCGGGCATGCTCAGCCGCACCGACCCCCAGCCCGGCGGCAGGTCGGCCGCCACCACCGTGTCGATGAAGCCGCTGCGGTCGGCGTGCGCCTCGTGCCGCACCCCACCCGCCTCGATGGTCACCGTCACGTGCTTGGCCGGCAGCGTGGTGAAGCTGCGCCAGCCGCGCACCTTCTCCGGCTTGGCCCGCTGGCGGGTGTCCGGCCGGCCCAGCAGCACCCGGCACATCACCCGCACCCAGCCCGGCGCGCCGTAGCCGGTGTAGGCGACGATGTTGATCCGCCAGCCGGTGCGCCGCAACCGGCGCTCGACCAGCTGGTGGATGGCGTCCTCGACTCGCGCGGCCCGGTGCAGTTGCGGTACGGCCAGCTGGCCGGCGGGAGTGGGTGGCACGCTGCCACCCTGCCACAGACCGGCCACCTCGGCCACGCGAGACGACCGCCTCCGCCGGCGCCGACTCCGCCCGATCCGGCGCGCCGGTCGCACCGAACGTGAAACACTCCGGGCGGGACGACGACGGGGGCGTTGGTCGTGTCGCAAGCAGCGCGGAACCGTGGGCGGTGGCGCCCTCAGCTCGACCGGCCGGCGCTCGTCGCGCTGCTGCTCGGGCTGGCCGGGGTCGGCTACCGGCTGGTCCTGACGCTCCACACGGTGCCGGTCTCCAACAGCGACGAGGCGACGTTCGGGCTGGCCGCGCTGCACATCGCCGAGGGCCGGGAACTCCCGGTCTTCCTGTACGGGCAGCGCTACATGGGGATGCTGGAGTCGTACCTGGCCGCGCCGCTGGTGGCGGTGGCCGGGCCGAGCTGGCCGGTGCTGCGGCTGCCGCTACTCGTGCTGTACGCGCTCTTCCTCTGGCTCATCCACCGGCTGACCCGGCGGATCGGGTCGCCGTGGTTCGCCACCTTCGTCGTCGGCCTGCTGGCGCTCGGCTCGGAGCGGGTGGTGCGCGACCAGCTCACCGTGGTCGGCGGGCGGCCCGAGGCCAAGGCGGCGGTGCTGCTGATGCTGCTGATCGTGGTGGGGCTGGCGCACCGCACGCTCCGCCGCCGGTGGCTGGCCGTCGGGCTGTTCGGCCTGCTCGCCGGGGTGGCCGTCTGGTCGGACTGGCTGATCGTGCCCTACCTGGCGGTGGCCGGCCTGGCGCTGCTCTGGGCGGCCCGCCGGGAGCTGGCCGGCTGGGCCGGGGTGCTGCTGCTGGCCGGCTTGCTGGTCGGGGCGGCGCCGATGATCTACGACAACCTGGTCGCCCCACCCGGGGAGGACTCGCTGTCGGAGTTCCGCGAGGTCAGCGCCGGGACCGGCGCCACCCCGCCGTGGTCCGACCGGCTCCGCGGTGGGCTGCTGGAGGGGGTGCCGCTGGCCACCGGGCTCTGCCCGGTCGACGGCTGCGCCCGCTGGCAGGAGTGGTTCGGCCTGCTCTATCCGGTGCTGCTGGTGGCCGCCGCGGTGGCCGCGGTGGTGGCGTACTCCCGCGCCGCGGCCGCGCCGGAACGGCGGGTCGGGCCGGTGGTGCGGCTCGCGCTGGTCGCCGCCGCCGCGGCCACCCTGCTGTCGTACGTGCGCAGCCCGCAGGCCGTCAGTGACCCGCTGGGCAACGCGCGGTACCTGTCGGTGCTCCAGCTGTCGCTGCCGGCGGTGCTCTGGCCGCTCTGGCTGGCGGCGGTCGCCTGCTGGCGGGGCACCGTCGGCGTGGCCGGCCGGCTGACCGGGGCGCTCGCCACCGCCGTGCTGGCCGCGCTGGCCGCCACCACGCTGGTGATCACCGTGCTCTTCGCCGCCGTCGGCACGGCGGCGTCCCGGACCGAGGAGCGGCAGGCGCGCGAGCTGGCCGCCGCGGTGCGCGGCGCCGGCCTGCGCGAGGTGTACGGGGACTACTGGACCTGCAACCGCCTGGTCTTCAACACCGCCGAGGAGGTGGTCTGCGGGGTGCTCGACGGCGGCGTCACCCCGGGGCGCAACCGGGTGCCGGCGTACTGGGAGCGGGTGGGCCGGGCCGACCGGCCGGGTTACCTGGTGGAGGCCGGCTCGACGATGGAGCGCCGGCTGCGGCGGCTGCTCGGCGACCGGGCCGACGCCGCGCTGCTCACCGAGGTCGGCGGGTATCGGGTGTACCACCCGGAGAAGCCGGTGCGGCCGTGGCGGTAGGCCCGCCCCGTACGCTGGCCCGGCCGGCCCCCGACCGCCGGGAGATCGAGGAGTCACCGATGCTCATCCTGCTGCCGCCCTCCGAGGGGAAGGCCGACGCCGGCACCGGCCGGCGGCTGGACCTGACCCGGCTCTCGCTGCCCGAGCTGAACCCGGCCCGGGAGGAGGTGCTGGCGGCGCTGGTCACCCTCGCCGCGGGCGACCAGGGGGCGGCCCGCACCACCCTCGGGCTCAGCCCCGGACAGGGTGGCGAGCTGCGGCGCAACGCCCGGCTGCGGGCGGCCGCCACCGCGCCCGCCGGCCGGATCTACACCGGGGTGCTCTACGAGGCGCTCGATCTCGCGTCGCTGCCCCCGGCGGCGCAGCGGATGGCCCGCCGGTCGGTGCTGGTCGCCTCGGGTCTCTGGGGCGCGGTCCGGCTCACCGACCGGATCCCGCCGTACCGCTGCCCGATCGGCGCGAGGCTGCCCGGCGTCGGCGCCCTGTCGGCCTGGTGGCGGCGGGCGCTGGCGCCGGCGATGGACGCCGCGGCCGGCGACGGTCCGGTGCTCGACCTGCGCTCCGGCGCGTACGCGGCGACCTGGACCCCGCGCGGCGCCCCGGCCGCCCGCACGGTGACGGTGCGGGTGCTGCACGAGCGGGAGGTCGACGGGGTGCCCGTGCGGTCGGTGGTGAGCCACTTCAACAAGGCGACCAAGGGCCGGCTGGTCCGCGACCTGCTGCTCGCCGGCGCCCGGCCACGTACCGCCGACGGGCTGGTGACCGCCCTGCGCGACCTGAAGTACCAGGTGCTGGAGCAGCCCGCGCCGGCCGGTCGGCCACGCATGGTCGACGTGGTGGTCACCGAGCTGTAGGGCAGCCGCAAGATTTCCTCAAGGCTGGGCCGGATCGGTACCGCCGGGGCGGCCCACGGGTCACGGTAGGAGGACCCGACGCCCCACGAGGAGCGCCCCTGTTGGAACCGACCCTGCTCGACCGGCCCCGGCTCCCGGCGACGCCGCCGCCGCTGGACTGGCTGACCCTGGCCGACGCGTTCGAGGCCACCTGTCTGCTGCGCTGCATGCCCCCACCGGCCGGCTCCGGGCACCGGCAGCCGCCGCCGGCCCACCGCAGCGGCACGGTGGAGTTCAACCGCGAGGAGGCGGCCCAGCGGATGCGGCAACTGCTCACCCGGTTGGACGTCCCGGTCGAGCACGAGCTGGCCGTCGGCGGGCTGCGCCGCCGCTACGAGCTGCACCGGCTCTCGGTGCCCCCGGAACACCGGCCGGCGTACGCCCGGCTGCTGGAGGCCGGCTGGCGGCAGGGCCGGCGGGAGCTGCTCGGCGGGCCGTTCCCCGGCGCCTCGATGGCCCGCCGGGTGTGGCGGCCCCGGCTGGCCGCGGCGGCCTGGCGCGCCGCCCTGCTGGCCGGCGGGCGGCACGTGCGCCGGCACATCCTCGGCGTCCGGCTCACCGACCGGGAACTCGCCGCCGTCCTGGTCCGCGGCGCCGCGCTGCTGGACGTCCCGGCCCAGCTCCGCCCGGGCACCGGCTGCTTCCTGGTCAGCGTCGCCGACGGCCCGGACCGCCAGCGGATCCTGCACAGCACCGCGCTCGGTCCCGCCCGGGCCACCGACCGGGCCTGACGCGCACCGCAGGGAATCGACCCGCACCTTCGACCCACCGTCAGGGCGACCCCGGACCGGGAGCCGCGGGGTTGCCATCGGCGGCCCGCGCGGCGCAGAGTGCAGCGCGTGAGTCGTACCTGGTCCCGCCCCGCCCGGGCGCCCGACACCCGCCTGGCGGCGTTGGTGGCGCTGCTGGTGGCCGTCACCCTGCCCGGGCTGGCCGGTTGCCGGGAGTCGCCGGCCGCGCCGGTGCCGATCCGGATCGCCACCGGCAGCCCGACCGCGGTCTACCACGCGTTCGGGCAGTCGCTGGCCACCATCCTCAACCGGGAACTGCCCGGGGTGCGGGCCAGCGTGGTGGTCACCGCCGCCTCGGCGGAGAACGTCCGGCTGGTCGGCGCCGGGGAGGCCGAACTCGGCTTCACCCAGGCGGACGTGCTGCCGGCCGCGCCCGCCGCGCACCCGTCGGTGCTCGCGGTGGCCCGGGTCTACGACGACCTGCTGCACCTGGTCACCACCGCCGGTGGCCCGGTCCGCACGCTGGCCGACCTGCGGGGCCGGCGGGTGTCGGTGGGCGCGGCCGGCTCCGGCACCGAGATCACCGCCACCCGGCTGCTGGAGGTGGCGCGGCTGGGCGACGACGCGGTCCGCCGCGAGCGGCTCGGCCTGGACGACTCGATGACCGCGCTGCGGGCCGGGCGGATCGACGCCTTCTTCTTCTCCGGCGGGCTACCGGTGCGGGGCGTCGAGGAGCTGGCCGGCGCGACCGCCATCCGGATCGTCGACCTGGGCGAGTGGACCGAGCCGCTGCGTCGCGGCAACCCGGAGGTGTACGTCTCCCGGGACATCCCCCGCTCGGTGTACCAGGTCGACCCGGTCACCACGGTGGCCAACCCGAACTTCCTGATCGTCCGGGCCGACCTGCCGGAGGCGCTGGTCCGGGAGGTGACGCGGCTGCTGATGGAGCGCCGCGAGGAGCTGGCCGCCGCGCATCCCGCGGCCGGGCGGATGAGTCCCCGCGCGGCGATCGCCACCGCCCCGCTGCGGCTGCACCCCGGGGCCGCCGCCTGGTACCGCGCCACCAAACCCTGAACGCCCCTCAGGCGATCACGGTGCCTCCGCGTGACTGGGGGTGGGGAGCGGCTCGGGCGGGTGGGTTGGCGGATCGACGGTCGACGGGTCGGGGTGCTCGGCGTCGGCGGGGGCGGGGAACCAGAGGCCGGCGACCAGGCCGCGCGGCTCGCCCCGGCGCATGCTGAGCCGACCGTCCGAGGCGTCCACCAGCACGGCGACGATGGTCAGGCCCAGCCCGGCGCCGTCGACGTTCTGCGCGTCCGGCGCCCGCCAGAAGCGCTCGGTCGCCTGGCGCAGCTGGCTGCTGGTCATCCCCGGGCCGGTGTCCCGCACCTCCAGCGCGGTCCCGCCGTCCTGACGCCGGACGGTCACCGTCACCTCCCCGCCGGCGCCGCTGAACTTCACCGCGTTGTCGATCAGCGCGTCCAGGGCCTGGTCGATGGCGGTCGGCACGGTCCGGGCGTACGCCGGCGCGTCGTGCGCCACCAGCCGGAGCGTGACCGACCGGTGCCGGGCCAGCGGCTCCCAGGCGGCCATCCGGGCGGCGGCGACCGCCGCCGCGTCCACGGTGACCCGCTGGTTCTCCCGCCGTTCGGCGCGGGCCAGGGTGAGCAGCGCGTCCAGCACCAGGGCCAACCGGTCGGTCTCCTCCAGGGCGAGCCGGTGCTCCGCGCGGCCCTGCGGATCGGTCAGGCTCGGTCCCAGCTCCTCCACCCGCAGCCGCAGCGCGGTGAGCGGGTTGCGCAGCTGGTGGCTGGCGTGCGCGACGAACGCCCGCTGCCGGTCCATCACGTCGGAGACCACGTCGGCCATGTGGTTGAAGCTGGCCGCCAGCCGGCGCAGCTCGGATGGGCCCAGCCGGTGCTGCACCCGCGCGCCCCGGTCCCCCTCGGCGATCTCGTGGGTGACCGCGTCCAGCTCGGTGACCGGCCGCAGCACCCAGCCGGCCAGCCCGAACGCGGTGAGCACGCAGGCCAGCACGGCGAGCAGGCCCATCCCGGCGAGCAGCAGCCACCAGGTGGTGACGGCGCGGCGCACCGGGTCGGCCGGGGTGGCGGTGACCACCGCGCCGAGCACCTCACCGCCGTCGTTGATCGGCACCGCCACCACGATCGGCCCGTCCACCCACGGCCAGACCGACTCCGGCCCGCTGGCCTGCTGGCCGGAGAGGGCGGTGTCCAGCGCCGCGCCGGTGCCCGCGGCGACCCGCCAGCTCGCCGAGGCGACCACGGTACGGCGGTCCCGGTCGACCACCGCCGCGCCGATCCCGTACAGCTCGTCGTAGCTGCGCAGCTCGTTGTCGAGCGGGCCGGGCGTGCCGCCGCGCAGCGCGGGGCCGGCCAGCGAGGCGAACCGGGTCGCGTCGGCGAGCCGGTCGGCACGGACCCGGTCGGTCTCCCGGGTGGCGAGGGTGGCCGCCAGCGGGGTCTCCAGCGCCATCAGGACCAGCACCATCAGCAGCAGATAGCTGATCACCAGGCGGCGTCGCACCCGTCCCCCTCACTCGCCGCGCAGCCGGTAGCCGACCCCGCGCACCGTTTCCACCAGGCGCGGGTCGCCCAGCTTGCCGCGCAGCGAGCCGACGTGCACCTCGACGGTGTGCCGGTCCGCCCAGGTGGTGCCCCAGGCGTCGAGCAGGATCCGGTCGCGGGGCACCGCCACCCCGGGCTGGCGGGCCAGCGAGAGCAGGATGTCGAACTCCTTGCGGGTGAGCGCCACCGCCCGGCCGGCGACGGTCACCGTGCGGGCCGCCACGTCGATCCGGACCGGGCCGGACTCGATCAGGTTCCGCTCCGGCACGGTGTGCGCCGCGCGGCGCAGCACCGCCTCGATCCGGGCCTGCAACTCCACCATCGAGAACGGCTTGACCACGTAGTCGTCCGCGCCGAGCCGCAGGCCGAGCACCCGGTCCCGTTCCTCGCCCCGGGCGGTCACCGCGATGATGCCGAGCTGCGAGCTGCGCCGGCGCAGCTCCCGGCAGAGGTCGGTGCCGTCGCCGTCGGGCAGGGTCAGGTCGAGCAGCACCAGGTCGCAGGGGGCGGCGGAGAGCGCGGCGGCGACCGTCGCCGCGTGCTCGACCTCGTATCCGCGCCGGGTGAGGGCGGACGACAGCGCGGCGGCCACCCGGCGGTCGTCCTCGACCAGCAGGATGCGCACCCGGGTCCCCCATTCGTCGGTCCGTCGACCCGAATGGTGGCAGAAGCCGGGCCGGGGCGGGAGGGCCGGCCCGGTGGTGCGGCGTCGGTCGGCCGGCTGCTAAAGGCCGAAGGTGTCGTCGGCGACGGCGTCCCGGACGCCGTCCACGAAGCCCCGGAAGCCGGGATCGTCGTGGCTGGCCGGCACGCTGGTCACGTTCTCCCCGGTGGCCTGGGTGACCGCGTCGACCAGCGGCGGAAAGTCGATCTCGGCATCGGCCAGGGTGTCGTCGTCGGCCTCGCCGAGGTTGATCACGTGCTGCACATCCTCGCTCGGGGTGTCCGGGTCGTCGGCCCACTCCCCGCCGGCCTGGTAGCACTCGTCGTACAGCGCGCGCTGGCTGTCGGTCCAGTCGTCGTCGTAGCTCTGCATCGCCATCCCTTTCCGACCCGCTCCACCTGAGCATGCCGGGCCGGGGGCGACGGACGGGCCGGTACCGGCGAAACCGGCCGCTCCGGGACGAGCCGGTCGCCACCCTCCCGGGCGGCGTAGGCTGCCGATGTGATCTACAAGCTGCTGCCGACCACCGAGTGGGACGAGGCGCTGGCCGCCGGCCACCTGGCGGGCACGGCCGTGGACCGGCAGGACGGCTTCGTCCACCTCTCGGCCGCCGACCAGGTGGTGGAGACGGCCCGCCGGCACTTCGCCGGCGCCACCGGGCTGACCCTGCTGACCGTCGACCCGGCCCGGCTCGGCGACGCGCTGCGCTGGGAGCCGTCCCGCGGCGGTCAGCTCTTCCCGCACCTGTACGGCCCGCTGCCGGTGGCCGCCGTGGTGGCCGCGCAGGCGCTGCCGGCCGACACCCCGGCCGCCGACGCGGTGGCCACCCTGCTCGGCTGAGCGGGGGTCGCCAGGCCCGCGGCCCGGCACGAGTCCCGGCCGCCACCGAGCCGGGCAGGGGCGAGGCGCCGTTCGTGCCGTATGCCGGAAACGGCCGCGCCCGGGACGACGCGGTCGTCCCGGGCGCGGTGGGGTCGGTGCGGCGCGCGCTCAGCGGCGGCAGAGGCGGCCGATCTCCTCCTGGAACCGGTCCATCGGGTTGGCCTCCGCGGGGCCGAGCAGGTAGGTCTTCAGCTCCCGGCGGGCCTCGGTCAGCGGGTCGTCGCCGGCCCGGGTCAGTGCGACGATCTTCTCCAGCTCGCCGCAGTCGGCGGAGAGCAGGTACGCCGCGCGGGCCGTCGGGTACTCCCGGCGGAACTCGTCCTCCGGCAGCCCGCCCGGGTTGGCCACCACGTACGGCCGCTGGCTCTGCACGAAGTCGGAGACCACACTGGACACGTCGCTGATCAGCAGGTCGGTCTGGTTGAAGCAGTCGAACAGGGCCGGCGTGCGGCCGGTGACCACCAGGTGGCGGGTGCCCTCCAGCGAGGTCGCGTCGGTGTCGCCGCCGGCCGCGCGGATCCGCTCCACCACCCGGTCGTGCACCGCCCTGGCCTCCTTGGCCCGCGAGCCGGTCAGCGGGTGTGGCTTGTAGATCAGCCGGATCCGGGGCGAGACGGCGAGCAGCCCCTTGACGATCCGCTCGCCCATCACCACCAGCGAGGTGTGGTAGGGGTCGTCGTCGAGCCAGCCCTCCCAGGTCGGCGCGTAGAGGACGGTGAACGGCCGGTCCACCGACTCGGCGCCGAAGGTGTGCACCCCGGCCAACTGCGGGCGTCCGATCTCGACGATGTCGGAGTCGAGGACGCCCACCCCGGCCCGGGCGTAGCGCTCGCGGCCGGCGAGCCCGGCGACCCAGACCTCGTCGTACACCTTGCTGTACGGGTTGACGCTGGCCGCCTTGTCGCTGTCGCCGTGCCCGACGAAGACGTGCTTCATGCCCGGCTCGCGCAGCAGGTGGATGTTCGCGCCGACGTTGGCCGCGTAGAGCGCCGCCCGCACGCTGCCCAGTTCGAGGTTCATGAAGTCCACCCCGGCCGGTACGCAGATCACCGGCAGCCGGGTGTCGGCCAGTTCCAGGAAGGCCTCCCGGTTGCGCATCAGCACCACCGCGCGCTGCTGCAGCGCCTCGGTCGGGGCCAGCCACATGTTCGCCTGGTAGACGTCCTTGGCCGGGCCGGCGAAGTAGAGCGCGACCTCGGGGCGGTAGCTGTCCAGCCAGCGCTGCACGGCGGGCAGCAGCGGGCTCTGCCCGGTGCCCCGGCCGCGCAGCCAGGTGAGCGCGATGATCGCGCCGACCACCGCGGTCACCGCGACCGTCACCGCGCCGGTGACCAGGAACGGGGTGGCGTCGTCGCGCACCACGGCGGCCACCGCGGCCGGCACCAGCAGGATGTTCACCACCGGCATCCGGTCACCGGCGATGGCGGCCGCCCAGGCCGGCGGCTGGGGGGCCGAGCGGAGCGGGCCCAGCTCGATGTTGCGGACCATGGCCGACTGCGGGTTGCGCCGGTCGATCATGGTGGTCAGCGCGCCGGAGAAGACGGCGATCACCCAGACCGCGGCGGGCAGCGCGAGCAGCAGACTGAGCTGCGTTCCGCTCAGCGCCACCTCGGCGGCCACCAGCAGCACCGCCGACAGGTCCCGGGTCAGCTGCCGGTACCCGCGGTTGAGGCCGACCTTCTCCAGCAGCACGTCGGAGGCCGGCGACCAGCGGGTGAGGGCGAATTCGCCGAGCACGGCGACCAGCCCGGCGACGGCGAACAGGCCGACCCAACCGAGGGCGCCCGCGGCGAGCATGACCAGGTAGGACAGCACCAGCAGCGCGCCACGGGCGGCGACTCCGATCCGTCCTGTCAACGTGCCGAACAACGAGTACGCTCCCTAGAGATCGATGACGGGCCGGGCCCGCTGGTCGTGCTCTTCCCCCGAGGCGGGCCGTCAACGCGTGCTGCGACCTTAACGCGAAGGGACACCCGGGCGTCGCTCGGGTATCCGGCACCTTTCGGTCAAACCCGCACCCGACCGCCGCGCCGCACGCGCGGGGCCCGACCCCACGGTGCATCGCGGACGGCCGGAACGCTGGTCAGCCGCGCCGGAAACAGGTCACCGCGCCCGGCCCCCGGCGCTGGGCGAACTGCTCGAAGCCGAGCTGGGGCGCCATCTGCCGGGCGTAGCTGTTGCCGTTGTAGACGCAGATGGTGCTGACGTCGAGCCGGTCGATCGCCGTGGCCAGCTCCGCCCGGGACGGGGTGACGGTCCCGTCGGCGAACTTGGCGAGCAGCAGCCGGTCCTTGGCGAAGTCGGAGTTCAGGTCGTACTCGACGAGGTAGAAGTCGCGGGGCAGCACCACCCGGACCCGGCTGGTGACGACCAGCGAGGTCCGCATGATCACCGACGGGGCGAGGACCAGCCCGTCCGGGCGGTCCAGGTCCTTGATCCAGAACGCGATCCCCTGCCGCTGCTGCGGCAGCTTCCAGGTGGGCCGGTCGTGCACCGTGACCCAGCTCTCCGATGACCACATCGGAGTGGCGAAGACCGCGAACGAGGCAACCATGGCCACCGCGATCCCGACGCTCGCCACCCGGCGCAGCGCCGGCACCGGCGAGGGCACGTTCACCGTGCAGAGCAGCCCGATCAGGGCGGGCAGTGCGAGCAGCCACGGCACCCGCCAGAGCACCACCGAGATGCCGCTGAGCGCGCTGAGCAGCTCCAGCACTCCGGGGATCAGCAGCACGCTGAGCGCCAGGGTGCCGCCGGCGGCGAGCAGCGCCGGGGTGCGCCGGCGGGCCAGCAGCGGGCCGCACCACAGCGCCAGCCCGCAGACCACCCCGACCACGCCGATCATCAGGGTCCGCCGGTAGGTGTACTCGGCGTCGAAGAAGGCGTCGTCCGCGCCGGTGGCGGAGGCCATGTCGAGAACCAGTTGGGAGACCAGCACCGAGCCGACCGGGTACGCCACCGCGGCGGCGCCGGCCAGCAGCGCCTCCTTCCAGCGGCCCACCAGCAACATGGCGAACGCCGCGGCGCCGACCAGCATCGGCAGGATGATGGCGGCGGTGGTGGTGAGCCCGATCGCGGTCACCGAGAGCGCGACGATGAGCAGCAGCCCTCGGCGCGACGGGTTGTCGAACCACCTGGTGAGGTAGAGCCACATCAGCGGGATGACCGCCGAGACGAACATGCCCTTGCCCTCGTAGAGCCGGGGCAGGTGGAAGGTGCCGAGGGCGGCGTCGCCACCGGCCACCAGGTAGAGGAAGGCGACCGCCACGCTGAACGCGAGCAGCGGCCGGCGCGGAGCCCAGCGGTGCACCAGGCGCCAGAGCGCGAGCACGGCGAGCACCGCGAGCACCGGCAGCAGCACGTACCAGGTCGCGGAGGCGCCGTGGATGCCGAAGACCCGGCCGAGCGCCCCGGCGAACACCTCGATGGACGCGATCGGCGGCTGGGAACCCATCGGCGGCGCGACGTTCTCGGTGAACAGGAAGTCGTTGAGCGGGATGATGTCCCGCTCGGCCACCCAGACCGACTTGCCGACGTAGTAGACGTCGTCCGGGGTGTTGCGGGCGATGAAGAACGAGGAGAGGGCGACCAGCAGCGAGACGACCAGCGCGTAGCCGGACTGGAACGCGGTCGGCGCCGGCGCGGCCGGTGCGGTCGCCGGGGAGGTCAGCCACATCCGGCGGATCAGCAGCATCCCGCCGACCGCCGCGACCGCCCCGGCGCTGGCCGGAACCCACCAGGACATCCCGTCGCCCGCCGTGGTGTTGGCCAGGCCGGCGGTGACCGCGGCGACGGCCGCCGCGGCCAGCACCACGACCAACCAGCGGCGGGGATACCCGGGGGCGTCCGGCGCGGTGGTCGTGGTCGCCTCGGTCGCCGGCGCGGCCGGACCGGCCGCGGGCGCCGCCCCGCTCCGTCGGACGGCCCGCAGCAGCGCCACCCCGGCCAGCGCCACGCAACCGGCCAGCCAGACCTTGAAGGTCACCGACGGAGCCAGGCTGAACAGGAACGCCGCGTGGTAGAGCACCGTCCAGAGCGCGAACGCCAGCACGCCGGCGTCGGTGAGGACGGCGGGTGCGGCGGCGATCAGGGACCGCAACCGGCCCGGCCCCACCGGGGCCGGGGTGTCGGCCGCTGCGGGACGCGACGGCGCGACGGCGACGTGGTCGACTTTCGACACGGGGGGTCCTTGTCGGTTGTACGGGCACGGTGTGGGCGATGTGCGGGACGGCGGCCGGCGGGGGTCGCCCTGACCCGCTCTGGCAAGCAGAGTAGTCGGACCCTCCGGCCGACGGGGTCCGGCGCGGAGGCACCGGCGGGTCGGCGGATCAGCCGACGACCGGCGCCTCCCGTTGCCGCGGCAGCGCGCTGTCGGCGCCCAGCCCGACCGCGACCGCCTCCACCAGGCTGTCGAGGTAACCGGGGGTGAGCGGAGTGCGGGCGACGGCGAGCCGCCAGTAGAGCGGGCCGACGATGAGGTCGACCGCCGCCTCCTGGTCGGTGTCGGCGGGCAGCTCGCCGCGCTGCACCGCGCGGCTGATCAGCCGGCCGCCGATCTCCTGCTGCCGGGCCCGCAGCACCTGCTGCAGGGTCTGGTCGATGGTCGGGTTGCGGGCCGCCTCGGCCAGCAGGTCGGGGATGATCTGCGAGGCCAGCGGGTGCCGCAGCGCGTGCGCGACCACCTGGAAGAGCAGTTCGAGGTCACCGCGCAGGGTCCCGGTGTCCAGCGCGGGCAGCTTCCCACCGGCGGCGGCGGAGACGTTGTCCAGCACCAGTTCCAGCTTCGAGCTCCACCGCCGGTAGATCGCGGTCTTGCTCACCCCGGCCCGGCGGGCCACCGCCTCGATGGAGAGCCGGCCGTAGCCGACGGCCGCGAGCTCCTGCATCAGCGCCCGGCGGATGGCCGTGGTGATGTCGTCACGGAGCACGGCCGCGCCGGCCGGCGTGCGCCGCTTCTCGGTCGTCACCTGGGACTCTTCTCGGCTGTCACGTGGAACAATGTACCGCAACGACGGTACGGTTGCGTCCCGACGTGTTTTGAACTACGGTCCACGCAGCGACGGGGGCGGCGCTCCACGCACTGGCCACGCTAGATTCCATCGTCGCGCATCCCCGTTGACCCGAAAAGATCGGAGCGCCCATCCATGGCCGACACGGCGCTGGCCGACCCTGACGCCGGCCTCACCCAGGCGCAGCTCGCCGCCCGGTACGGGCTGCGGGTCGCCGGCGAACGCCCCTCGCTGGCGCAGTACAGCCGGCGGCTCTGGCACTACCGGCACTTCATCTCCGCGTACGCGAACGCGAAGCTGCTCGCGTCGTTCAGCAACGCCAAGCTGGGGCAGCTGTGGCAGGTGCTCACGCCGCTGACCAACGCGGCCGTCTACTACCTGATCTTCGGCGTGGTGCTGAAGCAGAACGAGATACCGAACTTCATCGCGTACCTCTGCACCGGGCTGTTCATCTTCAACTTCACCCAGACGGCGGTGCAGAACGGCACCCAGTCGATCACCGGCAACCTGGGCCTGATCCGGGCGCTGCACTTCCCCCGGGCCTGCCTGCCGCTCGCGGTCACCGTCACCCAGTTCCAGCAACTGCTCGGGTCGATGGTGGTGCTGTTCGCGATCGTGCTGGTCACCGGCGAGCCGATCACCCTCGCCTGGCTGATGCTGGTGCCGGCGATCGTGCTCCAGACGGTCTTCAACGCCGGGCTCACCATGGCGGTGGCCCGGATGGGCGCGAAGGTGGCCGACCTGAAGCAGGTCATGCCGTTCCTGCTGCGCGCCTGGATGTACGGCTCCGGGGTGCTCTACAGCGTCACGCTCTTCGAGAACGAGCTGCCGGCCTGGGCCAC
The DNA here is from genome assembly GCF_056780015.1 of Micromonospora sp. R311. Lineage (NCBI taxonomy): Bacteria > Bacillati > Actinomycetota > Actinomycetes > Micromonosporales > Micromonosporaceae > Micromonospora > Micromonospora sp. R311. Next base: position 60,797 of record NZ_JBSWCE010000032.1, read on the forward strand.
CCGGCTGGTGGAGCTGAACCCGATGCTGGTCTACATCGAGCTGGGCCGGGTCGCGCTGCTGGAGGAGGCGCCGCTGCTCAACTCCTCCCTCACGCAGCTCTGGGTGGCGGCGGTGGGATGGGCGATCGTGATGGGTGCCGGGGGTTTCCTCTACTTCTGGCGCGGCGAACAGGAGTACGGCCGTGGTTGAGCACTTCGAGACCGCCAACGACGTGACGGTCACCCTGCCCCGGGTGCAGGAGCGGATCCCGACCGTGGTGGTCGACGACGCGCACGTGATCTACCGGGTGCACAAGGGGGCCGGCGGTGGTGGCGGGCCGGTCGGCGCCCTCAAGCGGATCGTGACCCGCACCTCGGCGCCGAACATCCGGGAGGTGCACGCGGTCAAGGGGGTCACCTTCACCGCGTACCGGGGTGAGGCGATCGGGCTGATCGGCAGCAACGGTTCGGGCAAGTCGACCCTGCTGCGGGCGATCGCCGGCCTGCTGCCGGTGAACCGCGGCGCGGTCTACACCCAGGGCCAGCCGTCGCTGCTGGGCGTGAACGCGGCCCTCTTCAACGACCTCGCCGGCGAGCGGAACGTCGTGCTGGGCTGCCTGGCGATGGGGATGTCCCCGGCCGAGGTGCAGCGGCAGACCCCGGAGATCATCGAGTTCTCCGGGATCAACCAGCGCGGCGACTTCGCCTCGCTGCCGATGCGCACCTACTCCTCCGGCATGGCCGCCCGGCTGCGCTTCTCCATCGCCGCGGCGAAGAAGCACGACGTGCTGCTCATCGACGAGGCGCTGGCCACCGGCGACAAGGGCTTCCGCAAGCGCAGCGAGCAGCGGGTGCGGGAGCTGCGGGAGGGTGCCGGCACGGTGTTCCTGGTCAGCCACCAGCTCTCCTCGATCCGGGACACGTGTGAACGGACGATCTGGCTGGAATCGGGCGTCCTGCGGATGGACGGCCCGACCGACGAGGTCGTGCGGGCCTACGAGGCGTTCGCGAACGGCAAGTAGGTCCGACATCGACATCGGTACGCGCCGCCCGCGCCGTCCCGTTGGGGCGGCCGGACCGGCGCGTTAAGGTTCACCCCGTCGCCGCGCGGGCGGAACCTTCTGTTCACGTAATTCCTGAGAGCGAGGATCGGCAATGACGCAGGACCACACCACTGGCCCGGACGCCGCACCGGAGACCCCGGCGCCGTGGCGGCCCTCCCGGACGGTGGCGGTGGTGCTGGCGGGCGGCACCGGGACCCGGCTGGGCCTCGGCATCCCGAAGCAGCTGCTGAAGATCGCCGGTAAGCCGATCATCGAGCACACCCTGGCGGTCTTCGAGGCGGCCCCGGAGATCGACGAGATCATCGTGCTGATGGCCACCGGCCACGTCGCCGAGGCCGAGAAGATCGTCGAGAAGGCGGGCTTCCGCAAGGTCACCAAGGTCATCGAGGGTGGCGACACGCGGAACGCCACCACCCGGATCGCGCTGGACGCGGTCGGCCCCGACGACTGCAACATCCTCTTCCACGACGCGGTGCGGCCCCTGGTCAGCGGCCGGATCGTGCGGGAGTGCGTGAACGCGCTCTGGACCTACTCCGCGGTCGACGTGGCCATCCCGTCGGCCGACACGATCATCCAGGTCGACGAGAACGACTGCATCACCGACATCCCGGTGCGCTCCTCGCTGCGCCGCGGGCAGACCCCGCAGGCGTTCCGCTCCGGCACCATCCGGGAGGCGTACCGGCGCGCCGAGGGCGACCCGGACTTCGCCGCCACCGACGACTGCGGCGTGGTGCTGCGCTACCTGCCCGGCACGCCGATCAAGGTGATCGACGGCTCGGACGAGAACATCAAGGTCACCCACCCGGTCGACGTGCACCTGGCGGACAAGCTCTTCCAGCTCGCCGCCGCGCAGGCGCCCCGGCTGACCAACCGCGGCTACACCGAGGAGCTGACCGGCCGGACGATCGTGATCTTCGGCGGCAGCTACGGCATCGGCCACGACCTGGCCGAACTGGCCCGCAGCTACGGCGCCCAGGTCTTCCCGTTCAGCCGCTCCAGCACCGGCACCCACGTCGAGCGGCCCGCGGACGTCGAGGCGGCGCTGAAGACGGCCTTCGAGGCCACCGGCCGGATCGACCACGTGGTGGTCACCGCCGGCATCCTCGAGAAGGGCGCCCTCGTCGAGATGGACGAGGAGACCATGGACCGGGTGCTCCAGGTGAACTTCGTCGGGCCGGTCATCGCCGCCCGGCAGGCCCTGCCCTACCTCCAGCAGACCAAGGGCCAGCTGCTGCTCTACACCTCCAGCTCCTACACCCGGGGCCGGGCGCAGTACGCGCTCTACTCGTCCACCAAGGCCGCCCTGGTCAACCTCACCCAGGCGCTGGCCGACGAGTGGGCCGAGTTCGGCATCCGGGTCAACTGCGTCAACCCGGAGCGCACCGCCACCCCGATGCGCACCAAGGCGTTCGGCGAGGAGCCCGAGCACACCCTGCTCGCCGCGGAGACCGTCGCCCGGGCGTCCCTGGACGTGCTGATCTCCGAGCTCACCGGTCAGGTCATCGACGTACGCCGGGCACCGGGCGAGGTGCCCATCCAGCCGACCCCGGCGCAGGCGGACCAGGCGGCGGGCGCCGCCGTCGCCGGCTGACCCGGGCGCGGCGGCGGGAGGCACAGCCAAGATGCGTGGTGACCTGGTCCGGAAGCTGCTCGCCCGCGGCCTGACCACCGGCCTGGCCGTGCTGGCGTTCCTGGTCGTGGCGCTGACCGGCGCGACCGGCTGGGGGCTCGGCCTGGCGGTGGCCGCGCTCGCCGCGGCGGCGTGGGAGCGGCGGGTCCGGCCGGGCGCCGACAGCGTGCCGGAGACCGTGCTGGTGGCGGCGGGCATCCTGGTCGGCTACGCCCGGCGGCTGGAGGCCGGGTTCGATCCGGCGCTGGCCGCGACCGCGCTGGTGCTGCTGGGTCTGGCGTTGCTCGTCGGGCCGCTGCGCGACGCCGGCAACCTGGAGATCCGGGCCGCCAACCTGCCGGTGCGCGGCTGGGCGCCGCTGGTCGCCGCACACCTGGGCACCGCCCTGCTGGGGCTGCTCGCGGTGGTGGCGGCCGCGGCCGCGGCCGCGCTGCCCGCCGCCGTCGCGCTGGCGGTGAGCCTGCTGGTGGGCGCGGGCGCCGGCGCGGCCGGCCTGGACCTGGCCCGGCGGCGGTTCCGGCCGCCGGCCGGCGGGTCGGCGGTGACCCGGGCGCTGCGCCGGCACCAGCCGGAGTTCCTGCTGCACTTCTCCGCGCCACCCGGCTCCGAGTACCAGGTCACCATGTGGCTGCCGTACCTGGAGCGGATCGGCCGGCCGTTCCTGGTCATGGTGCGGGAGCCGGAGTTCCTGGGCACGATCGCGGCGGCCACCACGGCCCCGGTGGTCTACTGCCCCACCCTGAAGGCGATGGACCAGGCGCTGGTGCCGAGCCTGCGGGTGGCGTTCTACGTCAACCACGGCGCGAAGAACAGCCACTGCATCCGGTTCACCCAGCTCACCCACGTGCAGCTGCACCACGGCGACAGCGACAAGGCGCCCAGCGCCAACCCGGTCTCCGCGCTCTTCGACCGGATCTTCGTGGCCGGCGAGGCCGCCATCGACCGGTACGCCCGCGCCGGGGTGGAGATCCCGGCGGAGAAGTTCGAGGTGGTCGGCCGTCCGCAGGTGGAGGCGATCGAGGTCCGCCCGGAGCCGGCCCGCGGCCTGACGCAGCCGACCGTGCTCTACACGCCGACCTGGACCGGGCACCACGCGGACGCCGACTACTGCTCGCTGCCGGTGGCGGAGACGCTGCTGCGGCGGCTGCTGGCGCGCGGCGCGACGGTGATCCTGCGCGCCCACCCGTACACCGCGCAGAACCCCGCCTCGGCCCGGCAGCTGGGCCGGCTCACCGAGCTGCTGGCCGCCGACCGGGCCCGCAGCGGCCGACAGCACGTCTTCGGCGCCGCCGCCCGCGAGCTGACCCTGACCGAGTGCGTGAACCGCTCGGACGCGCTGGTCTCCGACGTCTCCGGGGTGATCTCCGACTACCTCTACTCCGGCAAGCCGTACGCGGTGACCGACATGGGCGGCGAGGGCGACCGGTTCACCGAGCGGTTCCCGCTGGCCGGGTCCGGCTACGTGCTGCGCCGGGACATGTCCAACGTGGACGAGGTGCTCACCGAGCTGATCGACACCGACCCGCTGGCCCCGGACCGCTGGGCCACCCGGCGGCGCTACCTGGGCGACTTCCCCGCCGAGTCGTACGCGGAGGCGTTCCTGGCCGCCGCCCGGCGGGAACTCGACCGGGGCGCCCGGCCACCGGCGCAGCGGACCGGCCTGGCGGTCGAGCCGACGACGGTCTCCCCCACCACCTGAGCACTGCCTCCGCCACCCGGCGACACCGGTGACCCGGGCGGGAGGCGCCCCACGAACGGCGGGGGCGGACGGACGGCGCGGTGCGGGCCATATCGGGCAAGCGGGGCGTATCCTACGCCGAGTCCCCGCTACCGCCCGCGCGCCCGGAGCGGCCCGCGGCGGCCCGGTCCGCCGGACGACGGCCGGTTCCGGGTCCGCCGGCGTGGCGCCGCCGACGGCGCTCCCGAGTCCTGCGAGTTGACATGTCTGACACCAGCACCGCGCTCTCCCCCGCCTTCGTCCACCCCACCGCCGACGTCGAGGACGGCGCCCGGGTCGGGGACGGCACGAAGGTCTGGCACCTGGCGCACATCCGGTCCTCCGCCCGGGTGGGCGCCGGCTGCGTCATCGGCCGCAACGTCTACGTCGACGCCGGCGTGACGGTCGGCGACCTGGTCAAGATCCAGAACAACGTCTCCGTCTACCAGGGCGTCACCCTCGAGGACGAGGTCTTCGTCGGCCCGAGCGTGGTCTTCACCAACGACCTGCGCCCCCGGGCGCAGAACCCGGGCTGGACGATCACGCCGACCCTGGTCCGGCGGGGCGCTTCCATCGGCGCCAACGCCACCCTGGTCTGCGGGATCGAGGTGGGCGCGTACGCGATGGTCGCGGCCGGTTCGGTGGTGACCCGGGACGTACCGTCGTACCAGCTCGTGGCCGGGAACCCGGCCCGCCCGCTGGGCTGGGTGAACGCCGAGGGCGAGGTGGTCTCCCGCGACCCGTCGACCCGCCCGGACGGCCTGGACCGGGGCTGACCGGCCCGCCCTGTCCGGTCCGTCCGGCGGCGCGAACCGCGCCGCACCGGGGCGGGCCGGTCAGCCGCCGATGACCAGCCGGCGGACGCCGGTCCAGCGCGCCGGGTCGGTGACCCGGCGGCCGTCGACCAGCACCCGGACCGACGGCAGGTCGGCGGGGGTGAGCGACCGGTACTCCGGGTGGTCGGCCTGGATCACCGCGGCGGTGACGGCCTGGCCGGCGTACGCCGGCAGCCCGAGCGCGGTCAGCTCGGCGGCGGTGTACATCGGGTCGGACACGTACGGCCGGGCGCCCCGGGCGCGCAGCGCGTCGACGGTCGGGAAGACCCCGGAGAAGGCGGTCTCCTTGACCCCGCCCCGGTAGGCGGCGCCGAGGACCAGCACGTCCGCACCGGTCAGGTCGCCGTACGCGGTGGCGAGCAGGTCGACGGCGTACTGCGGCATCTGCGCGTTCGCCTCCCGGGCAGCGCGGACCACGCTCGCGGCCGGGTCGTTCCACAGGTACATCCGGGGGTAGACCGGGATGCAGTGCCCGCCCACCGCGATGCCGGGTTGGTGGATGTGGCTGTACGGCTGGGTGTTGCAGGCCTCGATCACGGTGGTGACGTCCACCCCGACGGTGGCGGCGAACCGGGCGAACTGGTTGGCGAGCCCGATGTTCACGTCCCGATAGGTCGTCTCGGCCAGCTTCGCCAGCTCCGCCGCCTCGGCCGAACCGAGGTCCCACACGCCGTTGGCCCGGGGCAGCTCCGGCCGCTGGTCGAACTGGAGCACCGCCTCGTAGAACGCCACGCCCCGGGCGGCCGACGCCCGGTCGACGCCGCCGACCAGCTTCGGGTAGCGGCGCAGGTCGGCGAAGACCCGGCCGGTCAGCACCCGCTCAGGGCTGAACACCAGGAAGAAGTCCTCACCCGCGGTGAGCCCGCTGCCGTGCTCGAGCATCGGGGCGAACCGGTGCCGGGTGGTGCCCACCGGAAGCGTGGTCTCGTAGCTGACCAGCGTCCCGGGCCGGAGCCCGGCGGCGACGGCCCGGGTGGCGTCGTCCATCCAGCCGAAGTCCGGCAGCCCCCGTCCGTCGACGAAGAGCGGCACCACCACGACCACCGCCTCGGACGCGGCGACGGCCGCCGTGGTGTCGGTGGTCGCGGAGAGCAGGCCGGCCGCCACCACCTCCTTGAGCCGGACGTCCAGGTCGGCCTCGCCCGGGAACGGGACCGCTCCGTCGTTGACCAGCCCGACGACCCGCTCGGAGACGTCGGCGCCGACCACCCGGTGCCCACTCGTCGCGAACTGCACGGCGAGCGGCAGCCCGATCTTCCCGAGGGCGACGACACAGATGTTCATGGCTCTTCTTTCCTCGTCCTTCGAAGCGGGGTCACCGGCGAGAGCGCCGACCGGCCCGGCGGCACAGGTGCTACGGCGATAACGAGCCAGCCCCGCGGTTGGTGCCGGCAGCTGAGCTACTCAATACCGACATTGCCGACACGAGCCGTTCGCCCGTGTCCCGCCGCTACCAGGCCTTATCGTCAGAGGTCGACGCCGTCGCCCGCAGGCCGTCGCGCTCGTGCGCGGGTGCCGGTTGGTCGCCAGTGCCCGCGTCGTCACTCGCCCAGGAGCCGTCCCGTGAAGGTCATCAGCGTTGTTGGAGCCCGCCCCCAGCTGGTCAAACTGGCGGCGATCGCGGCCGCCTTCACCGGCACCCGGCACGACCACGTGATCGTGCACACCGGACAGCACTACGACGCGAACCTGTCCGACATCTTCTTCAGCGGCCTCGGCATCCCCACCCCCGACGTGCATCTCGGCATCGGATCGGGCAGCCACGGCGTGCAGACCGGCGGCGTACTCGCCGCGATCGATCCCGTGCTGGCCGAGCACCGGCCCGACTGGGTGCTGGTCTACGGCGACACCAACTCCACGCTGGCCGGCGCCCTGTCCGCGGTCAAACAGCACCTGCGGGTGGCCCATCTCGAGGCGGGACTGCGCTCCTTCAACCGCCGGATGCCCGAGGAGCACAACCGGGTGCTCACCGACCACGCGGCCGACCTGCTGCTCGCCCCCACCGAGGAGGCGCTGCGGCACCTCGCCAACGAGGGGCTGGCCGACCGGGCGGTGCTCAGCGGTGACGTGATGGTGGACGTGTGCCTGCGGGTCCGCGACGCGGTGCTGGCCGGTGAACACCCCCGGCCGGCGCTGCCGGACGGCATCGATCCCGATCAGCCGTACCTGCTGGCCACCCTGCACCGTCCGGACAACACCGACGACCCAGCCCGGCTGTCGGCGCTGCTGGCCGCACTCGCCGACCTGCCGGTGCCGGTGGCGCTGCTGGCCCACCCGCGGCTGGCGGCCCGCGCCGAGGAGCATGGCCTGAAGCTCGAGCAGGGCGCGGTGCGCGCCGGCCGGCCCCTCGGCTACGCGGGCCTGGTGGCCGCGGTGCTCGGCTCGGTCGGGGTGGTCACCGACTCCGGCGGGCTCCAGAAGGAGGCGTTCCTGCTCGGCCGCGCCTGTACCACGCTGCGCCCCGAGACGGAGTGGGTGGAGACGCTCGACGGCGACTGGAACCGGCTCGTACCGGAGCCGGACGCGCTGGGCGGGCGGGGGTGGGTCGAGGCGGCCACCCGGCCGACGCCCCGGGGCGAGCGGGGCACCCCCTACGGCGACGGCCGGGCGGCCGAGCGCGTGCTGAGCATCCTGGCGGAACGGCTCGGCTGAACCGGCCCCGCCGCAGGGCGGTCCGGGCCGAGCCGGTGGATCTCCCCGCCCCTGCGGTCTGCCCTGCCAACCGGGCCGGAAGACCGTCCTGCGGCCCGGTCAGGACCACAGGACGGCTCCGTGCCGTCAGGACAGCGCGCCGCTCGCCGCCCGGTCGAGCGCGGTGTCGCTGTCGACATCCACCGTGCCGCCCTCGGCGGCCGAGCGGAGCAGGGCGGCGGCGACCCGCACGGTACGCAGCCCCTGCCGCAGCGTGACGATGTCGCTCTCCTTGCCGTCGACCGCGTCGCGGAACCGCTCGTGCTCCACCAGCAGCGGTTCCCGCTTCGGAATCGCGTAGCGCACCATGTCGCCCTCGGCGACCCCGCGGAACGCGCGCAGCGCCTCCCACTCGGTGTCGATCGCCCCGTTGGCGTAGAAGGTCAGGTCGGCGGTGAGGGTGTCGGCGACGAAGCAGCCCCGCTCCCCCGTGATCACCGTGGACCGCTCCTTCAACGGGCTCAGCCAGTTGACCAGGTGGTTGACCATCGCACCGCCGGCGAGCTGGCCGACCGCGGCGACCATGTCCTCGTGCAGCCGGCCGCTGCGCGAGACGGTACGGGCCGACACCGTGCGGTACTCCCGGCCGACGACCCAGCTGGTCAGGTCGATGTCGTGGGTCGCCAGGTCCATCACCACCCCGACGTCGGCGATCCGGTGCGGGAACGGCCCCTGCCGCCGGGTGACCACCTGGAACACCTCGCCCAGCTCGCCGGCCTCCAACCGGAGGCGCAGGCTCTGCAGGGCCGGGTTGTACCGCTCGATGTGCCCCACGCCGGCCACCAGGCCGGCGGCCTCGAACGCCTCGGCGAGCCGAACCGCGGCGGCCACGGACTGGGCGAGCGGCTTCTCGATGAGCGCGGGCACCCCGCTGTGCGCCAGCGCCAGACCGACCTGCTCGTGCAGCGCGGTCGGGCAGGCGACCACGGCGTAGTCGACGCCGAGCCTCAGCAGACTGTCCAGATCGGGCACCACCGGCACCGGGAGCGCGCCGGTCGGATCGCCCGCCGGGTCGACGATCCCGACCAGGTCCACGCCGTCCAGCCCGGCGAGGACCCGGGCGTGGTTGCGTCCCATCGCGCCGAGGCCGATCAGGCCCGCGCGCAGCCTGGCCCGCGTCACCGGGCACCACCGGCCAGGTTGGCGCCCTCGGCGATCCGCTCCAGGTCCTGCTGGGACAGGGACGGGTGCACCGGCAGCGAGAGCACCTCGGCGGCGGCCCGGTCCGTCTCGGGCAGCTCCCACGGGCCTGGCCTGCCGTCCTCGCCCAGGTAAGGCCGGAGGCGGTGGATCGGCGTGGGGTAGTAGACGGTGTTGCCGACGCCCAGCTCGGTGAGGCGCCGCCCGGCCGCGTCGCGGCGACCGCCCGGTACCCGCACCGTGTACTGGTGGTAGACGTGCCGGGCGGCGTCGGCGACCGGCGGGGTGATCAGGCCGGTGATCCGGGAGTCGAGCAGCTTGGCGTTGGCCCGCCGCTGCTCCGTCCACTCCGGCAGCTGGCGCAGCTGCACCCGGCCGATCGCCGCGGCCACGTCGGTCATCCGCATGTTGGCGCCCACGATCTCGTTCGCGTACCGCTGCTCCATGCCCTGGTTGCGCAGCAGCCGCAGGGTACGGGCCAGCTTGCCGTCGGAGGTGCTGACCATGCCGCCCTCCAGGGAGTGCATGTTCTTGGTGGGGTAGAAGCTGAAGCAGCCCGCCGTGCCGAACGCGCCGACCGGCCGTCCGGACAGGGTGGCCCCGTGGGCCTGGGCGGCGTCCTCGACCACGGCCAGCCCGTGGCGTTCGGCGACCGCCATGATCTGGTCCATGGCGGCGGGGTGCCCGTACAGGTGCACCGGCATGATCGCGACGGTGCGGTGGGTGACCGCCGCGGCGGTCGCCGCCGGGTCCAGGCAGAAGCTGGCCGGTTCGATGTCGACGAAGACCGGCCGGGCGCCCACCAGCCGGACCGCGTTGGCGGTGGCGGCGAAGGAGAACGACGGGACGATGACCTCGTCGCCCGGGCCGAACCCGAGGGCCATCAGGGTCAGCTGGAGGGCGGAGGTGCCGGAGTTCACCGCGACGCAGTGCCGGCCCCCGACCAGCTCGCCGAACTCCGCCTCGAAGGCGGCGACTTCCGGCCCCTGGACGACACGGCCACTGCGCAGCACCCGCACGGCCGCCTCGATCTCGGCCTCGCCGATGACCGGCCTGGCCGGTGGAATCATCTCTGTGGTCAGCCCGGACATGGGCTTCCTCCTGTCGAACAGCGGCCGCGCCCGGACCGGGCGCGGCGCTACCTCGTTCGGATGTGGACAGGAGGGGTGGTGGTTACGGGTGATCCGACGGGGTCGGCGCGAAAGGATCACCCGGACAAACAGGACTCCCGGCGCACTCCGGGACGTACGGGCATGTTATCCCGGAGACGCCGGGCGTGGCGGCACAACACCCTGATCTCCGCCGCGAACCGCGGCTCAGCGGTACGGGTCGACCAGGGCGAGCACCGCCTCCGGGTCCTCGACGTGGGCGTTGTGCCCGAGGCCGGGCAGGGTCACCACCGGCACCCCGAACTCCTTGAGCTGGGCGTCGGAGACCATCGGGTCGCGCTCGCCCCGGGCCAGCACCACCGGCACGTCGGCCGCCGCCAGCAGGGTGGGCAGGTCCGGCTCCCCCACCGCGAACGCGGCCGGGTCCATCGCCAGCCGCCAGCGGCCGTCGACCTGCCGCAGCCCCGCCTCGACCACCGGATGGTCCGGGGCGAACAGTCCGGCCAGCCCGCTCACCCGCAGGTAGCGCCGGGCCGCCTCGTCCCGGGTGGCGAACCAGGTGACCGGGCGGGCGGCCAGCTCGGCGGCGCGGGCCAGCTCGTCCCGCGACCAGACCGCCTTGATGCCGAGCCCGACCACCGCGTCCACGTCCAGCCCGGCGGTACGCGCGGCCAGCGCCAGCCCCACCACCCCGCCGAGGGAGTGGCCCAGGACGACGAGCCGGTCACCCGGCTTGAGGCCGCCGGCGACCTGCCCGGCCAGCCCGGCGAAGGAGTACCGGGGCAGCGGCGGGGACCAGCCGTGCCCGGCGAGGTCCGGCGCCAGCCACCGGCCGGTCCACCGGCGCTCCAGCAACGGCGCCCAGGGCAGCCACACCTCGCCGGTCGCGCCCATGCCGTGCAGCAGCAGCAGGACCGGCCGCCGGCCGTCCCGGGTATCCGATTCGGAGTCCATAGGGCGCAGTGTGCCACCGGTCGGACGGCCGGGGCGAGGGCCGCGGGCCGGGACGCGCCGGGCGCCGGCTCCCCCGGTGGGGAACCGGCGCCCGGACGGTGCGACGGGACGGTGGCGGTCAGGCGGAGTAGCCGCGGGTCGCGGCCCAGTTCGCCAGGTCGATGGTGGTCATCCAGTACGACGCCGTCGCCGGGTTCGCCGAGTCGGCGATCTTCACCAGCCGGCCGTCGTCGTCGTAGCCCACCACCGCGATGTAGTGCCCGCCCGGGAAGGAGTGCCAGCCACCGGCGGTGTCGGTGGCGCTGCCGGCGATGTTCACCACGACGCCGCGCTCGGCGGTGATGGCCCGGACCACGTCGGCCTGGAGCTGGTCCATCTGGGCCGGGGTGGCGGCGCGGCCGGAGATCATCCGGGTCCGGTAGGGGTTGCCCTTCACCACCGCGTTGAGCACCCGGGTGGTGTCCTCGGCGGAGTTGGTGCCCATCTCGGTGGTGCCCAGCTGGGCACCGAGGGCGTCCTGGGTGCGCTCGATGCCGGTGGCGCTGAGCGCGTTCCGCACGGCCGCCGGGCCGCAGTTGTAGTACGTCGTCTGCGCCTGGTAGTCGTAGTCGAGGACCTTGCGCGACGGCGGCTTCGGCGTGCTCTGCTTGCGGGTCAGGTCCGGGTTCGGCGCGGCCGACGAGGCGGCGGCCGACGCGGCGGCGCTGGACGGGGCGGCGCTCGACGGGACCGCACCGATCCGGGCCTCGCCCCGCGAGGCGGCGGCGGGCGCGTTCCGCAGTTCGGCCACGGTGGCCGCGGCCGGCGCCGAGGCCGGGGCCTCGTCGGCTCCGGCGGCCAGCGCACCGGCGCCGGTGGCGAGCACGAGGGCCGCGGCCGAGGCGGCGGCGACCTGGTAGGGGCGGTCGGTGGTGATGCGGCGCAACTGGCGCTTCAGGTGGTGCTTCACGGATTCCTCCACGGGACTCGGGGGGTGAGCGGCACACCGGCGCCAGGTCCGGGGGGCAGGCCGGCGCCACCGCGCGGACGTCTCGTCCGCGGGTTGGTGACCACTCAGGGGAGCGCCCGACTGTCGGGCGGGGGCGGTTTCCGGCGGGTCAGCTCGCGATCGGGGCGAGCGGCGCGGGCACCGCGGGGCCGTGGAGGTGGGGGAACAAGCGAGGGGTGGGATCGTGCTGCACGAGGATGGAACTCCTTCCGACACCGCCGACCGGGTTAGCTGACGGATTCGGGCGGGAAGAACGCCCTACCACGGGCCGTGGCCCGCGGATTCACCCCAAAGGTGCACTGGTTCCCCGGTTCGTGTGATCACGATTGAGCGGGTCGGCGCGGCGTCGCCTCTTGCGATCGGTAACCGCACCAGACGGGCCGACATTACTGGTCAGTCCGTAGCCTGCCAACCCCAGTTCACCTGCGTAAACCTGATCCGGCACGACAATTTTGCGGGCAGTTGCGCACTGACGTGACTCAATGGGACGGACCTCTCCGACGACATCTCGGGTCGACAACCGGACAAGCCACCGCCGTCGACCCGGAATTGTCGACAGGCATCGACCGGGACGAGCCCGATGACCGATTCCGCGGCCACTGTGACCGGCGTCACCGGAATAGTTCGGCGGATCAGCCCACCCGCGCCGGCCGCCAGCGGGCCGCGGCGACGGCACGCGCCGGCACCGCCTCGGCACGCGGTGCGGGCAGCCGACCCGGCCGGAGCCGGGCCGCGGCGGCGTACGCCTCGGCGGCGAGGGCACGGGCCGCCTCGGCGGCCGACTCGGCGTCCCGCCACGCCGACCGCTCCCGCTCGGCGGCCGTCCGGTAGCCGGCCCGGCGCTGCTCGCGCACCGCCCGGGCGAGCACGATCTCCTGCTCGACCGGGTGCCGCCGGGAGTCCCAACCGGCCCGGTGGCCGAACACGTCGGACAACTGCCGGGCGGACAGCTCTCCCCGCCAGTGGGCGGCCATCGCCGCGTGGTGCAGCCAGCGCTCGCGGGCGGCGTACTCGGCCGGCGTGCGCGGGGTGCGCGGGGCGGGCAGGGCGGCGGCCCCGAGGAACCGGCGGGCGGCCGTCTCCGCCTCGTCGTACGCCTGCCAGGTGCGCTCGACCTCCGCCTGCGCGGCGAGCCAGTCGGCCCGCCGGCGGCGCGCGGTCTGCGCCGCCCGGGTCGCCGCGACAGCCACCTCCTCGGCGTAGCGGCGCAGGTCGGCGAGGTCGGGCTCGGCCGGCCCGACCGGGGCGGACTCCTCGTCGGTGGGGCGCTCGGGGCGGGCGACCAGCACGGTGAGCACGGTCAGCGCCAGCACCAGCAGGCCGGACCAGATGGCGGCGGCCCGCGGCACCCCGATCAGGAACTGGTAGTAGAGGACGGTCTCCAAGGTCGGCACCTCACGGGGGAAAGCGGATGCGGAAGCGGGAAGCCGCGTCCGGGCGCTGTGGCGGGGCCGGACGGGTGCGGGGGCAGGGATCGTGGGCGGGGCGTCGACCCCGCGGACGGATCAGGAGTGCGGCGGGGCGCGCGGGGCCCGGGCGGCCGGGAGCGACCCGGCCGGCGCCGGGGCCGGCCCGGCGACGACCGCCGGCGGGGCTGCGGCCGGCTCCGGCCCGGCGGCCGGACCGGCGAGCGCGGCAGGCTGCTCGTCGGCGGCGGCGAGCGCGGCGGAACCGACGAGCACGAGGGCCGGACCGGCGGTCGCGGTCGGGCCGGCAGGTGCGGTGCCCCGGACCGGGTGCCCGGCCGGGCCGGCGTCGGCGAACGCGCCGGCGAGGGCCGCGGCGGGCGGGGCCGGGACGCCCGGACCGGCCGCCCCCGCGGTGCACAGCGCCGGCTCCGGACCGGCCGGTGCGGCCACGGCGCCGGGGGCGCCGGCACCGAGGGCGAGCGCGACGGCGACGGCGAGGCCGGCCGTCAGCCGCGCGGCCCAGCGCGCCACCCACCACAGGGGACAGGTGAGCGCGACGGGAAGCACGGCGACCACGCTACCGTCCGGGCCGGTCCCCCGCATCGCCACCGGGCGTGTCGTCCGGACGCCGCGCCGACGGCACCGACCAGGGTGGACGCCCCAGCGGGAGTCGACGTACGCCGATCGCTGGTCCGGCGTGCCTGCGCCCGGCACGGCGCCCGCCGGGACACCAAGCCTCGCTCCGTGGCCGGCACCGCGGCGCCGCCCGGCACCGTCCGGTTCGGACGGCGCGGGGCGAACCGGCGCATCGTCGGCGTCGGCACGTGCCGGTGCGGCAGCGCGGCCAGCGCCCGGCGCGGTGGGCAGGAAGCCGAGCACCGCCGGTGCACACCAGCCCGGTGAAGCCGGTCCCCCGGTCACCGGTGCGGAGCACGGTGATCATCACGAAGACGTGCACGAGGTCGCAGGCGAACGAGACCTCGCCGAGCCGGACCGCCCCGCCCGGGCACCCTACCGGGCGGGGCGGCCGGGGCACGACGGCGACGGGCGTCTGTGCACGGGACGTCCGGTGGCCTAATATTCCCCGAACCCTCAGGTGCGAGCCGCCCGGCCCCGGTGGCCGGTCGGAGTCGAGCGGTGACGGTGTGTCCGCCCGGAACGCACACGGGGGCGGACGAGAGGCGGAGCGGCGAGATGCACCAGCGGATCCTCATGCGGGCCAAGAAGGGACCGTTCGACGTCTACTCCCCGGAGGAGGCGTTCGAGGGCAACTGGATCGGCGAGAACAACGGCAACCTCGTCTTCAGCCACGCCGCGCACAAGCTGCTCAAGACCCGGGGCACCGAGATCACCTCGAACGGGTTCAAGATCGATCTCCGCGAGGCCGACACGCTCAACGAGCGGTACGACGTGTTCGTCATTCCGCTCGCGAACGCCTTCCGGCGCAGCTACGCGCACCGGCTCGTCACCATGACCAAGTTCATCGAGCGACTCAAGATCCCGGTGGTGGTGCTCGGTGTCGGCGTGCAGACCGACGTCAAGGGTGACCGCGAGTACCTGCGCCCGATCGACGAGGTGGTGACCCGGTTCGTCCGGGCGGTGCTCGACCGATCGCACAGCATCGGCGTACGCGGGGAGATCACCGAGAGCTACCTGCGCGCCCTGGGCTTCTCCGCGGTCGACGTGATCGGCTGCCCGTCGATGTTCCTGCACGGCGACAGCCTGCGGGTGGAGAAGAAGAAGGCCGCCCTGGAGCCGACCGACCGGCTGGCGCTGACCATCTCCCCGTACGTCAAGTCGATGGCGAAGATCATCGCCGCGCACCAGGAGCGCTACCCCAACCTGCGCTACCTGCCGCAGGACCTGAAGACCCTGGGCACCCTGCTCTACGGCGACGCCCCGGAGGACCGCGGCAAGTCCAGCCCGATCCCGATCCACAGCTCGCACCCGCTCTTCGTCGAGGACAAGGTGCGGATGTTCCTCGACCCGTGGACGTGGATGGACTACCTCTCCGGCTTCGAGTTCGCGTTCGGCACCCGGATCCACGGCACCATCACGGCGCTGGTCTCCGGCACGCCCGGATACCTCTTCGCGCACGACTCGCGCACCCTGGAACTGGCCCGCTACTTCGACATCCCGCACCGGGTGATGAAGGACGTGCCGGCCGACGTCGACGCCGCGCAACTCTTCGACGAGGCCGACTACACGGCGCTCAACGAGGGGCACAAGGCGCGGTTCGAGACCATGCTGTCCTTCCTCGCCAAGCACGACCTGGGCAACTCGTTCGCCGACGGCGACAGCGCCGCCCGTTTCGACGCCGAGGTGCGCGCGACCACCTTCCCGCCCGCCGTCCGGCCGGCCGGCGCCACCGACCGGGACACCCTGCTGGCCCGGGTGCAGTGGCTGCGCGACCGTAACGCCGGACTGCAGCAGGACGTGGAGACCCTCCAGGAGCAGCGGCTGCGGGCCCGGGTGCGGCGAGCGGTCGGTGGCCCGGTGCGGCGCATGCTGAACCGTTAACCCACCGCTCGGCGGACGTTCAAGGACTCCACCTCCGCCGGCCACGTGAGGTTCCGGGACCGGCCACCCTCGGGGTCGAGGGTGGCGGCGTGGTCATTGAGCCGACGCAACCGCTGCTGAGCATCGTCGTTCCGGTGTACGGCGTCGAGGCGTACCTCTACCAGTGCCTCGAGTCGGTCCGCGCCGACGTCCCGGCCGGTGACGCGGGCGCGGTGGAGCTGATCGCCGTGGACGACGCCTCACCGGACCGCTGCGGGGAGATGCTGCGCTCGTACGCCGCCGGCCGCGCCGGCGTGCGTACCGTGCACCTGACCCGCAACGTCGGCCTGGGGCTCGCCCGCAACGCCGGGCTCGACGTCGCCACCGGCCGGTACGTCTGGTTCGTCGACAGCGACGACTGGCTGCCGCCGGGGACGATCCCGGCGGTGCTGGACCGGCTGCGCGCGCACCAGCCCGACGTGCTGATGCTGGACCACCTGCGGGTGCACGAGAACGGCCGGCGGGAGGTCGACGCGAGCAGCCACCTGCTGCGCGGCATACCGGGCGTGGTCCGGCTGGCCGACCGGCCCCAGCTGCTGCGGGTGCAGCACACCGCCTGGAACAAGGTGGTCCGCCGGGACTTCCTGACCGAGCTGGAGCTGCGCTTCCACCCCGGCTGGTACGAGGACATCCCGTTCAGCCACCCGCTGCTGATCGGCGCGGAGAAGATATCGGTGCTGGACCGGGTCTGCTACCTGTACCGGCAGGGTCGGCTCGGCGCGATCACCTCCACCCGCAGCGGCCGGCACTTCGACGCGTTCGACCAGTACGAGCGGCTGCTCGACTGGGTACGCCGGCGCCACCCGGACGAGCGGCTGCACGCGGAGCTGTTCCAGCTGATGGTCAACCACTACCTGGTGGTGGCCGGCAACGACGACCGGCTGCACCCGCACCTGCGGCGCGCCTTCTTCCGCCGGGTCGCCGAGCACTACCGCCGCTACCTGCCCGCCGACGGCTATCCCCGACCGGGCGGGGTGGCCGGGCTCAAGCACCGGCTGGTGGGCCGGAACAGCTACCTCGCGTACGCGGCGCTGCGCCGCGCGCACCGGCTGGCCGGCCGGCTGCGCCGCGCTCCCGAGCCGCCGCGGCCCGACCCGGGCACCGGGCCCGCGACGCCGGAGACGGCGCAGGCGGAGACGGCGCGGACCGAGGCGCTGATCGGGCGCGGGCAGCCGTGAGGGTGCCGCGACGGGTGGCACGTCGGGGGCGGGACAGCACCCGGCGTCCGGGTTTCCAGGTCGGCCGCCGCAGCGGCGGCCGGCGACGACAGGACCGCACCCCGGTGTGGTCGTACGGCGAGCAGAGGTCGGCATGACGGCGACAGTGAAGATCGGACCGCACGCGGTCGGGGCCGGGGAGCGGCCCTTCGTGGTCGCCGAGATGTCCGGGAACCACAACGGCGACCTGGACCGGGCGCTGGCCATCGTGGACGCGGTCGCGGCCAGCGGGGCGCACGCGCTCAAGCTCCAGACGTACCGGCCGGACACCATCACCATCGACGTCGACACGCCCGACTTCCGCATCTCCGGCGAGCACGAGCTGTGGGGCGGGGAGAACCTCTACCGGCTCTACGAGCGGGCGCACACCCCGTACGAGTGGCACGAGCCGATCTTCGCGCGGGCCCGGCGGCACCGGCTGACCGTCTTCTCCTCGCCGTTCGACGCCTCCGCCGTGCGGCTGCTGGAGGAGCTGGACGCCCCGGCGTACAAGATCGCGTCGTCGGAGCTGGTGGACCTGCCGCTGATCCGGCTGGTCGCCAGCACCGGCAAGCCCCTGGTCATCTCCACCGGGATGGCCACGGTCGCGGAGATCGACGCCGCCGTGCGCACCGCCCGGGACGGCGGCGCCGGCGGCATCGTGCTGTTGGCCTGCACCGCGTCGTACCCGGCGCCGCCCGCCGACAGCAACCTGCGCCGGCTGCCGGTGCTGGCGGGAGCGTTCGACGTGCCGGTCGGCCTCTCCGACCACACCCCGGGGATCGGCGTGGCGGTGGCCTCCGTGGCCCTCGGCGCCTGCTTCATCGAGAAGCACGTCACCCTCGACCGGGCGGACGGCGGCGTCGACGCCGACTTCTCGCTCGACCCGACCGAGCTGGCGGCCCTGGTCGCCGAGTCGGAGCGGGCGTACGCCGCCCTCGGCGGCACCGCGATCGGTCCGACCCCGGCCGAGCGGGAGGGGTTGCGCTTCCGGCGGTCGCTCTTCGTGGTCGAGGACGTCCGCGCCGGCGACCCGGTGACCGCGGCCAACGTCCGGTCCATCCGGCCCGCGGGCGGCCTGCCGCCGGTGGAGATCGACCGGGTGCTCGGCCGGACCTTCACCGTCGACGTCCCGCACGGCACTCCCCTGAGCTGGGACCTGATCTGACCTACCCGGCGACGTGGTTCGGCTGCCCCGGCAGGCGCCACCCGCGGCCGGTCGGCGGCCGGTGACGTGATCGGTGCGCGCCCTGTCGAGCTGCCCCGCCGCACGGGGCACACGCCGGCCGGCACACCGGTGCCCGCCGACAGACTCCACGCGCGCCCTGCCGAGCCGGCCCCGCCGCACGGGGCACGCGCCGGCCGCCACGCCCGGCACCCGACGACATGCTCCACGCGGCGCCCTGCCGTGGGCGACCCCCGCCGGGGCAGGGCTTCGGGTTGCGGACGAGCGCGGCCGAGCCTCCGCGCAGCATCTCCGCATGCGTCGCCGCTGGGCGGTCGCATGGACGGGGCAGCTCGACAGTCCCCGCGCCGGCACCGGCACCGGGCCCGGCCCCGGCGCAGCTCACCGAGTGAGCTCTGGTTCAGCTGGCGGGCGGCGGCGGGGCGAAGGCGACGGTGACCACCAGGTCGCCCAGGCGCAGGGTGCGCCAGAGCGCGCCGGTGCCCGGCGGGACGACCAGACCGTGCCGGCGCCACCAGGCGGCCATCGGCACGTCGGCGAGCTTGCAGAGGCACTCCGCCCGGGTCCACCGGGCCCAGAAGTCGGCCCGGCCGAAGCGCTGGGCCAGCGCCGGCGGGACCGCGGCGTCGACCCGCTCCGCGTCCACTGCCACCCGCCAGCCGGCGCTCGGGCCGTACCAGCCGACGCAGCGGCCGTCGTCGAGGTGGCTGCGGGTGACCGCCGCGGCCAGCTCGGCGGGGGTGCCGACCCGCAGGTGCCGGTCGGCGGCGCCGAGCAGCGCCGGCACCGGGCGCGGCCCGGCCGGTTCAGACGGACGCGGCACCGTCGACCACGATCACCTGGCCGTTGATGTTGGTCTGCTCGCGCAGCAGCATCCGCACCACCGGGACGACCTCGTCCGGCTCGGTCAGGTGGCCGGTCGGGGTGCGGCGCACGATCTGGTCGAGCTGGGTGCGGCCGAGCACGGCGGACATCTCGGAGGCGAAGAAGCCCGGCGCCACCGCGTTCACCAGCATCCGGCCGCCCAGCTCCCGGGCCAGCGACCGGGTGGCCGCGTCCATCCCGCCCTTGGTGGCGGAGTACGCGACCAGCCCGGGGAAGCCGCGCTGCGCGCAGATCGAGGTGACGTTGACGATCCGGCCGCGCCGCCCCTGGGCGAGCATCCGGCGGACCACCAGGCGGGTGAGCCGCAACGGTGCGGTCAGGTTGGTCTCGACGATCCGGGCGATGTCGTCGGTGGCGGTGTGCACGTGCAGCGAATCCTGCCCGACCGCCGCGTTGTTCACCAGGCCGTCGACCGGACCGAGCCGCTGCTCCGCCGCGCGGAGGAACGAGCCGGTGGCGGCGAGGTCGGTGACGTCGACGGCGTCGACGTGTATCCGGTCGGGGTGCTCGGCGGCGAGCTTGGCCAGGTCCGGGGTGACGGTGCGGGCGAACGCGGCCACCCGTACCCCCCGGTCGACCAGGTCGGTGACGATGGCCAGGCCCAGTCCGCGGGAGCCGCCGGAGACGAGCACCACCGAGGCGGGCGGGACGGGCTGGGGGTCGGGGAGCTCAGACATCGCTCTTCAGGGTCTCCTTGACGGGAATCTCGGTCAGCACGCGGATCCGGCGGGGCACCGCGTGGTCGGGCAGCCGGTCGGCGCACCAGCGGACCAGGGCCGCCTCGTCGGGCGGCTCGGCGGCGTGCGGCGCCGGGACCACCTCGGCGACGACCATCCGGCCGAGCAGCGGGGCCCGGCGGCCGGTGACCCGGGCCCACGCCAGCGCCGGATGGGCGGTGAGCACGTCGCGGACCAGACCGGCGGAGACCTTGCTGCCCCCGACGTTGATCTCGTCGGCGTCGAGCCGGCCGGTGATCAGCACCCGGCCGTCCACCACCCGCACCCGGTCGCCGGTGCGGACCGGACCGTCCAGCCCCGCACCGTGGTACGGCGAGGTGATCACCAGCTCGTCGCCCCGGACGGAGAGGGTGGGCCGGCCGGGGACTGCCCGGTCCAGCCACTCGACCGGAAAGCCGGCCCGGCCGTCGTGCACCACGATCGACGCGCCGACCTCGGACGAGGCGTAGATCCAGGAGATCCGGGCGGCCGGGAACAGCTGCCGCAGCTGGTCCAGGATCGCCTGGTCCACGGGCTCCCCACCGAGGGTGAGCTGGCGCAGCGGCACCCGGGCCAGCGCGGCGGCGTCCCGGTAGAGGGTGCGTCGCCAGAACGTCGGCGTGCCGGAGACTGCGTCCACGCCGTGCGCGGCGGCGAGCGCCGGCCAGTCGTCCAGCTCGTCCGGCTCCACCACCACCAGGTGCTGCCCGGGCTGGGTCAGGGAGAGCGTCACCACCTGCCACCAGGCGTAGCTGCCCGGCGCGTACGGGCAGAGCCAGGTGCGCTCGGGCTGGGCGCCGCGAACGGTGGTCAGCGAGCCGAGGGTGTGCCCGACCCGCTTGGGACGACCGGTGGAGCCGGAGGTGAGCAGCCACAGCCGGCCGGGCTCGGCCGGGCGCGACGGGCCGGCCGCCGGGGCGGCGTCGTCGCCGAGGGCGGTGACGGTGAACCCGGCGGCGCGCAGCTCGGCCCGCATCGCGTCGTCGACCCGCCCGGGCGTGCCGATCAGCAGCTCGGTGCCGTGCACCGCGTGGTGCCGGGCCGCGGCGAGCGCGTACCGGGCGGACTGGGCGAGCACCGCCGCCGGGGCGGGCAGGGTCAGCTCGGGCAGTTCCCGCCAGCTGACCGCGGCGCCGGCGACGACCAGCCGGTTGTCGACGCCCGTCGGCTCGGGGCGCGGGGTCGCGGGCGGGCGGGCGGCGGAGACGGTCACTGCCGCCGCAGCTCGGCGAGGAAGTCGAGCACGTCGCCGACGGTGGCGATGCGGCGCAGGCCGGGGGCGTCGAAGTTGAGCTCCTCGCCGGTCTCGTCCTCGACCCGCAGGGCCAGTTCGGAGAAGTCCAGCGACCGGAAGCCGATCTCCCGCAGCTGCGCGGCGTCGTCGTCGGGGAGCGCCTTGCCCTGGTTCCGCAGGACCTGCGCCATGAGGTCGCGAATCTGCGCGCGACTCAATTCGTTCATGCGCCGGAGTGTACCGCCCGAAGAATGGATAGCTGATTTCCCGGGGGTTGCCGGTAGGGTGCCGAACGACACCATTGAAAGGTGCGGAAAGCGAGAGGCCCGTGCTGCGCGAAGCGACCGGGGACGACGTTAACCTGATGTTGTCCTGGCGTAATCAGGAAATCAACCGGCAGGTCAGCAGGAACAGCCACGAGATCACCCCGGCCGAGCACGCCCGGTGGTGGTCGGGGGTGCGCACCGACCCGGGCAGGCGGGTGCTGATGTATCTCCACGACGGCCGGCCGTGCGGCGTGGTGACCTTCTTCGACCTGCGCCTGACCGACCTCCGGACCGCCTCCTGGGGCTTCTATCTGGACGCGGAGGGGCTGGCGGAGCGCGGCGAGACGCTGCCGGCCTGGTTGGGGATCATGCGGGAGGCGGTCGACCACGCCTTCGACGATCTCGGGCTCGACCGGCTCGACGGCGAGGTACTCGCCCACAACACGGTGGTGCGGCAGATGAACCGCCGGTTCCGGTTCGTCGAGGGCACGCCCTGGCAGGAGGTTTCCGACGGCCGGGAAATCAGCGTCATCCCGATTTCCCTGGCTCGGGTGGATCGCCGCCGCCGCTGACCTCCGGCGCACCGCACGACAATTGTGCTACGCGCATTAACCGGGCGTCGTCCGGCCCGCCATCCGCCGTTAACCCGGCACCCGGAAAACAGCGGGACCGGCCGCCGGGAATGGGGCGGAATTCGGCACCGGGAGACGGCGGCGCGGCCGGTTCAGCCGCGCCGCCAGGCGGCCCAGTGCTGCGCGGGGTTGCCGCCCAGCCGGACGAACCCGTACCGGGCGCCGTCCCAGTCGTCGGGCTCGCCCGGGGCCCAGCGGACGAGGACCACGTCCGCGGCGGCGGGCGGCTGATCGCCGAACCACCGCACATCGGTCCAGGTGACCTGGTGACTGAGGTTGAACCGCAGGATGTAGTGCACCCCGACCGAGGCGTAGACCCGCTCCCCCGGCCGGACGCCCAGGTCGGCCACCCGGGGGGTCGGTTCGGTCGCCGTCACCAGCGGCCGGACCATCCGCTGCGAGATCACCTGCATGGTGCCGAGGTTGACCACGACGAGGGCGACCAGCACCGGCACCCGCAGCCGGGGGACCCGCAGCGCCGCGACGAGCAGCAGGCAGCCGGCCACTCCCACCAGCGCCCCGGTGACCGGGCGCAGCTCCCGCCAGCCGCCGGTCAGCGCCATCAGGTCCGGCGCGCTGAAGCCGCCGTAGCGCAGTTCGTGGCCCCGGCTGCGCACGTACGCCAGCCGGGCGGCGATCAGCGCGGCGCCCACCACCAGCAGCGCCACCGCGACGGCCGCGCGGCGCAGCGCCGCCCGGCGCCCGGCGTCGAGCAGCACCCCCACCCCGACCAGCAGCCAGAACGGGGCGAGCATCTGCACGTACCGGCCGTAGATCGCGTCGAGGGGCTTGCTGGTGATGCCGGCGAGGATCACCGACGCGCCGCCGGCGACCCCGACGGTGGCGACCAGGGCGACGCCGAGGGTCCAGCGGACCGCGTCGCCGCGGTCCGGCCGGCGCAGTTCCCGTACGGTGGCGGCCCAGGCCACCCCGGCCAGCCCGAACGTGATCACCACCAGGTACCAGAGCTGGGTGCCGACCGCGGCGCCGAGCCGCAGCACCCCCTGGCCGGAGGCGATCGCCCGCAGCGTGCCGCCGCCCGGGTTGTCGCCGAGCAGGTACACCCGGTCCCCGAGCAGCCGGATGCCGGCCTCGTTGACCAGCGCCAGGGCGAGCACCGGCAGCAGCGCGGCCAGCAGCCCGCCGGGCCGGATCCGGCCGCGGGCCAGCAGCAGCAGGACCAGCCCCGCGTGCACGGCCACGATGACCAGCCCGCGCGAGTGCAGCAGGTGGAAGGCGCCGACCAGCACCCCGACGGTGGCCGCGGCGAGCGGCCCAGGCCGCCGTACCCACCGGTGCACGGCGAACAGCCAGCCGACCAGCAGCGGCGCCAGCACCGCGTCGATCATCGCCACGTTGGCGTAGAAGGCCGCCGCCGGCAGGGTGGCCGCGGCCGCGGCGGCGGCCAGGGCGGCCGACCGGCGCAGCCCGAGCAGCCGCCGGCCCAGCAGGTAGGACAGCGGAAAGAGGGTGGCGTTGACCAGCGCGTTGATCAGTTGCACCAGCCGGTAGCTGTCGGTGAAGTCCCGGTCGCCGAGGAGCGCCGGGCTGATCAGCATCGGATAGCCGACCCGGCGCAGCGGACCGTTCTCGCTGCTGAAGCCCCCGGGTCCGCCGGCCAGCGCGCGGGCGGTGTTGAGGTAGCTGTCCTCGTCGGTGTGCGCGATCGGCAGGTGGATGTGCCGGGCGAGCCACATCCGCCAGCCGACGCCGAGCAGCCACCCGACGACCAGCAGCACGGGCACCACCCAGCGCCGGCCGCCCGCGGCCGCACCGGCCGCAGCCGCGCCGCCGGGGCCCTCGTGGGCCGGGATCGGGTCCGCCGGAGCCGTACCGCCGGCGGTGGCGTCGGGCGGATCCGCCGGGGACGCCGGCCGCCGGGTCACGTCGCTGCCGGTAGCCATCACCGTCTCCTGCTCTCGTCGCCGGCGCCGGCCGCACGCGTGCTGCGGCGACCCGGCCGGACGGCGTGTGGGTGGGCCGCGAGCACCGGGCGACCGGCGCGGCGGCAGGGGGAAGCGCGGGCGACACGGCCCGGACGGTCGTCGCGTCACCTCGCGCGCCGACACTGTAACGGCCCCACCCGGCCCGGTCACCCCGCCGCTGAGCTGGGCGGAAGTGTTCGCCTGCCCGGTGCTCGGCATTAACGGCGCCAGCCCGAGCGGTTCACCCGTGGGCGTCGGCCCGTTAACCCGCCGCGTCTAGCGTTCCGATCCGGTCGGCCGGCCGAGGGCCGCCGGATCATCCACGGACACGGGAGCACCAAATTGAGTGAGTTGAATGGTTCGTCCATTCTGGTCACCGGGGGAACGGGTTCCTTCGGCAGGACCTTCCTCCGGCACGTCCTCGCCGAGGCCGACCCGGCCCGCGTGGTGGTGTTCTCCCGCGACGAGCTCAAGCAGTACGAACTGCGCCAGCAGCTCGGCGACGACCCGCGGCTGCGGTGGTTCATCGGCGACATCCGGGACCGGCACCGGCTGACCCGGGCGATGCACGGGGTGGACCACGTGGTGCACGCCGCGGCGCTCAAGCAGGTGGACACCGCCGAGTACAACCCGTCGGAGTTCATCGCCACCAACATCACCGGCTCGCAGCACGTGGTCGACGCCGCGATCGAGGCCGGCGTGCGGAAGGTAATCGCGCTCTCCACCGACAAGGCGTCCAGCCCGATCAACCTCTACGGCGCCACCAAGCTGGTCGGCGACAAGCTCTTCGTCTCCGCCAACCACTACGCCGCGCACCACCCGACCCGGTTCGCCGTGGTGCGCTACGGCAACGTGGTGGGCAGCCGCGGCTCGGTGGTGCCGCTGTTCCGCCGGCTGGCCGCCGAGGGCAGGAGCCTGCCGATCACCGACAAGCGGATGACCCGCTTCTGGATCACCCTCGACCAGGCGGTCCGGTTCGTCATGGACTCGTTCGACCAGATGCAGGGCGGCGAGCTGTTCGTGCCGCGGATCCCCAGCATGCGCATCCTCGACCTGGTCGAGGCGGTCGCGCCGGAGGCGACCACGCACGAGATCGGCATCCGGCCGGGCGAGAAGCTGCACGAGGAGATGATCGCGCCGGACGACAGCCGGCGGACGCTGCGCGCCAAGGACCGGTACATCGTGCAGCCGACCATCGCCGGCTGGGGCTACCAGCCGCCGGTCGACTGCGAGCCGGTGCCGGACGGGTTCGCGTACCAGTCGGACGGCAACGACGAGTGGCTCAGCGTGCAGCAGCTGCGCGTCATGCTCGGCAGCGCGGCGTGACGGCGATGCTCCCGTACGGCCGGCAGTCGGTCACCGACGACGACGTGGCCGCCGTGGTCGCCGCCCTGCGCAGCGACTGGCTCACCACCGGCCCGCAGGTCGACGCGTTCGAGGCCGACCTGGCGCGGTGGACCGGCGGGGCCGGCTGCGCCGCCGTCTCCAACGGCACCGCGGCGCTGCACGTGGCGTACGCCGCGGCCGGCGTCCGCCCCGGCGACGAGGTGGTCGTGCCGCCGATGACGTTCGTGGCGACCGCCAGCAGCGCGGTCGCGCTGGGCGCGCGGATCGTTTTCGCCGATGTGGAGGAGGAGACCCTCACCCTCGACCCGGCGGCGGTCGCCGCGGCGACGACCGCGCGCACCCGGGTCGTCGCCGCGGTCGACTACGCCGGCCACCCGGCCGACTACGACGCGCTGCGCGCCGCGCTGGCCGGCTCGGACGCGCTGCTGCTGGCCGACGCGGCGCACTCGATCGGGGCCCGCTACCGGGGCCGGCCGGTCGGGTCGCTGGCCGACCTGACCACCTTCTCGTTCTTCCCCACCAAGAACCTGACCACCGCCGAGGGAGGCGCGGTCGCCAGCACCGACCCCGAGCTGGTGAAGCGGGCCCGCCGGTTCCGCAACATCGGGCTGGTCCGCGAGCGCACCGAGCAGCGCTGGCCGGACGAGGGCGGCTGGCACCAGGAGGTGCACGAGTTCGGGCTGAACTACCGCCTGCCGGACGTGCTCTGCGCGCTCGGCCGCAGCCAGCTGCGCCGGCTCGACGACTTCCTCGCCCGCCGGGCCCGGCTGGTCGCCCGCTACGACGCGGCGCTGGCCGACCTGCCCGGCGTGCGGATCCCGGGCCGGCGCCCGTGGGCCGGGCCCGCCTGGCACCTCTACCCGATCCGGGTGCTCGACGGCCGCCGCCGCGAGGTGTACGAGCGGATGCGCGCCGCCGGCATCGGCGTGCAGGTGAACTACATCCCGGTGCACTGGCATCCCGCCTTCGCCGACCTCGGTTACCGGCGCGGTTCCTGCCCGGTGGCCGAGTCGTTCTACGCCGAGCAGCTGTCCCTGCCGCTCTTCCCGGACCTCAGCGACAGCGACCAGGACCGGGTCGTCGACGCGCTGGACGCGGCGCTGCGGGGCGTCCCGGCGCGGACCGCCGCCTGAGGGACGCCGATGCACCACGCCAACCACTTCTACGGCCACGCCCACGTGCTGGCCCGCTACGCCGGGCTGGGCGACGGGCACCCACCCCGGATCAACGGGTACGTCCAGCACGGCTGGAACATCGGCGACGGCCTCGCCCCCGGCCACCCGTACGCCGAGCGCACCCCCAGCCTGCTCTGGTCCGAGCAGACCCGGCGCCGGGCCTGGTCGGTGGGGCGGCGCAACGTCACCGTGATCGGGGCGCCGTTCGCGTACCTGCTGGCGCTGCGCCCCGCGGACCCGCCGGAGCGGGAGCGGGAGGGGACCATCTGGTACCCGTTCCACGGCTGGGAGGGCCAGCACGTCAAGGGCGACCACCGGAAGCTGATCGCGCTGATCCGGGCCACCGAGCCCGGGCCGGTCACCGTCTGCCTCTACTGGCACGAACACCGGATGCGCCGGGTACGCCGGCTCTACGAGAACGCCGGGTTCCGGGTCATCTGCCACGGCTACCGCGGCCACTGGTGGCGGGACACCGACCCGCTCTTCCTGGACAAGCAGCTCACCGAGCTGCGCCGGCACCGCCGGGTGGCGTCCAACCGGCTGACCAGCGCCATCTTCTACGGCATCGCCGCCGGCTGCGAACCGGCGGTCTACGGCGACCCGATGGTGCTCGCCGACGAGGACCCCACCTTCGGCGGAACCGCCCGGATCCGCCGCCAGTGGCCGCAGCTGCACGGCGAGTCGGTGCACCTGCCGACCGCCGTGGAGATCGCCCGGGCCGAACTGGGCACCGACCACCGCTTGCCGCCGGCCGCGCTGCGCGAACTGCTCGGCTGGGCGCACCCGCAGGAGGAGACGAGTTGACCATCGAGACGGCGCCCCGGATCGCGCTGCCCGGCGGGGAGATGCTGGCCTGGTCCGACCTGCCGGCGGTGCGCCTCGCCGAGGGCGGACCGCTGGCCGCGCTGCTCGCCCGGGTGGTGCCCGCCGGGGCCCGGGTGCTGCTCGCCGGCCCGCACGACCCGGCGCTGCTCGACCGGCTGGCGCACGCCGAGGTGACCTGCCTGCTGCGCAGCCATCCGGACGGGGTGGCGCTGGCCGACCGGGCGGCCCGGGTCGTGGTGGGCGGACCGGCCGGGCTGCCCGACGACGGGCCGTACGACGTGGTCGTCGCGCCGGCCGGGCTGGACGCGGTGGAGTCGGTCGAGGGGCCGCGGCTCGGCTGGGATGGCGTGCTGAACCGGCTGGTGGCGGCGCTGCGCCCCGGCGGCGACCTACTGCTGCGGCTGGACAACCCGATCGGCCTGCACCGGCTGGTCGCCCTCTCCCCCTGGTACGCCGCCCGCGAGGACGCCGCCTGGACCGTCGGCGGGGTGCTCGACGCCGCCCACCCGGCCAACCTCGACCGGCTCCGCGACCGGCTGGCCGGGGCCGGGCTGCGCACCGACGCCTGCTTCGCCGGGTACCCGCGACCGGAGGCGGCCACCGCGCTGCTGGACACCGGCGCGCTGGCCCGGCGTACCGACTCGGGCCTGTTCGACGCGGTGCTGCACGGCGCCTGCGCGGGCGGCTTCGCCGACCGCGACGTGCTGCGCGACCCGGCCCGGCTGGCGGTCGACGCGCTGTACGCCGGGCGGGCCGCCGACCTCGCTCCGGGCTGGCTGGTGCTCGCCCGCAAGACCGGCGGCGCCGACCAGCCGGCCGCCGGCGACCGCCCCGAGCTGCCCGTGGCGCTGGTGCAGACCGGCCCGCCCGGGCTCGGCGTGGTCGAGGTGGTGGACACGCCCGCGGGTTGGCGGTGGCGGGTCGACCGGCCGGCCGACCGGAGCGGGCCGGCGGCGCCGTACGCCACCCGGGAGGCCGCGTACCGGGACCCGGCGGCGCTGGCCGGGCCGGTCCCCGACGGCCGGCTGCTGCGCACCCTGCTGCTCGACGGCTGCCTGCGGCGGGACCTGGACGAGCTGCGCCGGCTGCTGCGCGGGTACGCGGCGTGGCTCGCCGGCCAGGCCGACGCCGGCGGCCGGCTCGCCGGCGCGGTGGCGCTGGCCGGAGTGGACAACGTCGTGGTCGCCGGCGACCACCACGCCGTGCTCGACCCGAGCTGGCGGGCCGCCGAGCCGTTGCCCGGCGACGTGGTGCTGGCCCGGGGGCTGTGGCGGTTCGCCGCCGACCTGCTCACCGGCGGGTACGCCCACCCGTGGACGTCCACGCTGGACGTGGCGGGCCTGACCGTCGTGCTCGGCGGCCTCGCCGGGCACGACCTGGCCCGGGTGACCGTCGACGCGGCGGTGGAGACCGAGGCGGCGATCACCGCCGCGCTGCGCGGGCTGGACGCCGACGGGCGGGTCGCCCTCGCCAGCGAGCTGCGCGCCGTCGACCCCACCGACCCGCCCCCGGGCCCGCGCAGCTACCAGCAGCTGCGCGAGGCGTGGCTGCGCCAGCGCGAGGAGCTGACCCGCCTCGGCGCGCTGCTGAAGTGGACCGAGGAGCTGCTCACCTCGCGGGAACGGGCGCTGCGCCGGGCCGACGCGACGATCAACCTGCTCAGCGGTTCGCTCAGCTACCGGGTCGGCCGGCTGGCCATCACCCCGGCCCGGCTGGCGAAGCGGGGCGCCCGGGCCGCGAAGCGCCGGGCCCGCGCGGCGCTGGGCACCCGGCAGGAGGAACAGCAGTGACCGGGCCGGAGCGAGCGACCCCGCGGGCCGGCACGGCGGCGCAGGTCGGTGCGGGGCCGGCGGCCGGTGCGGGGCCGGCGGCCGGTGCGGGGCCGCGGGTCGTCGGTGTCGTGCAGGCCCGGATGGGTTCGTCCCGGCTGCCCGGCAAGGTGCTGCGGCGGCTCGCCGGGCGCAGCGTGCTCGGCCGGGTGGTCCGGGCCGCCACGGACAGCGGCGTCCTCGCCGACCTGGTGGTGGCCACCAGCACCGACCCGGCCGACGACCCGGTGGTCGCCGAATGCGCCCGGCTCGGCGTGGCCTGCCACCGCGGGCCGGTCGACGACGTGCTGACCCGGTTCGTCGGCGCGCTCGACGCGCACCCCGGGGACGCGATCATGCGGTTCACCGCCGACTGCCCGCTGCTGGACCCGGAGATCGTCACGCTGGTGGCGTCGGTCTACCGGGCGGTGCCCGGGCTCGACTACGCCAGCACCTCGATCGCCCGTACCCTGCCCCGCGGGCTGGACGTCGAGATCATCCGGGCCGGGGCGCTGCACGCCCTGGACCGGCTCGCCACCGGCCACCACCGGGTGCACGTCACCTCGTACGCGTACACCCACCCGGAACTGTTCCGGGTGCTCGGGGTGACCCTCACCCCGGACCGCTCGGGGCTGCGGCTCACCCTCGACACCGAGCAGGACTGGCAGCTGGTGCGGGCGGTGACCGACCATTTCGGTGACGTCAGCGTGCCGCTGGCCAAGCTCGCCGACTGGCTCGACGGTCAGCCGGCGCTGCGCGCCCTCAACGCCGGGGTCCGGCAGAAGCGGCTGGAGGAGTCCTGAGCACGCTACGTGTGGGGCTGCGCTGCGACGCCGGGCCGGACCGCGGCGTCGGCCACCTGGTCCGCTGTCTCGCGCTCGGCGAGGAGTTCCTGGCCCGGGGCGTCGCGGTGGAGCTGTTCGGGTCGGTCGAGCGGCTCGGCTGGGCGGCCGCGCAGCTCGCGGCGCGGGGCATCCCGCTGCGCCCCGGCCCGGAGACGCCCGCCGAGCTGGTCGCCGCCGCGCGCCGGCACCGGCTGGACGCCATGGTGCTCGACTCCTACGAGCTGGATCCGGCCGGGGCGGGCGCGCTGCGCGCGGCGGGTGTGCTGACCGTCGCCGTCGTCGACGGCGACACCCGGGGGCAGGACGCCGATCTCTACCTGGACCAGAACTTCGGCACGCGGACCGTCGCGCCGGCCGGTCGGCTGCTCGCCGGCAGCGCGTACGCCCTGTTGCGGGACTCGGTGGTGGCCGCGCGGCCGGCGGCGCCCCGGGCCGCGACGGCGGTGGGCCGCCCCCGGGTGCTGGCCTTCTTCGGTGGCACCGACGCGGTCGGCGCCGCGCCGGTGCTGGCGAGGGTGCTCTTCGCCACCGGGCACCCGATGGACCTCACCGTCGTGGTCGGCCGCCCCGAGGTGGAGGCGGACCTGGCGGCGGTGCCGCCCGGGCGGGGGCAGGCGCTGCACCCGGTGCCCCCGACCGACCAGCTGCCCGCCCTGATCGGCGCGGCAGACCTGGTGGTCAGCGCCGCCGGCACCTCCACCTGGGAACTGTGCTGCCTCGGCGCGCCGGCCGCGCTGGTCTGCGTGGTGGACAACCAGCGCGAGTCGTACCGCCGGGTGGTGGCGCACCGGCTCGCCGCCGGCCTCGGCGAGCTGCCGGCGCTGACCGGCCCCGGGGTGGCCGGCCGGGCGGCCCGGGCCGCGGCGGCGCGGATCCTGCGCGGACTGCTCACCTCGCCGGCGCACCGCGCGGCGCTCTCCGCCCGGGCGTGGGCGGCCGTGGACGGGCGCGGCCGGGCCCGGGTCGCCGACGCGGTGCTGGCCGCGGTCCGCGCCGCCACCGTCGCACCCTGAGGGTCGTACGCCTGTACGAAGGCCCTGTTAGGGTGGGTCGCATGTCGCAGGCCGCCTACCAGCCGTCGATGCTCGACCTCACCGACGCCGGGCCGGCGCTCGGGCCGCTCGCCGGCGAGGTGCGCCGGCACCTGCTCAGCCGGGGCGCCTGGGTCGACCACCTGCCCGGCTGGGTGCGCGGCTCCGACCAGGTGCTCGACACGCTGCTGCGGGAGGTGCCCTGGCGGGCCGAGCGCCGCACCATGTACGACGCCGAGGTGGACGTGCCCCGCCTGCTCTGCTGGTACGCGGGCGGCCGGGAGCTGCCCCACCCGGTGCTGACCGGGGCGCGCGAGACGCTGACCCGGCACTACGCCGCCGAGCTGGGCGAGCCGTTCGTCACCGCCGGCATGTGCCTCTACCGCACCGGGCGCGACAGCGTGGCCTGGCACGGCGACACCCTGGGCCGGTCCGCGCACAGCGACACCATGGTCGCCATCGTCTCGTTCGGCGCGCCCCGGCCGCTGCTGCTGCGCCCGCGCGAGGGCGGGGCCAGCCTGCGCTTCCCACTCGGGCACGGCGACCTGATCGTGATGGGCGGCTCCTGCCAGCGCACCTGGGAGCACGCCGTCCCGAAGACCGCCCGGCCGGTCGGCCCCCGGGTCAGCGTCCAGTTCCGCCCCGCCGGCGTCGCCTGACCGGCCGCGCCCTCAGAGCAGGCCGGCCAGCTTGTAGAGCACGAGGGAGCCGGCGACCGCGACGTTCAGGCTGAGCCCGCCGCCGACCATCGGGATCTCCACCGCCGCGTCCAGGGCGTCCAACGCCTCCGGTGGGATGCCGGTGGCCTCGTGCCCGAGCACCACGACGGTACGGCCCCGCGCGGCGGGCAGGTCGGCGAGGCGGATCGCCTCGTCGGCCAGCTCCACCCCGAGGATCCGGCTGCCGGCGGCCCGTTCGGCGGCCAGCCAGCGCAACGGGCTGCCGACCCGGTGCACGCAGCCCGGCCGGCGCAGCGTGTTGCCCCGGGCGACCGCCTCGTCGACCCAGCGGAACGGCGGCACGGCGAGGCAGGCGCCGACGGCGTCGCAGGTGCGCAGCAGCGTGCCGAGATTGGCGCCGTGCATCGGCCAGAGCGGGGCGGCGACCAGGTGACCCCAGCACCGGTGCGGACGGGTACGGCGGGCGGCACGCAGCTCGCGACGCGGCCGGACCCGGATGGCGGCGCTCACGCCGCCGCGGCGACTCCGCCGTGGTGCAGATCGGGCATCGAGAGGCGTGCTTCGCGGCGCACACGGGCCATCGACGGTGACAGGCCGCCCGATTGTAGACGGTCCCGCCCTGCCGTGGCACCGCCGCCGGATCCGCGCCACCGCGCGGGCGGCGGTGCCGGCGGCCCGCTCGCGCCGCCGATCGCGGCCGCGGCACGTCACCCACCCTGGGTTGGCGTCATCGGCGGCCGTGCCAGAATCAACGTTCAGGGTCCCTCACGCCCCCGCCTCCACCTCGACGCGAAGGGCGCTTTATGACCCAGTCCCCCACCGAGCCGCGCTCCCGCTGGTCCCCGTGGTCCCTGCACGGCGACGGCCGGTCCATCCGTCCCGGCGACGTGGTGCACCCCGCCGAACGCCTCTCCTGGCCGCGCACCCTCGGGGTCGGCGTGCAGCACGTGGTGGCGATGTTCGGCGCCACCTTCACCGTGCCGCTGATCACCGGCTTCCCGCCGGCCACCACGCTCTTCTTCTCCGGCCTCGGCACGCTGTTGTTCCTGCTGATCACCGGCAACCGGCTGCCCTCGTACCTCGGCTCGTCGTTCGCCTTCATCGCGCCGGTGCTCGCGGCCAAGGCCGGCGGGGACATCGGGCCGGCGCTCGGCGGCATCGTGGTGGCCGGCGCCGCGCTGGCCGCGGTGGGGCTGGTCGTGCAACTGGCCGGCTCGCGCTGGATCGACGCGCTGATGCCGCCCGTGGTCACCGGCGCGATCGTCGCGCTGATCGGCCTGAACCTCGCCCCGGTGGCCTGGGACGGCGGGGGCAGCGGCACCGGGGTGAAGGCGCAGCCGCTGATCGCGGTGGTCACCCTGGCCGCGATCCTGCTCGCCACGGTGGCCTTCCGGGGCTTCCTGGCCCGACTGTCCATCCTGCTCGGTGTGGTGGTCGGCTGGCTGCTCGCGGCCGTGCTCGGTGACCTCGACCCGAAGGCGGTCGACGGGCTGCGCGAGGCCGCCTGGGTCGGCCTGCCCGAGTTCCACGCGCCGAGCTTCAGCCTGCGCGCGGTCGTGCTGGTGATCCCGGTGATCCTGGTGCTGATCGCGGAGAACGCCGGCCACGTCAAGGCGGTCGCGGCGATGACCGGCCGCAACCTGGACCGGGACATGGGCCGGGCGTTCCTGGGCGACGGGCTGGCCACCGTGCTGGCCGGCTCCGGCGGCGGCTCCGGCACCACCACGTACGCGGAGAACATCGGCGTGATGGCGGCGACCCGGGTCTACTCGACCGCCGCGTACTGGGTGGCCGGGCTGGCGGCGGTGCTGCTCGGGCTGAGCCCGAAGTTCGGCGCGCTGATCCTCACCGTGCCGGCCGGCGTGCTCGGCGGCGCCACCACCGCGCTGTACGGCCTGATCGCGATCCTCGGCGCGCGGATCTGGATCGAGAACCGGGTGGACTTCCACGACCCGGTGAACCTGCTGACCGCCGCGGTCGCGGTGATCGTCGGCGCGGCGAACTACACGCTGACCGCCGGCGACCTGTCGTTCAACGGCATCGCCCTCGGCACCGCCGCCGCCCTGGTCATCTACCACGGCATGCGCCTGGTGGCCCACCTCCGCGGCACCACCCCCGAGACCCGCCCCGCCCCCCAACCCGAACTCTGACCCACCCACCCACCCCCCCCCCCCCACCCGGCCCACCCGGCCCCCCCCGCCCCCCCGGCCCCCCCGGTGCCCGGCCGGGCACCGGCCGAGGCCCCGGCGGACGCACCCGTCGGAGCCCCGCCCGCCGTGCCGCAGCCGGCGACGGAG
>NZ_JBSWCE010000033.1:0-93366 GCF_056780015.1 Micromonospora sp. R311
GACACCGGATCCCGACGGGCCTCGACCGCCAATCGAGTCGCACGCTCACGCAGCTCATCGTTGTACTTCTTCGGTGCAGGCATCGCTGGTGTTCCTCCCAGGTTTCGATGTCTCCATCAAACCCGGGGCGGGACAGGGCGCTGTAGTTGCCGAGCAGCCCGTCTGTCTTCTGGTTGCCGAGGATCTGGTGCTCCGGCCCGGCGGACAGGTGCACCCTGCCGCCGTTGCCGCCGGCCTTGGCCGCACGCGCGGCGATCCGTTGCAGACCGAAGAAGCCACGGTGACCGTGCACGGTGTGGCGGGCGTACCCGGCCATCTGCTCCCAGACCAGGAAGGCGTTCCCGGTGTCTTCAGGCTGGAGATAGCCGGTGGCCACGGTCCGCTCCGCCAGGCGCAACCCGACGAGCAATGTCGTGAAGCCGGGCAGGGAGTCGGTCACCGTGGTCAGGTTGCCGACCAGCGGCCGGCCCATCGCCGACCACACCGCCTGCGCGCCGAGCCCGTCCCGCGAGCCCTTCACCCTGGCCCGTGGGTCAAGCTCAGTCAGGAAGACAGCCATTGCCCGATCCTCCTCCGCCTGATGTGGACCGTCATCCTCCGTATCGCCATGAATCCCGACCCTGTGCTGGGTTTGTCCGTCAGGTCCACGATCGCGGGACGGGCGGGCCGTAGCGACAGTCAGGTCAAAAGGCGGACGGGCTTCTGGACAACCGGGCGCTGCAGCGTGGACTCTTCCTCTACCAGGATCGGGGCTTCACGTACGCAGGTAGGACGGGGGGCAAGGACGTGATCGAGGACGACCTTCGGTACGAGCCGCCACAGCATGGCTTCGACTGGCTGACGCACCTTGAGCCGGCGACCTGCCTGGTCGTCGGTGAGATACCCGAGACCTATCGCGATGTGGTGAGCACCCTCGCCGGCGAGGTGCGCGAAGCGCCGGCGAACCCGCTGGTCCGGCTGGTCCACGGGGGCACGTACGCCTTCAGGCGAGCGGGCGTCTGGCATATGACGATCGTGGTGTCCGGGCGGGAGCCCACCCGACCGGAGAGCGCTCGATCCCGGTACGCCGAGGACGGGCACCTGGTGCACGCCGGCATCGTGTACGACGCCCTTTGGGCCGGTGCCGATCCGTTCGCCGGCCGGGCGGCGTTCCGCCGTGGTGACATGGTCCGTACCAAGAGCGGCGCCGGCGGTATAGGTCGAGTCAAGGAAGTGCTGCCGCTCGCTGGCACGTACCAGTACCAGGTCGACATGCACGGGGAGATCAAGCGATACAACGAGGACTCGCTCGTCCTGATGGTCGGCGACCCGCGGGACCCAGCCTTCTGGCTCTCGCAACCGCCGGTAGGTGCCGAGGATCTGTCGCTCACTCTGACCTGGACCAAGCTGCGCCATCCCCTCACCGACACGCTCTACTCCTTCGCCTCCAGCAAGACCGTATTCCGGGCGTACCAGTTCAAGCCGGTTCTCAAGGTGCTCACCGCATCGTCCGGACGCCTGCTCATCGCCGACGAGGTCGGGCTCGGCAAGACCATCGAAGCGGGCCTGATCTGGAGCGAGTTGGAGCAACGGTCGCGGCTCGAACGGGTCCTCGTCGTCGCGCCGGCCATACTGACCCTCAAGTGGAAGGCGGAGATGGGTCGGCGGTTCGACCGCCAGCTCGAGATACTTCGACCACGCGACCTCGCCGAGTTTGCCGAGCGACTGGCGAACCGGGACGAGCCGGGCCTGCACGGTGTCGTTTCGCTCGAGTCGCTGCGCGGCGCCGACGGCGTCCTGGAACAGCTCAATGGCCTGCACCCGCGCTTCGATCTGGTCATCGTCGACGAGGCGCACTACCTACGGAACCGCGAGAGCAAGTCGCACGCGCTCGGACGGCTCTTGGCCGATTGGTCCGACTACCTGATCTTCCTCTCCGCGACGCCGCTCAACCTCGGCAACGACGACCTGTTCAATCTGATGAGCCTCCTGGACGAGGGCCACTTCGGCGACCGGGCCATCTTCGAGGCTCAGCTCGAGCCGAACCAGATCCTGAACGATGTCGCCGGGAAGCTACTCGACGAGGGCCGGCAGACGCCGCGCAAGCTGGTGCGTCGCCTGTCGGACCTCGATGCGCTCCAGTTCGGGCCGGCCGTCACCGGGCGACCGGACTACCGACTGCTCCGTTCGCTGTTCGACATCGACCGTCCGTTAGATCACGACGAAGTGGCTCGGGCTCGCCGCCTGCTGGCCGACCTGAACGTGCTCGGCAGCGTGCTCACACGCACCCGCAAGGCGGAGGTGCCCGACCGGAAGGCGGTCCGCGAGCCCCGGAACATCAACGTCGCGTGGACCGAGCAGGAGCAGGCGTACTACGACGCGGTCTACGCCTGGTACATGAGTCGGGCCCTGGAGATGAACACTCCCCCGGGCTTCGCCATGCAGATGCCGCTGCGCCAGGCCGCGAGCTGCATCCCGGCTTCCCAGCAGCTGATCCGGGAGCGCAACCCGGACTACTTCTCGCAGGAGGTCGACGACCCCGAGGAGGACACGACCGCCGATGTGATCGGCCTGCTGGACGTCCCGACGCTCGCCGTTCCGCTCCGCGTCGACAGCAAGTACGACCAGCTTCTCGCCGAGCTGCTCCGGGTACGCGCCGCGGGTCTACGGCAAGTAATGATCTTCTCGTTCTTCCGTCGCACCCTCGCCTACCTGGCCGGGCGTCTGCAGGAGCACTTCAAGGTTCGGGTCATGCACGGCGGCGTGCCAATGCCGGAACGAGAAACGATCATGCGGGAGTTCCGCGCCGGGCAGTTCGAGATACTCCTGCTCAGCGAGGTCGGCTCCGAGGGTCTGGACTTCGAGTTCTGCAACGTGCTGGTCAACTACGACCTGCCGTGGAATCCGATGCGGGTCGAGCAACGCATCGGTCGTCTCGACCGGTTCGGCCAGGAGCACGAGAAGATCTTCATCTACAACATGCACGTGCCCGGCACGATCGAAACCGACATCTTCCAACGGCTCTACGACCGGATCGGTGTGTTCGAGAGCTCGATCGGTGAGCTTGAACCCATCCTGCGCGACCAGCTCGGCGACATCACCAAGCAGCTGCTCGACCCCCGGCTCGGCGCCGCCAGCCGACGGAGAGAGATCGACCGGATAGCGGTGGCCGTGCAGCAGCGCTCGCACGAGACCGAGGCGCTGCGGGCATCGCAGGCGCAGCTGTCCGGCCTCGACGGTCTGCTCGTCGAAGGGCTGACCGACGCCGGGCCTGGCAACGGTCGCTTCATCGGCCCCGCCGAAATCCAGAGGTTACTCGACAAGCTCTTCCAGCGGCTCGGGGGCAAGCGACGGAAGCCGGACAGGAGCGGCATCTTCCAGCTGGTCGGTTCGAGCGAGTTGGCGGAGCGGTTGCGGTCGAGCAGGGTGGGTGAGAAGAGCGGCAGCAAACTCACCCGGTCGAAGCTCGCCGCGCTACTGCAGAACGGGACCCCGCTGGAGTGCACGTTCCAGCCGGAAGCGGCGAGCAAGCACGACGTCGAGCTGCTGTCAGCCCGGCATCCACTGGTCAAGCTCGCCCTCGAGGTGCTCGACGACGAGACGCTGGACTTGCGACGCTTCGGCTCGATGGCCGTGCCCGGGCTGCCGCCCGGCAAGCGTTACCTGGTCACGATCGATCTCGCGGAGACCTCGGGACTGCGGCCGCTGCTCGAGCTCTGGGCGACAGCGATCGACCTCGACACGCGCCAGCCGGACTCCACCGCCGGGGACGCCATCCTCACCGCGCTGGCCGAAGGTACCCTCACGGACGGCCGGTCGGCCCCGCCCGCGGACCCGCACGAGCTGTGGCGCCAGGCTCAGGAACATCTCGCGGCCCGGCACCGGGACACGGAACGGCTCCGGCGGCAGGAGAACGCGGCGCTCGTGGAGGGACGGATCCGCGCCCGGGAGGGTTCGCTGGACCTTCAGATCCAGAAGACCCAGGAGCTCCTCCAGCGGCTACGCACTGAGGGCCGCGGAGCGACGATCGTCCGCCTGCATGAGGGACGCCTGCGTAACCTTCGGGCCCGCCGGACGGAGATCCGGCACGAGCTGGCCGCCCGGAAGGATCTGGAGATCTCGCTGAGCGCCGTAGCGGTCGCCCTCATCGAGTCGGAGGAGCCCACTCCTTCTCCATGTACCAGGGAGTAGGGGGCGTGGGCGTCGACTCCTCAGCGCTGCGGAGCACGAGCTGCGCGTGGTCACGTCCCCGGATGACCGGCCACCGGTCGACCCGCATCCGCACCCGCTGGCCGGACCCGTGGCGGATCGTGATGCGACCGTCGCAGTAGAGCTTGAATCCCATGTTGCGGCCGAACGTCAGGCGCACGCCGTCCATGACCTGTCCGTCGAACGTCAAGCCGAGCGGCTCACCGGTTGTGGCGCGTACCCGCAGCCGGCCGGTGCCGTGCTGAGGGCCGGGGAAGTCGCGGCCATGGCGCTCGTAGCCGAGATCGAACTGACCGTTCAGGACCTGCCACGGCTCATAGAACGGGGTGTACGCCGCGTACAGGGTCTCCTGGCGGAGTTGCCCGCCCTCGTCCCACTCGACAACGAAGTCGAAGCCCGGCCGATGCAGGTTCAGCCGCTCGTAGCCGGCCGTGTCGGCTAGCCCTGCCACGATGGCCTCGTCAGGTTGGACACCTGCGTCGTCGAAGACCTGCGCGTTCGGGAAGAGGGCCCCGATGCGGCGCTCCACATACGGGATGCGGCTCATGCCGCCGGCGAGCAACACGTAGTCGATGTCCGGGCTGAGCGCTACCGGCCCCATCGCGCGAAGCTCGGACGGCGACCGGTTGCCGCGCTCGGTGAGCCGCGCGGCGCGCAGTGCGGCCCACACCAGTTGCTCGGCGGCGTCCATCTGGGGGCGGAATGCCTCCTCGAGCTGCTCTCGGCTGTACGTGAGGATCGGCACTGCCCCGATCCCGCGGGACGGCAGCACGATCCGGTGTTCGGACAAGCGGGAGAGGT
Source organism: Micromonospora sp. R311 (assembly GCF_056780015.1). Taxonomy (NCBI): domain Bacteria; kingdom Bacillati; phylum Actinomycetota; class Actinomycetes; order Micromonosporales; family Micromonosporaceae; genus Micromonospora; species Micromonospora sp. R311. Next base: position 4,990 of record NZ_JBSWCE010000033.1, read on the forward strand.
TCACCTTGGCGTCACGAGCGGCGCGAAGCACGAGCGCCCGCAGCAACTCCGGCTGCCGCACCGCCTCCAGGTCGAAGCCGCGGCCGCCAAGGTCCTCGAGGAGGTCCCGGGCGATCGCATGGTCGAGCATGTCGCCGGCGTAGGCCGTGCCGAGCGCGGTCAACACCGAGACCTCGGGGTGGGCGCCGCCGACCACGTCGAGCACAGCGATGTCGAGCGTGCCGCCGCCCATGTCGAAGACGAGCAGTCGGCCCGCCGGTCGCTCGCCGTAGGCGAGGAAGCGGTGAGTGACCCAGGCGATGCCAGCGGCGATGGGTTCGTCGACCAGTGACGAGCCCTCGACCGGCAGACCAGCCTTCGCTGCCAAGTCGAGCAGCCGTTGCCGCTGCGCCCCTTCCCACATCGCCGGACAGCCCAGCCGGAGCTCACGATCGGACGTGAGTGGCTCACCGGCTCTGGCCGCGCGGTCACCGATCTCGGCAAGGACCGCCACCATGACCTCGTCCGCCGACACGATGCGCGGCCCGTCAAGGCCGGGCAGCGATACGGTCTCCTCGTTGTCGGTGATCGCCCGCTTGATGGACCGGATGACCTGGTCGCTCGGCAGGGTATCGGCGTCCTCCCCGACGAGCAGTGTCCCGCCGCGGTAGCCCGCCAGTGAGGGAAACCATCGGGTGGTACGCCCCAGCGGCGCGATCTCCACCGGACGGCGACCCGCCCGCGTGGCCACCAGGGACGTGGACGTGCCGAAGTCGACCCCGACGGCGTGACCGTGGGCTCCCCCCATGAGTGCTCCTACGTCGTCGTCACCAGCGCCTTCTCGATGAGGATGTCCTCACCCGGCGGGCACCAGCGGTATCCAGGTCGAATGACCGTAACCGCATTTCCACTTCCTGGGACACCGACGATGGGCTCGTGGACAGTCGGATCAAAGGTCAGTTTCTGTCCGGCCTGACCCACGGGCTCCAACGCCTGCGCGGAGACCAGCGCCCGTACCCGTTCCACGAGTATTTCCGGTGCGGTCTGTTCGACGGAAAGTTCCTCCACTTCGGCGGCGAGGTCGGCCAACGACCGGATGATGTCGATCTGGATCTGCCGGTCCTGTGCGGAGCGGAGTGATGCGGCCTGGCGATGCTCCGCACGCAGACTCTCCTCTAACCGATCACACCGTTCGGCGAGGGCGGCCGCCCGCCGCTCCGCGGCCTCAATCCGCTGCTCGGCCGACTCGACCTCGGCATGTGCCCGCTCCACGTCGCGCCGCAACGCCTCGACGCGCTGCTCCTGGGCCAGCGCGCCGACCCACCCGGCCACGACCTGGTCGCCTCCGGCGACCCGTCGAAAGGCGGCAACCACTGTGTCCGTGGAGAGGTCCGCGACGAACTCGCCGGGCAATCCGAGCAGGAAACCCAGCCGGGTCCGGGAGGTGACCTGGGACAACTCCCGGATCACGAGCGGCTTGACGTACTGCTCGACGATCTCCGAACGCGAGGTGACGCCGCCGAGCACCCCGGTCGCGCACTCGGCGAGGGCGTCCACCGTCACGCCCTCCCACCACTCGGGTAGCAGCAGGGACTTGCTCCGGAACTTGCCGACCGCGGCGAGCAGGGCAGCCCGGCCGCCCTCGGGTCGCAGCGGAAGGTGCGACACCGCCTGCGGAAGGCCGCCGAGGTCGAGACCGGCGCGCTGGTCGCGTGGCAGGCCCGGAAGGAGGCGGGCGAGCACACTGACGGCAGCGTCGACGACCGCCAGATCCTGGTCCCGACGGGCCGCACCAAGCCGGACGAGGAGGGCCATCATTGGGGCAACGGCCGTCGCCGGCAGGTCGGCGAGCGCCGCCGCCCGCCGGAGCAGCCAGGCTGCGGCTGCGACGACGGCGGGCTCCGGTTCAACGTACGCGCGAAGCTCTGCAGCGGCCGCGTCGAGGACCAAGGCCACGACCGACCCGTCAAGGGGCGTACGTCGGCGCGCGCCGTCGATCGCGGCGGACTGCCGTGGCAGGGCGAGCAGCAGGTTCTCCGCCACCGTTCGATCCTCGTCGGAGAGGGCGGTGAGGAAGGCGTCGAGTTGCTGGCTCTCGAGCTGACCGAAGCGCGCCCCGACCGCGAGCGGTCGGGACAGGTTGTCCTGGAGTTGAGCGGGGTGCAGGTCGCCGGTTACCTCGGCGATCCGGTCGGCGAGGGACGGCTGCGCCGCGGGCGGTGTGACCTTCTCGGGGGCGACCGGCTCTTCCGTCCCAACGTCGTCTGCCGCTGCGTCTGTCTCCGCGACCGGTACCACCTGTACGACCAAACTGTCGGAAGCGGGCCGGCGCTGCTCTGGGGCAGGAACAGGCGAAGGCTCAGGCACCGGTGACGGATCAGGAACCGGTTCCGGGGCAGGAGCAGGCGCTGCGGCAACGCCGGCGGGTTGGTCGTCGGGACCGATCCACCGGAATTTCGCAGCTCGCCCCTTCCCGGTCACCTCCACATCGCCGTTCTTGCTGAGCACCCTGCTCGCGGTGGCCCAGGCCGTCTTCACGGCCGCGGAGTCGAGGCCCAGCTGTTCGAGTTCTTCTCGGATACGCAGCGACGTCATTGACGAGCCCTGCTCGCGCAGCACTCGGAGGATGATGCCCTTGGGGTCCTGGGCGAACCAGCCGGCGATGGGGGTCGGGTCGACGAGCGCCTGGTGGCGCAGCGAGCCACGCCGGGCACGCCTGAGCGAGCCGCCGGCGACGACGACCTCTTCCTCCCCGTTGTCCTCCCACCGGACCAGACACCTGGTCCCGTCGACGGAAAGCACCGCGCCGACCCGGACAGGCTCCGTATTCCGGTTCGGCTGCCGGACGACGACCTCAGCTCGTTCCACGGCTGAGACTGTAGACGGGACTGCATGGTCACCTGGATCGGCTCTGGAGGCGAACGTGCACCGGTCGAGCGGCCAACCGGAGCTTGGGGAGCAGCGGTAGCCGCAACTCCCAGCGGCGATTGCCGCAGATTCCCCCGTGCCGCCGAGAATGGGCGGTGAACGGGCTGCCGGATCGGGCTTCGACATGACCGGCGACGACGGGACCTGATTAATGTACGGATCCGCAGGAATTGACTAGGTTGGGCGGATGCTGACGGCGGGAGTTGACCTGCTGGCGGAGGACACCACCACCGCTGTCGCCTGGATCCGGTGGACGGCGACCGGGGCCTCGTTGGAGGAGCTGATCATCGGCGCAGGCGATGATCAGCTCCTGCGCACGGTGGCGGCGGCGGAGAAGGCTGGGATCGATTGTCCACTGGGCTGGCCCGAGCCGTTCGTGGAGTTCATCGTCGCCCACCACCGCGGAAATCTCACCGCCCGCACCGACCTGATCGGCCGGGATTGGCGCAGGAGCTTGGCCTGGCGCCGCACCGATCTGGTAACCCACGAGCTGACCCGTCGTCTCTCGCTCAGCGTGGCTGCGGATCGCATCGCGCACACCGCGATGCGCTGCGCCGCTCTGCTGGCCCGGCTCGCCGAGGACGGGCAACCGGTGGACCGAACCGGTGGCGGAACCTTGGTCGAGGTCTACCCCGCGGCGTCACTCAAGCAGTGGGGGGCTGCCCCATCGTGGATACAAAGGGCGGCAGAACCTCGTCGCCCGCGGGGACCTGGTGGACCGGCTGGCCGACGCTGCGCCATGGCTGCAACTCGGTGCCTTCGAGTCGGTGTGCCGGACCAGCGATCACGCACTCGACGCCGTTGTCGCTGCCCTGACCGCACGGGCGGCCGCAATCGGCGAGGTCACCCGTCCCGGTCCCGCCGACCTGGCCGCCGGCAGCACCGAGGGCTGGATCGCCCTACCAACCGCACCGTTGGGCAAGCTAGTGACCACCTCAGCGGAGACGCCGCCACACCACGCAACGCGGGTTCCTCAATAGGGTTGGTTTGAGAAGTCGGAGCGGGACAGGTCCGACGCCGTCCTGCGACGGATCTCCTTGAGCGACACGAAGTCGCCCGCACGTGCGTCCTCCGTATGCCAGAAGTCGAGCCCGTCCGTTGCCTTCGTCGAGGGCGCGATGTCACGGCCGTGCACGTCGATTTTCACCGCTTCCCCGGCACCTGAGGGCGAGGTGAATGACCGGCGACCGTAGCGGATGCTGCCGTCGGCAAGAAGCTCGGCCTGGTAGTGCTGCCCGAAGTACTTGGCGACGAGGGTGCATCCCGGCCGCAGGCGACCAACCCCGATCATGTCGGAGAGGCGCAGCTTCCGCTCCTCCGAACTCACGCGTTGCTTGCCTGGACGGCGCTGGGCCACGGGGCGGAACGGAAGGGGCTCGGCCTCAACCACCCGTACGTCGGCCTCCTGCACAGGAGCGGCGGAAGGCTCGGCCGGTGCCCGAGCCGGTTCGGCGGCGAGGGGATCGGTCGCTAAGGGGAAGTCGAAAGTCACTCGCGCCCGACGGAGACTGAGTCGAATTTCTTCTCGGCTCAGTCTCGGCAACCGACGGTAGAGCAACGCGACGAGGTGGGGCAGCTGGTCCTCGCTGAACAGGTCAAGGAGTGCGGCATGCACCTGCCGGTCGACGAGGAAGCCAGGCCAGAGTTTAGAGATCCGGTCGTCCTGCATGCTTGCCTTGCTGAGCAGCGACAAGATCTCGACTGCACCTTCAACGTCCTTCTCGAGGCGGACGGTACCGAACAGCTTCTGCTCGACAGGACCAGCCACACGCGCGTTGTAGACACGCCACTCGGCGCCGTCTGTCAACGCCACCCACTCCACACCTGCCTCAGCGGCGTCCGTTAACAACTCAGCCGCCCACCGTGGATCGTCAAGATCGTCGTCGAGGCCCTTTGCCCTGATGAACAGCCGAGGCGTACGCAGCATCAGCAAGGCGTAATCCACGGAACTGTCACTGCTGCCCCGTCTATACCCACGCTGCACCTCATCCGGGTCGAGCACGTCCCACCCAAGCGAGGCGATGACGGGCTCGATCAACGCGGCCTTGGTGTACTGCTCGGTGACCTGTTTCGCGTTCCGCCGGTAGCTCTCCAACCGTTCGACGCACTGCCTGACGACGTCCCGTAGCTCAATCACCCCTGCCCTCACACTCCCAGGGCCTTGCGGGCGAGTTCGCGCCACTTCGGCACGTCGACGCCGTTGAGATCGTCGGTGATGACGAGCGTTCCGCGGCGGCCGCCGCCCTCCTCGTACGGCAGCACGCCGTTGCGGGCGTACCACGCCTTCTTCTCCGCCCACTTCGTCGCGTACCGCGGGTCGGTGAGCATGCCGAGATGCTCCCAGTAGACCGTGTCGCCGAGGTCCGTCTCGATGGTGAAGTCCGGCCGGACCGTTCGACCGTCGTCGCCGGTGAACGGCTCCTCGTACTTGTAGACGGCATTCAGCTGCCGCAGCAGGTTCGCGATGATCACTTCACTCTTGCTGCGGACAAGTTCTCCACCGTCGGTGCGGTGCACCAGGCCGCGGTCAATGACGGTCCCGTCGACCTCGATCGGTTCGGAGGGCACGAAGAGGTTCGTCAGACGGCCGGCCGTGTCGGACCATACAGCTGAGCTGTGCTTCGCGACATCGTTCAGCTCGGCCTCGTGCAGCAGGATCACCTTCCTGCTCTGCCTGGTCAGCGCGGTGTAGAGCAGTTCGCGGCTCAAGCCTGCGCCGTCGGCGGGCAGCACGACGATGGTGATTCCGAACTCGCTGCCCTGTGCCTTGTGAATGGTGATGGCCCAGGCGAGTTCCAGCATCGCTGCCCGATCGTTATCGGCCCAGTCGTAGTAGTCGTACGTGACACCCGGGCGCCCGTTGAACTCGACCTCGGTCTTCCAGGGTCGCTTCTTGACCTGCCAGCGGGTCTGCCCGACCACCACGCCGAGTTCGCCGTTGGCAACGAACAGTTCCGCGGTCCTTGGATACACCCTGGATTCTCGGAAGGTGTGATTACGGATGTTGATGACCTTGTCGCCGACGACGATCCGCTCCGGGCCGATTGGACTGGCGTTGTAACGGTTGAATCCGGCAGCCTGCGCCAGCGCCTTCGCCCCGAACGCATCCTTGAGGGCACGGTTGATCTCGGTGGTGCCCCAGGCTCGACCACGCACCGGGGAGAGGATCTGCCATCGGTCGGCCTTGGCTCCGGCCCCTTTCGCAAAGTACAGGTTGCCCTTGTCGGAGACTTGGCCGCCGTAGCTGCTGCCGAACGCGCCGGCGAGTTCGTCCTCGGAGACGTCCCGAAGCTCGTCGATCTCATCACGCAACACAGCGAGCAGTGTGCTGAACAGATGCGGCCGCTGATACCGGACCGCTCGCAGGGTCGCCATGTTCTCACCGGAACGCAACCGTTCCCAGATGAGGTCGGCGGCCGGGGACAACTCACCATCGGCGAACCAGTTCGCCAGGACCAGGTCATCTCGTTCATCGCCGGTCTGCCGTCGCGGAATCGTGAGTTCCGCGTAGCCGGGCGCGCAGCGAGGGTGGCGAGTGGCGATGTCCTCTGGCGCGAGTCGCCGGACGATGTCGACGAACGGCCGCCCGGCACCGATCGGCGGGAGCTGGCGCGGGTCGCCGACGAGCACCAGACGCTGCACGCCGGTGACCGCGTCCAGAAGCGCGGCGAGCTGTTCCTCGGTGAGCATGGACGCCTCGTCGACGACCACGGTCTTGTAGTTGGTCGCGCGGCTCTGCGGATCTCTTGTGATCAGGTAGCGCTCGCTCTGAGGGTCGTACCGTCCCGTCTTGATCAGGAACTGAGCGAGGGTCACGGCGTCCGCCTGCACCCGGTGCGCCAGCTGCACCCGGGCCTTGCCGGTCGGCGCGACCAGCAGGACTCCCCCGGACTCGATGGGGGCGGTGTGCCGGAGCACCTTCAGCAGGGTTGTCTTGCCGGTGCCGGCGGGCCCGATGAGCACGCTGATCCGCGAGGCGTACAGCGTCTCCAGCGCGGCAACCTTCTCCTTCCGTGCCTGTACCTCGGCGTCTCGCTCCTCGGCGGTCAGGTCGCTCTTGATGTCGCCGAGGGTGTCGCCGAGCAGGGCGGCGAAGTCCGGTGCACCGCTGAGCGACGTACCTTTCAACCGGCGCTCCACCTGGTCCCGGATGAGCCCGCCGACTTCCGCCAACTCGGTGAGCTGTAGCGCCGGCGCTCCGTCGGGCAGCGTCACCCCGGTCAGCGGCGCGCCCGGCCGCAGGGTGCCGGCCGAGAGGCAGTGCGCGTCGAGAACATCCGCGCTGACCGGGCACGGCGCACTCAGCCCGTGCTGAGCCCGCTCACGGATCTGGTTGACCAGGTGAGCCTGCGGACGCAGCGTGTGCCCCGCTGCCTTTTCCCGCTGCAACTCGTCGATGACGAGGGCCCTTATTCGCCGCGCGTCGAGCTCGTCGTCCATCGCGGTCGGCTTGGGCAGCGGGTGAGCCGAGGCGATCTTCGCGTCGGGGAAGCAGCCGCGGTCAATGACGGAGAACGGTACCGCCTCCCGCTGGTCGCGGTCGGCTTCGAACAGCAGGTACGGGTTGGCGATAATAGCGTCGTCGGTCAGCGCCGAGTAACGCCGTTCGACCACGAAGAACCGCTCGGCCTGCTCCCTGGTCAGCGAGAAGCGGCTGAGCAGTTGGAGCAGTTCCCGCCGCTCGGGTTTCAGCGCCTGCCACGTCTTTTGCAGGCTCGGCGTCAGGTGTGCGGCTGCGGTGATGCCGAGACGGTCTGGGTCAGTCATCGCCTGCTCGAGCGTCGGCCAGGGATCCGCGTCGGGACCGGCCGCTGCGGCGACCATGTGGGCGAAGGTGACGGACTGCCGCACGCCGAATGCCGCCAGGACGCTGGCGAGCCCAGGACGTGGGCCGCGCAGCTTCCAGAGTCGGTTGAGCTGGGCTTCCAGCCAGTCGAACCCGAGTGGGCCGGCGCCGTCGCCGAGGATCCGCTGGGCATTACGGCCGGCCGCCTGCAGGGCGAGCAGGGCGTCGATGGCGAGGTCGTGGCTGACGTGCTCGCTGACGTACGAGAAGGCCACCCAGCCCGCCTCGGGGGCGAAAGCGAGGGCGTCGCTGATGTCGATGCCGTCGTGGTCGCGAGCGGCGAGCAGAGCCTGGTAGGGCAGTAGGAACCCCTGCTGCTGGTTCGGGCGCAGCGAGTGCTCGATCGTGGTCTCCCACATCTGCGCCGGGAACCGCTCGCCGCCCTGGCTCCGGTAGGCGCCGGTGGGGGTGACCTTGGCGACCATCGCCGCCCCAACCAACAGCCGGCGGGTGTCGTCCGTGAGCGGGCTGTGCTTGGCGTAGAAGAAGACCAGGCTGCGTTCGGGCTGCACGGTGTCGAAGAAGGCGTCGAGCAGCGTCTTCTGGTTGTCGCCGTGCATCACCCAGTTGATGTTCTTCCACCCGGTGATCGCGTCTACCTGCTCCTCGAGCTCTAACTGCAGGCCGATTTGGCGCTCCCCTCCGATCACCTGGGCGTCGTCGCGCGACATCCACCGGAACGGCACCGCCTGGGCCGAGTAGGGCGGCATCGGCTGTGACGTGGGGAGGAAGGTTGCGAATGCGGGGTTCTTGTCGGTGAAGGGGTGGACGCGCTGGAAGTGGATCGGACGCGGCGACATGAAGGTGGCGCGCTCGGCGACGCACGGCGGCGCGTCGGCGAGCGACAGCTCGGCGATCGGCTTGCCGGCCAGGCTCTGTTCCTGCTGGTCGCGGCGGTTCTGGCCAATGTTCGGCAACAGCACGCACGTGCCGTTGCCGCGCGGGTCGTGGCACACCGTGCCGTTCCATCCGCCGTCGTGCCAGGGCACGCGGATGGAAATGTGCTCGATCGGCCGAACCGGCTCCCCCATGTGCTCTCCTCGTGTTGGCTACGCGACCAAACCTGCCGCCTGTCTGTCGCGAGTGGAATCGGGCGTGCGGTTGGAATGGCCTGGTCAGCGGTTCCGATGCAGCCGGTTGAGCGTCCTGCTGGCCTCGTTCCGCCGGCCTGCGCCGAGCTGTAGCAGGCCGACGTCTCGCTGCAGGTCAACGATCCGGGGATCGTCGCCGTCGAGGAGAGGTCCGACGTCCCGCAGCAGCCCCTCTAGTCTCCGCAGCGCGCGATTGACGTCGCCGGTGCGGCTGTAGCAGGTGGCCTCCCGCCTCCGGCAGTGCAACAGCCGGTCGAGGTCCTCGCTCACGTGGGCGTCATCTGCGACCTCGGCGTACGCCTGAGCTGCCTGCCGGTAGTCGCCGCTGTCGAACCACATGTCGGCACGCTGCAGTGGACTCTGGAGATCGGTCCCGTGGGTGGCCGTGCTCTCGCCCCCGGGTAGCAGTGCGGCGCCGGAGGTGGTGAACTGCGACGGTGCCGGTGCGGGACCCGGCACAGTCGGTGGGACATCGGTGAACACCCGGTTCAGCACGCCCGCGTACATGCGGAAGGGGCTGCGCTGCGACGGCGGGTTGAGTGCGCCAGGCAACTGCCCCAGTCCGCGGATGAAGGGCAGCAGCCGCTCGTAGACGGTCTCGGCGTCGGCGGGGCGATCCTTGGAATCCTTCGCCAGCAGGTCGAGCACGAGCCGTTCCAGCCTGGCCGGCACATCGGCGCGTACGTCCCGCAGCGCCGGCGGCTGTTCATGGACGTGCTGGTTCATGAGCAGATAGGTCGTGGACCCGTTGAACGGCCGCTCACCGGCAAGCATCTCGTGCAGGGTGCAGCCCAAGGCGTAGAGGTCGCTCGCTGGACTCGGATCGTTCCCGCCGAGGAACTGCTCCGGCGCCATGTAGGCGAGGGTCCCGGGGTTCTGATCACTATGGGTGATCTTGGAAAAGTCCGGCATTGCGGGAGCGACCGCCAGGCCGAAGTCGAGCACCTTGACCGCGCCGTTCGGCTCCAACATCAGGTTGCCTGGCTTCAGATCGCGATGCACCAGGCCGGCCTCGTGGGCGGCCGTGAGCACGGAGCAGACCTGCGCGGCGATGGCCGCTGCCCAGCCGAGCGGCAGTGGGGCCTGTTCCGCGATCAGGTCGGAGACGTTGATGCCACGGATCCGCTGCATGACGAGGAACGGCCGCCCGTCCTGCTCGCCCCAGTCATAGACCGCCGGCACGCCCGGATGCTCCAACCGCGCCATGATGCGGGACTCCCGGCGGAATCGCCGTATGAGGGCGTCGTCGTGCCTGTCGTCCTGCAACCGGATGAACTTGACAGCGATCTCGCGGTCGAGCGTGCTGTCCCGGCCGAACCAGACCTGTCCCATCGCACCGCCAGGTACTGGCAACGGCTCCAACACGTATCGGCCGTTCATCACCGTTCGCCCTGACACACCGCCTCCCCGCGGTCCCGGTGAGTGCCAGTGGTCGCAGCAAAGGGCGTGCGTCCGGTGTGGCCCCAGCCCTCACCACTCGACCATTGCATGATCACTCCGGCGACTCCCGCCGAACGAAGCCGCGAGCCAGCACGATACGCCGCAACTGCCGTACGCCGCGCTCGAAGTCCTCGATGTCGTCTGCGTCAATGTCGCCCGGCAGAGCGGCGAAGGCGGCAGCAGCCTCGTCGAGAGCGTCTAGCACGGCAAACTCGTCGGACTCCTCGGAGACCTCCTGGGCGGTGAGCTGCTGCGAGCCGTCGTCGGCGAACATCAGGTACTCCACCTCGTCCGGCCTGAGGTCGAGATCCCGCGCCCATTTGGTCACCAGACACAGGTACCGGCGGTAGTCCTCGACGTTCCAGTTCAGACTGACGTGGCAGTCGGCGTGCTGCCAGAGCCACCGCTGTACCCGCCGGTCAAGCACCAGCGCTGGCGATGCCTCCGCGTCACTACAGAAGAAGAGGTACTTGGTGGCGAAGGAAACGCCGAGGTAGCGAAGGCGGTGTTGATTCAGCCATTCGAACGTCTCGGCCCCGCCATCGCGGCGCGTTCTCAACGCCACCTCGCGGAGAACACGGGGTGCGTCGACGCCCTCGCGCAGCACCCGGGCGGTACGGAACGCGCCGTACCCGACCGGCCCGTACCCCCACACCATCGCTGTCACGAACGCCTGAACGGCGGCTTCCTCACCGTCAGCGGCACGGCCCCCACGCTTCATCACATACTCGCGGTCGAGACGGTCCGGCAACTGGGCGAGAAGGTCGCCATGTTCCGGCAGCGTTGCCTGCCACGTGGAACGGTTCCACCCCATGCCGTTCTGGGGCTGGCGTCCATCGTTGTTCCACCGCGCCACCAGTTCACGGAGACGATTCGGGACAGGGACACAGTCGTTCGACACAGCGACCATGGTCTCATCGACCACGGCTTTCAGGCCACGCACAGGTAGACGGGTCGATTCGCCAATCGGGCCAGGATCCGCCGCCGCCCCTAGCCACAATCGCCACCGGTGAGATTGGTGACGGGTACAACGGCACCTCAGTCGACCACAGAACCTAGCCGCTACCGCCATTGCTCGCACGGGATCGCCATCACTAGCCTCTCCCCATGCCTGAGATCTTTCAGATGGATCGCGTCGACCGGATCGCCGACATTCTCTACGGGGTTGCCGTCGCGGAGGGCCTCATCGGCTACGGCCCGCTCGGAAGGCGCGTTGGCCTCCAGGCGAATTTCCTGAGCCAGCCGTTGGCCCAGGTGTCGGAGCGTGCCGCTGAACGAGGCGAGCCGATCTGGAGCGCCCTCGTGGTCGGCAAAAAGACCGACCGACCGCACGAGGGCTTCTACGCGCTCGCCCGCCGGCTGCGCCCCGAGTACGAGAACCTCGACGACAAGGTGCTGTGGCAGAAGGAGCGCGAACGCTGCTACGCGGCCGCGCGCCTGACAGCCTCTGCGTCAGCGCGCGGTGGCGAACGCCAGGAACGGGCTGGGCTGCCCGCTCCACGACACGTGTAGCGCCTCCCGGGCACGGGTGCTCGCAACGAACAGCAGGCACCGCTCCCGGAGCAGGTCGCTGTCGTGCTGCATCGGATCCACCTCGGCCGACGTGATCTCCTTCCCAAACGGCACCGCCCGTGCCGTAACACCGACCACCGCCACGCACCGGAACTCCAGCCCCTTCATCGCGTGCATGGTGGCGAGCCGCACCCCGTCGACGTCCGCCCCGGGCTGATCCCGAACCCGCACAGACGGAATCCCGGCCGCGGCCAACTCCTCCTGCACGTCGCCCAGAGTCAGGTTGAACCTGGCGCACACCGCGATCTCACTCGCCGCTACGCCCTGCTCCAGCCACTCCCCCACCCGCTCCACGAGCGCCGCGATCTCGGCCTGGCTCGTCGGGTACCCCGCGGCATGCGGTCGCTTGCCGTGCAGCAGTGACCGGTAGCCAGCGAGGCTGTCGTCACCGTCGCCGCCGAGGTCCTCGACCCGCGACCCGACGAGCACGCCGGTCGACCAGTAGAGGATCTCCTCGGTGCTTCGGTAGTTGACCCGCAGCCGGCTGCTGCGTCCGGCGACGGAGATGCCGAGCGCGTTGAGCGAGACCCGCGAGTCGTAGATCCGCTGGTGCGGGTCACCGGTGATGAAGAGGTCGTCCGGCCCGGGCGCCACCGCGGCTCGCAGCACCCGCCACTGCGCCGGATGCAGGTCCTGCGCCTCGTCGACCACGACATGGTCGTAGCCGTGGTCGGTAGGGTCGGCGCCGCCGAGCAGCTGCGCCGCCCGCGCGCAGATCTGCAGGTGGGTGGCGGTGCCGGCCGCCGACAGCTCCTTCTGGAACATGTCCACGGCGTCCCACACCCGGTCGCGCTGCCGCGGGCCGAGCGCCGACCCTCTCCCCCGCCGGCTGGCCGCGCGGTACTCCTCCGGGCTCTGCACGTTGTGGGCAAGGATCACGTGCCGGAACTCCTGGGCGAGGAACTGCTCGGTCCAGGGCAGGTTCAGTCTCCGGCATACCCGCCGCCAGATCTGCCGCTCGTCCACGTCGCCGATCGGGGTCGGCACCCGCCCGGCGAGGGCCCGCACGGTGCGGTGCGCGAACGCGTTCACCGTGGTCACCTCCACCCGCGCCAGTTGCTCCTCGTCGTCGAGGAGCAGCGCCAGGTTCTCCCGCAGGGTCGCGGCCAGGGCATTGGTGTACGTGGTGAGCAGTACCCGGCTGTCGGGCGTACGGGAGAGCAGGTGCTTGACCCGGTGCAGCGCCACCACCGTCTTGCCCGTGCCGGGCCCACCGGTCACCTGGGCCGGCCCGTTGTAGGAGACCCGGTACGCGACCCGTCGCTGCGACGGGTGGAGGAACACCCGCCAGGCGGCGAAGGGCTTGTCGAGGATCTCGGCGAGTTCGTCCGGCCGCGTCACCAGGGTGATCCGGTTGACGGTGTTGGCGATCGCCACCGCCAGGCTCTCGCTCGGCTCCGGCGTCGCGTCCACCGGCCGACGCTCGGCGACGACGTCGCGGTAGACCTCGTCCGGCGTGAAGCCCTCGGCGAGGTACTGCAGCACCTCGAACTGGTCCTCGGGCAGCAGCGTGCCGAACGCGTCCAGCTGACGCTTGTCGATGATCGTGCGTACCGCCCGCAGCACCTGGTCGTCGATGCCGAGGTGACGCAGCACCGTGTCGGAGTAGCGAGCGAAGAGCAGGCTCGGCGCCTCTGCCGCGGCCTTCTCCAGCGCCGGGGTGAGCTGCTCGATGGCGACGACGTTGCGGACCTCCAGCGCCCGCGTCGCCGTGTTCACCGTGTAGAGCCGCTTCGCGGCCCAGGTGTACGCGTCGTCGTGCGGCACGACGTTGAGCAGCAGGAACGTGTCGCTGCCGTCGTCGGGCGCCAGCACCACTCCACGCCAGAAGTCGGTGATCCGAATCGTCCGCATCCGCGGGTCCCGCGCGTTGTTCACCGACTCCAGGTGCAGGCCCTTGTCGGCGTGCAGCTCGGCGATGCTGAGCTGCTGGAACTTCTCCATCGCCTTGCGTACGCCGGCCTTGACCGGCTTCTCCAGGACGTCGTAGCTCTGCCAGAAGCTGTTGGCCAAGGCGAGCTGCGGCACGGCGCGGCCTCCTGTGTGATCGATCGAGGCGGTGGGTGCGACCCTACCGGCTACCGGGTTCGTAGATTTGGACCGTATCGGCAGAGCTGACGTGCACCGACGCTATCGGTTCCTGCCCGCTCGGCCAGGTCACCGTAAATAAGCTGTCCATAATCCGACAGTGATTCACCATCTCTTGGATTCAGCGAGTCTCAATATCCACACTGGTGTATGGCCCGCTCGGACGCTACGCCAGACGGAAGCCGGAGCCGCCACTCATCACCCCGGTCGCAGGTGCGCGCGCCCGGCGGTTTTCCCCCGTCACTGCAGCCACTGCTGGCGCGGATCGCCGACCGCCGTGCCGCCCGGAGTGAAGCGACCCTGCAGGCCGACATCCGCCAGCTTCTGCTGGCCGGTGACTTCGGGCTCTCCGATGGCCACCTCGACGACGTCGATCTCGAAGCCCCGGCCGGCGGTGGCCGGCGCATCGACATCGAGGTCGGCTACACCATTATCGAGGTCAAGAGACGACTCCAGACCGGGCGCCCGCTGTTGGAGGCCGAGCGGCAGCTCGGCGGCTACGTCCGGTCGCGGAGCCTTGAGAGCGGCCAGCGATACGTCGGCATCCTCACCGACGGCGCCACCTGGCGCGCGTACCAGCTGACCGGCGACAGGCTGACCCTTATCGACACCCACTCGTTGGCGGCCACCCGCCCCGACGGCTTGGCTCTTTTCTACTGGCTGGAAGGCGTGCTGGCGACGAGCCAGCGGGTCCGGCCGGGTCCCGCCGAGGTGGCTCGCCGCCTTGGCGCGCAGAGCACCTCCCACAAGCTGGATCGCGCCGCGCTCGCCGCGCTCTACGGAGAGCACGAGCAGCAGCCGACCGTCAAGTTGAAGCGGAAGCTGTGGGCGGAGCTGCTCGACAGCGCCCTGGGCACCCAGTTCATCGACGACCCGGACCTGTTCGTCGAACACACCCTGTTGATGAACAGCGCGTACATCATCGCGCACCTGGTCGTCGGCATCGACGCCCTCGAGTTGCAGCCGCACGATCTCATCACCGGGCAACGGTTCGACAAGGCCCGCATCCTGGGCGTGGTCGAGCACGACTTCTTCGGCTGGACCACCGAGGTGCCCGGCGGTCGGGAGTTCATCCAGGGACTCACCCGTCGGCTGGCCCGATTCGACTGGCTGCGGGCCGACCACGACATCCTCAAGGTGCTCTACGAGTCGATGATCGGCACCGAGACGCGCAAGCGGATGGGCGAGTACTACACGCCCGACTGGCTCGCAGAGCACCTCGTCGACACCGTCGTCACCGATCCGCTGCGGCAACGGGTGCTGGACCCCGCCTGCGGCTCCGGCACCTTCCTCTTCCACGCCGTACGCCGGTATCTCGCCGCCGCCGAGACGGCGGACATACCGCTCGATGCCGCGCTGACGCAGCTCACCCACCACGTGGTCGGCGTCGACCTGCACCCCGTCGCCGTGGCGCTCGCGCGCGTGACCTACCTCCTCGCTATCGGCCACCAGCGGCTCACCGACCAGCGGGGCGCCATCACCATCCCGGTCTATCTCGGCGACAGCATGCAGTGGCGGGAGCGCCGCGACCTCTTCACCGAGGAGCACGTAAGGATCAGCGCCGGCTACAACGCGAGCGAGGTCGAGGAATGGCTCCGCTTCCCGAAGGACCTGCTGAATAAGCCAAGCCGCTTCGATCAGATCGTCGCGGGGCTCGCCAGCCTCGCGGCAAAACCACGAGATCCGGCCAACCCGCCGTCGCTGGCGGCGTTTTTCCACCACATGGAGATCGGACCGGACGACCAGCCGATGATTCGCGGTACCTTCGAGGCGATGTGCCGGCTGCACGACGAGGGCCGCGACCACATCTGGAGCTATTACCTGCGCAACCTGGCCCGTCCCGTCTGGCTCGCCATGGACGACAACCGGGTGGACGTCCTTATCGGTAACCCGCCGTGGCTTTCCTACCGGCAAATGCCGCTGGGCATGCAGGCGATGTTCAAGAAGCTCTCCCGCGACCGCGGGCTGTGGCGTGGCAATCAGTTCGCGACGCAGCAGGACCTCTCCGGCCTCTTCGTGGCCAGAGCCGTCCAGCAATACGTACGCGACGGTGGCGCGTTCGCCTTCGTCCTGCCCAACGCCGTGCTCGACCGCGAGCACTTCGAGGGCTTCCGCAGCGGGTGGTACAAGGATGAGGTCGAGCCGACAGCGGTTGCCTTCACCGGCTCCTGGGACCTGCGCCGCCTGCGTCCCCACCCTTTTCCGCGGGGTGCCAGTGTCGTCTTCGGCAACAAGGCGGCCACGCACAGCCCTCGCGGCCTCCCATCGGTCACCGAGCAGTGGACGGGGCGCCTCGGCGGCGATGCCAGGAGGTGGAAACAGGCCGCACCATGCATCCATCGGGAACCCGTCCCCCTGGGGCGGGCGCTCCTCGCCGAGTCACCGTACAAGCCACACGTGCGCAACGGCGCGACGATCTTTCCCAAGATCCTGTTCTTCGTCGAGACAGATTCCGGCGGGCGGCTCGGCCTCGGTGCCGGCCGCCACGCCGTTCGCTCTGCGCGCAGCAACCTGGAGAAGGCCCCATGGAAGGATTTGCCCGCGCTCGAAGGCGTCGTGGAGAGCGAGTTCATCCGGCCCGTGCTGCTCGGCGAGAACCTGCTGCCGTACCGGATCCTGCCGGCGAAGAAGGCGGTGCTGCCGCTCGACGGCTCCGCGCTGATGACCGGACCCGGCTCCCGACTCGACTACTACTTCGGCCTCGCCGAATGGTGGCGGAAGGCGGAAGCCACCTGGGAGGCGCACCGCAGCAGCGCGCGCCTCACCTTGGCCGAGCAGCTCGACTTCCGACACAAGCTGACCGGGCAGTTCCCCGCGCCACCCCTGCGCCTAGTCTACGGCAAGGCAGGCATGCATGTCGCCGCCGCCGTCCTCGACGACCCGGCCGCGATCATCGACCACAAGCTTTACTGGGCCCCCATCGCCAGCTGGGAGGAGGGTCTCTTCCTGTCCGCGATCCTGAACAGCAGCGCGCTGACCGAGCTCGTCCGACCCATGATGTCCTACGGCAAGGACGAGCGCGACATCGACAAGCACGTCTGGGACCTGCCCATCCCCCGGTACGACGACTCGATCGCGGCGCACCAACGGCTCGCGCAACTCGGTCGGCAGCAGTCCGAAACTGTCGCCGGGCTGCGCCTCACCGAGGCCACGAACTTCGTGACCTTGCGCCGTCACGTCCGAGCCGAACTCGCGCGGCACCCTGCCACTCCCGAGATCGAGGCGGTCGTGATGGAGATGCTCGGTTGATGCACGCCCGTCAGCATTCCGTCTCAGCGGGGTCAGACTCGACGGCAGCGATCTCGAAGCTCGGAGATGACTGCTTTCTCGAGCCCGTTGACGGCACCATCCACAGCGGCCACAAGGCCGGCCGCGTCGAGAATGTCACTCAGGTCCCCTGGCTCGGCGTCCAGGCGTCGCCACACCTCGGCGGGGTCGATATCGACAAGGTGCTCGAGCTGTCGATCAACGACCTGATGCTGATCCCGGACGAGCCTCACCAGGTGCCGGATCAACAGCGCCTCATCGTCGGCAATCTTGTGGTCCGCCGTGATGACGAGCCACGCGACCCACAGCATCAACTGGGGATGCTGACTCCGCTTGCTCAGACCCTCGGCGAGTTCGATCACCCGCGCCTCGTTCCTAAAGACGGCTCGCGCGTGCCGCCCCGCGAGCAGCGTCGTATAGCGGTTCAACACCACCGCAAGTGGAACACCGACCACGGGAATACCGATCTTGATGACGTTGCGCTGCAGGAGGAACTTGCCGACGAAGGGGAGGCCCTTCGCGGCATTCAGTACCGCCCCCGAGTAGAAGCGCTTGATCATCGGCCGCATCATGACCGGGACCGCCTTGACCACGCCTTCCCGGACCATTTCTCCGCTCTTGATCGTGAAGGCCACTCGGATAAGCTTCCACATGTCATCGGGATCGGACAGGTCGAGCGGGACTCGATAGAGGACTGCGGTGTCGTAGGCCAGGCGAAGCTGGAGCCGGGTGATGTACGCGACATCGACCATGAAGGTCGCGACGGCGGCCGGGACAGTCGCCGGTGAGGCACCACCAAGGCTCCCGAGGGTGGCGATGATGGCTGCCGAGTAGGCCCCAGCAGAGAGCCCACCTTCGAGCGCGGCGTACCGAGCCGCCATCTTGATCCGCTGATCCACGATGGCATCCGCGGGTACGCCCTCATACCGCTCCTGGAAGTATTGCCAGTCGACCTTATTGGTATAGGAGCGCAGGCCCTGAGCGATGAGCTTGGTGAACCAGCCGCCCGACTTGATATCGTCCGGGCTCAGCCCCTTGATGAACTCCCGCAGTTCGGCCCGCTCATGCTCGACAACCTCTCGGTCGGCATCGTCGCCGCCGTCATCGACAGCGTCAATCGGAGCGTCGGTCATGGCGAGTCCTCCCGGGCGGTTCAGCGTCTAGCCAGGTTGCCAGGTTTTCGACAACCCCGCTGACCCGGCGGGGGCAGGATGACACAGTCACTCACTCTGGACAGCGGCCGCGTCGACAGGCACACGATCGGCAGCCCGCTGCAGTCGGTCGTGTTCTTCACCGACCGCATCGTGCTGCGGGCACCCTTCGATACTTGCCGGCGAGATGGGCGCGCGCGCCGACGCTCACCTGTCACCGCTCCGGCCGCAGCGGGGCGACCCGGGCCAGCACCGGCCGGAACGCAGCATCCTGGTCGCCCGGGCCGATCTCGACGCCTTCGAACCACACCCACTCGCCGTCGTACCATTCGCTGAGGTCCGGCCGGACCCGCGCGATCCGGAGCCGAAGCGGACCGTCCGCGTACCGGTAGTCGGACTCGGCGAGCTGGACCACGTCCCCGTGGGCGACGGACACGCACGGAACGACCGGCACCCGGGCTACCACCGCCGGCGCCGCCTCGCCGTGGCCACGCGGAGGCGCCGGCGGCTGCGGTACGGTCCCGGCGGCCAGCGCCGCCCGCCGCGCCCGCAGGATCAGCCGGTTGCGGATCTGCGCGGGCGACAGGTCGAAGACGTTCATCGCCAGTATGTCCGCAGACAGCGCACGATGATCGAGTCGGCCCAGGCCGCCCGGGGGCAGGTGCCGTCGGCGCGGCAGTAGGGGCATTTTCTGGTACGGGGATCCCCGGTGGGGCTCCGCCAGTGCAGCTCGACCAGCCGGTTCGCCCTGGCGAGCTGAGCAGGCGTGGCGAAGAGGTCGTCATCCGCGTCCGACCGGGCGGACCGGGCCGGCTCACCGCCGGGCGACGCCTTGTCGGCCGGCGTCGGGAACCTCCCCCGGTTCCGCTAGCCGCGCCGGTCCGGTTCGTAGCGGCTCGCACGCTGATTCCGCGCCGAGGAGGCCGCCGGCCGCTCCTCGGGCCGCTCGTAGACGAGCGCACCGTCGCACCGCGAGGTCGCCCGCAGCTTCGGTACGACGTGCTCGATCGCCACCCGCCGAAACCGCCCCGGCACGTCCCCGTCCGGCAACGCTTGCCCGGTCAGGTCGAGCACGACCTTCCGAGGCCGCAAGAACCACTTCCACCGCCTGCCCATACCCCTCCCCTCGCCGCCCGGTCACGACGAGCAGAGTCTACGCCACCTATAAAGCCTGTAAAGGTAGGAGGGGGATGCTTTACATGATCCTTCGCGTGGGTGCTTCCCTGATCCCATGCCGTACGCCCAGCCGCTCTGGCGCCAGATCAGAGATGATCTACGCGCGAAGATTCGGGCTGGCATCTACCCGGCGGGCAGCAAGCTTCCGTCCGCTCGCCTCCTCGCCGAGGAGTACGACACGAGCCACGTGACCGTCCGGCGCGCGTTGGATTCCATGATCGAGCTTGGCGAGCTGGTCGGCCGCATGGGCATCGGTGTTTTCGTCGCCAATACTTCGGAGCAGGACTCATAGCTCACGGGTCGGCCGGTCGAAGACCACCGGCAGCCTCCTGGCTAACCCTGTTAGCAAGCAATGGGCGGCCGTGAGCCCCCCGCTCGTCCGAGCAGACCCAGCGACAGCGCGACACTCAGGTTGCGATTTCACTACAACCGGTCGGACAGATGGGGTTCCTCCACAAGAGATGCGCAGAGGGCGTCCAGGGCTTCGTCCTGGACGCCCTCTCGTCGGCGCTCCCTCCCCGGGTCGACTCTGGCTTGCCGACTGAGAGTAGGACTTCGCCGCACGCTACCGAGGGATCGCAGGGGCCGCCGGATGGCGGGGGCCGCGCCCGGGCGGCGGGTTGAGGGTTGACCTGTAGTTCTCACCGTCAGTCAGCGGGTTCGTCAGGCTGACGCCGGCGACGGCCATCCGGTCATACTCGGCAAGGATCAGGTCCTTGGTCCGGTACGTGCCGTACTTCGCCTCGTCCTTGCGCTTGACGATCGGGAACGTCTCCATGATGTAGTCCACGTCGTCCCGACTGATGCCATAGAGGTGAAAAAAGAGGGCATCCAACTCGGCACGCATGGTCGCGCGTCGTGCCTCGTTCCAGACGAAGGGGCCGCCAACATCTCCCAAACTGGAGGCGAAAGGCATCACGTCATGTGCCGTGTAGGTAAGTTCAAGGACCCGCTTCTCAATGAATTCTCGGTGGGCGGCGATGACTGACGGATCGATAATGGGCAGCTGCTTGAAATAGGCGAAGCGGAGGTGAAGGCCCGCGACCTTCTGGCGAGCAATGTAGTCGAACACGAAGGAGTTAAGGACACTGACGAGAAGATGGCTCTTCTCACAGAGAACGACAGGTAGTGTGTCCCCAGCCGCTGCGCGAGGGATCATAGATGCGAGCACGGTTCGTTCATTGGTTGGACTGGTTACATCACAAAAGGCTGCAAGCCACGCTGCCTCTCCGATTCGTTTGGATACTTCGCGCTCAGAGACCCAGGAGATCGGGGTTGCTAGGCGGTTCGGGTCCTCGTGCTCGGCGGGCGTGAGGTAACTTGGTTGGTTTTGACGCACGGTGGCCGTATCGCTCTTCTTGACATCGGCCGCTCTGTGGTCGTATGGCCCCACCATCTTGGCCTCATACAAAGGAAGATAGTTCGCTTCGTCCACGAGGTAGATGTTCCCGCGCCGAGTTGCGCCTTTCTCGCGAAGGGTTTCGGCGTCTTCAAAGATCTCAGAAACCGAGTTCATCATGAACATTAGCTGAAGCTTGGCCGCCCACGGGTTTCGACTACCATCAGCACCTGTGGCGTCCTGAATGAAGACTGGTACCCTTCGGTAAATCTGGATATTGATCTCCGCGTCGCGGCGGGAGCGGAAGACCGGACATGTGCCTGTGTTCGGGTTGAGTAGAGTGATCTCCTCCGGCGTAAGGGTGAAAGCTTTGTCGGCGTCGCCAAGTTCTGCCGGATCGCGAAGGAAGAATGCAAATTTGGCAGCTGGCTCACGGCGAGCGCGCCCGGCGAGGGACAGGGTGCTGAACTTGAACGACCGATGTACGCTAGGGAATAGCGGTGCCGCATTTTCAAAGTCGTAAAGCGCTGAGATTGATCCGCTGGTCACCAGATCGTTGAAGAAGTACTGGTTGAACGAGTCCGTTGCAATGCCCGATGGCACGATCTGACCGGCGCGCCCCCGTGGCCCGGTGACCGATCGGACATGTTCAGCGAAAAGCGAGTACGTATTGAGGCGGCCATAGGCAGTCAACGGAAACCTGGCCGACGAATGCGCGAAATGCTTGAAGCCGTCATTCTTCCGCTTCTCATTGGCGAACTCTGCAAAGAGTTCCGGATCGTCGGCCTCAAGCTTCTTTATCATCCGAGTCCGAGTCGCCATGTTGGCTGCCTCAGCGATTTTCGTGTTGCGAGTCGCGAAGAACTCCCTTGCGTCAACTTGGACTTGATCCCACGGCGGGTTGCCGAGAAGGCAGTCGAAACCGCCGATCCATCCAGTCGCTGGGTCGATGCCGGTGCTGTGCTCTGGAACCTCGAAGACCTCCGGGAACTCCAGGTGCCAGTGGAAGAACCGGTACTGCTGGCGCAGCCGTGCGATCTCGTCGTGGGTCGCCTGCGGGGCGGCCGAGGCGTCGGGATCCTCCAGCGCGCGGAAGACAGCGTGCGTGACGGCAGGCGGGGTAGCCGATGTCTTTTTCCACATGAACGCGGCGCACCAGGCGTCGGCGACGTGCACGGCACGGGCGTACTCGGCGGAGGTCTTCCAGGTCCGGTACTCGGACGCCTGCCGACGGACGTCGCCGAGGGTGTCTGCGGGTGCCGTCGTGATACGACGCAGGTCCTGGGCGAAGACCGTGTTGGCCACCTTCGCCTCGGCGTCCAAGTCGAACAAACTGGCCTGGTTCGCTCGTTGCTGCGCGTTCTGCTTTTCCAAGCCCCTGGCGAACGCCTTGTCGTCGCCCTCGATGGGCTTGAACGCCTCGTCGGGGATGCTGCGCTTGAGCAGCGCGGGCGTGGCGCCGATCAGTGCGTTGCCGCACTTGATGTGGGCGTCGAGGAAGCTCAGCGGCTTGCCCGGCTCCAAGGCTTCCATCCACAGCGACACCTTGGCCAGTTCGACGGCCATCGGGTTCAGGTCCACGCCGTAGATGCAGCGCGCTACGACCTCGTGCAGGGCGTGGCGTACGACGACGACGGTCGGTTCCGGGTTGCGTTCGCGGACGGCGGCGACTCGCTTGGCGATCCGGCGGGCCGCCGCGACCAGGAAGTGGCCGGAGCCGCAGGCCGGGTCGCAGACGGTGAGCGATAGCAGTTCGTTGACGATGGCGTCGCTCGGGTCGGGCTGTCCGGCCGCCGTGGCGGCCTGCTCGCCGCGCTTCACCGCGTCATCGATCACCGGATCGAGCGCCGAATCGAGCAGGCAGTCGATCAGCGAGGATGGCGTGTAGTAGGAGCCGGTGGTCTTGCGGGTGTTGCCGGCGAGTTCGACCAGCTCGAAGGTGCGGTCCACGGCGCTGTGCTTTGGCACCAGTTCCAGCAGGGACTCGTAGATCGAGCCCAGCTCCTCGGCATCCAGGTTGCGGTAGTCGACCGACCGCCACCGGCGCGAGCCGGCGTCCCGTACCAATGAGAGGTGCCGGACGGCCGTCAGCAGGTAGTCGTTCGACAGCGACAGGCCCTTCAGCGGCTTGTCTGCAACCTCGTCGTAGTCGAAGAGGCCGCCGAGGCCGGGCAGGCCCAGCTCCGGGCGTCCGTTCTCGTCGCCGAGCGCATCGAGCACGATCCGCAGCGCCTGGTAGAGGTCGCTGTGCGTCGTGCCCCGGCGGCGTCGCGCCTGCGCCCGCAGCCGGTCCGACGAGAAGTACGTCCCGTATCGCTTCCGAGCCTGCTCGTCGGCGTCCGGGTGATGCAGCGCGTCGCGGTCCTCGGCGACGAAGAGGAAGAGCAGCCGGTAGACCAGGCGCAGCAGCGCGTTGTGCAGGGCCTGCGGGTCGACGTTTTCCCGCAGCGCCCTGTTGTCGAGGTGGCGCAGGAAGCCCGTGCCCAGCGCGGTGATTGCGTCCTGGACGCCCTTGCGGAGCTGGTCAAGCGCCCGGGTGCCAGCGGTGATCGCCTCGGTGCGCCACTTCTCCAGCCAGCACGTCGACGGCGCGGCGCCCTCGGCAACCTCGAAGCGGGAGACGTGCAGCAGCCGATACAGCAGCACGAACTCGCTGAACAGCTCGCCGTCGAAGATCGCCTCCAGGTCGAACTCGACATAGGCGGCGGTGGCGAGCGCGCTGGAGTCGCGCAGCAGCCGCAGCTGGCGGCCGTTGGTGAGAACACCCCAGAGGTGTGCCTCGGAGCGGTTCAGCAGCTCCTGCACCAGCGACTGCGGCGGCACACTGCCCGCGCCGGCGGGCCGCTTGTCCAGCGCGGCATTCCATGGGGCCAGGTGGATCGGGACGTGGTTCCAGCGGTGGCTGATCGCGAACGTCTTGGCACCGTCGTCGGAGGTGATGCCGGTGGCGCCAAGGGCGGTCAACCGGCCGAAGCCCAGCTCCGCGAAGAGCGGTTCCAGCCACTGGGTGACCGCCAGGCCGGTGGGGTCGGCGGAAGCCTCGGCCTCCGGGGCGACGGGGAGCCGGTCGCGCAGTTCCTTCCACACCGACTTGAGGTAGTCCCAGTGCCGCTCGGCGTCGTCGCGGACCGATCGCGAGCCGATCACCCGGTAGTCGGCGGGCTTGGAGCCGCTGACGTCCTTGCCCTCGGCGATCCTGACCAGCATGTCGACAGGGATCAGCCCACCGATGGTGTGGACGGCGGAGAAGACCTGGTTGCGGGCGGTGGCGGACATCAGGCGTTGCCTCCGGCGGCGGTGGGAGCGGGGGTGGACGCGGGCAGGTAGACGTACGCGCCGAGGATGTCGGCGGGCTTCTGCACGGTGACGGTGAGGCCGCGGACGATCTCGCCGGCGGCGCTGCGCACCCGGCGGTGCGAGGCGAGCAGTTCGCCGGCCAGCTCCTCGCCGTACGCCTCAAGGTGGTCGGTGACCTCGGGCAGCCCGTCGAGGATCCGGCTCATGGTGCGCTCGCCGAAGTCGGGGTCGGTGTTCTCGTCGGCGGTCGCGTCGAGCAGCTTCAAAGCGTCCGCGGTGGGCAGCCAGGTGGCGTTGGCAGGGGCGCCGGCGAAGGCGAGCAGCCGGGCGTCCTCGGCGACGAGCTGCCGCGCCCCGGCGCGGGACGGCAGGGTGAGGTGGAAGCGGTAGCGGACCAGCAGCAGCGTGGTGCGGCCGGCGACGGCCCGGGTGCGGATGACGCCGCAGCGGCGGGCCGGGCGCGGGCCGCTGACCTGGTCGTCGAGGGCGGCGTTGAGCACATACCCAGCGAGCGCCACCACCGCCGGGTCGGTGCGGACCAGAGCGGCCTCGCCGCGCGCGACGGCCGCCGTGGCCCGGAACGGGACCGGCCGACCCGACTCGACGGCGTCACCGCCGAGCACCGGGGCGAGCGCGTCGCGGAGCCCAGCTGGCGTGCCGCTCACGTCGGCAGTGAAGTCGCCCGCTCCGCCCGGCTCGTCGCGCAGCACCCCGTCGAGCGCGCGCAGCGCCTGGCGTACGAAATCGCGGATCTCGGCGGCCCGGCCGAGCGTGTCGCGGATCGCGGCGACCTCCCGGGCCACCTCGTCCGGCCGGATGGTGTGCTGGGCGAACCGGGACCGGGACGTCTTCTCCTTCTCGGCGGCGGACTGCCACTCGGTCGCCAGGGCGGCGGCCTTCTTGTCGATCGCGCGGTACTCCTCGACGTCGAAGAGGCTGCCCTGCTCCTGCTCCTGGCCGCGCAGCAACAGCCACTCCACGATCGCGTCGGTCACGCCCTGCGAGGCCGCGTCGGGGACGGAGACGGAGACGCCGAGGTCCTTGCGGATCTGCCGGTGCTTGCGGATCAGGACGTCGAGGACCTTGCCGTCGATGCCGTTGTCGCTGCCCCAGAGGCTGATGACCCGGACCACGTCGCGCTTCTGGCCGTACCGGTCGACCCGGCCCTCCCGCTGGTCGTGACGGGTGGGGTTCCAGGCGAGGTCGTAGTGGACGACGGCGTCGAAGTGGTGCTGGAGGTTGACGCCCTCGGAGAGGCAGTCGGTGGCGATGAGGACGCGGCGGGCGGCGGGGTCGTCGCCGGCTGCCTCGGCGAGTTCCTCGATGCGCTGCAGGCGCTGCTGCGGGGAGAGGGTGCCGGTGACGGCGCGCACCACGGTCTTCTTGCCCAGTGCGCCCTCCAGGTGCTCGGCGACGTACTCGGCGGTGGGGATGTAGCGGCAGAAGACGATCGGGTGGTAGCCCTCCTTGAGCAGGTCCTTGAGGTGCTTGACCAGCGCCGCCAGCTTCTTGTCCTCCGCCGGTCCCTCCAGCTCGGCCGCCCGGTCGGCGAGTTCGGCGAGCCGCCGGCCCGCGTCGACCTCCACGCCGCCGGTCTCGGCGCCGGGGGCGACGTCCAGCCCTTCCAGCGCGTCGGTGTCGGAGAAGTCACTGGTCAGCGGAGCGCCGAGCCGGTCGGCCTCCTCAGCGGTGACGGCGGTCGCGGTCGCCGAGCGGGTGCGCAGGGTCTGCGCGGCGGCACGCGGCGAGGACACCAGCGAGCGCAGCAGGGCGATCGCCGACCACCAGGCGATACGGGCCTCCCGCCGGCCACGGCTGTCCGCGGCGGTCACCCGCTCGCTGGCGTACGCGATGGCGTCGTTGAGCAGCGCCCGGTAGGCCGGGGAGAGCTTGTAGGTCTCGTCCTTGAACTCTCGGTCGGACGGAAAGGCCGTCTCCTCGGCGAGGCTGTCGTCTGCCAGGCCGTCTTCCCTGGTGAGGTACTGCCGCACGTCGGCGCGCTTGCGGTGCACGAAGTGCTGGGCGAGCATCCGCCGACCGGCCTCCGAGCCGAGGTCGACAGTGGCGAGCTCCGGCCGGACCAGGCCGAGCAGGTTGCGGAAGGCGCTCTCCTTGCCGCTGTGCGGGGTCGCCGTGACCAGCAACAGGTGGCGTTCGGTGTCGGCGGCGACGCGCTGCAGCAGCTCGAAGCGGAGCTGGTTCTGGGCCGAGGTGTTGTCGTCGGCGGCGACGCAGGTGTGGGCCTCGTCGACGATGACCAGGTCCGGACAGTGGCGGACGAAGTCGTCGCGGTGCCGGGTGGACTTGATGAAGTCGGTAGAGACAATGACGTGCGGATGCTTGTCGAACAGCGACTGGCCCAGGTCCAGCCCGCGCTCCAGCTTGGACACCGTGGAGGCCAGCACCAGCTCGGCGTCGATGCCGAACTTGGTACGCAGCTCCGCCTGCCACTGCTCGGCCAGCGCAGGCGAGCAGAGCACGGCGAGCTTGCTGGCACTCCCCTGGGCCAGCAGCTCGCTGGCGATCAGGCCGGCCTCGACGGTCTTGCCGATACCGACATCGTCGGAGATCAGCATCCGCACTGTCCGCTGCCGCAGCGCCATCAGCAGCGGCACGAGCTGGTAGGCGCGTGGCTCGACGGCGATCCCGGCGAGCGAGCGGAACGGACCGGCACCGGAGCGGAAGCCGATCCGCAGCGCGGAGCGAAGCAGGCTCGCCGCGTACGCGTCGCCGAGGTCCGACGGGGTGGGCGGGGCGAACTCGGCGCTCTTCACCTGCTCGAAGGCGGGGAAGACGGCGGCGATGTCGTCGTCGGCGCCGCCCAGCGGTCGCAGGACCAGCATGTCGGGGGCGCTCTCGGGCAGCACGACCCAGTCGCGGCCCCGGGCGGAAACCAGCGTTCCGGCGCTGAAGGTGGTCATGAAGCTGTTCCTCGCGTCATCGTCAAAGTGAGTGGCGGTCGGGTGGTCAGGCGGTGGCGCCGGTGCCGAAGTAGCGCTTGTTCTTGGCGGCGATCGCGGACCAGTCGGCGTCGTGCGGGAACCGCACGACGTCCCAGCCCATGTCGAACAGACGCTCCTCCGCCTCACGGTCGCGTTCGGCGACCGCCGCGTGCTCGTGGACCGGTCCGTCAACGAACACGGCGACGTTCGCCCCGGGCAGGCGGTAGACGTAGTCGGGGCGGGCCAGCGCCTCGGTGACGAAGACCTGCGCGTCGTCCGGCAGCCGGAGGCCGCGCTCCTTCAGCCAGGCGATCAGCTTCCCCTCCAGCTTGGTGTCCGACTGCGCGGTGAGCCGGGCCAGCTGCTCGGTGCGGGACTCGCCCTCGCCGGTGGTCCGCGCCGCCGCACCGGCGAACCGCAGCAGCAGGTCGCGGACCAGGTGCCGGTTGATCGACTGGTGGTTGAGCTGGTTGCCGTAGGTAAGCAGGCACTCGTAGCAGCCCCAGGCGCACGGGCGGTCCTTGTGCGGCCCGCCCCGGTCGGTGCCGTCTGACTCGAAGTGGCAGATGTCCAGCGCCGTGGCGGCGGCCCGGGCCAGCGCCGTCGAATCCGACTGCATGAGCCGGAGTACGCCGGCGCCGCCTTCGGCCGCCTCCGTGAAAAGCATCCGGTCGCGGGGACCGTCGTCCGGCGGAAGCAGCTCGGTGGTGAGTTCCGAGTCCTCCAGCTCGAAGGCCGCTTCAATGCCGCGCTCGAGGGCGTACATCAGGGTGAGCGCGACGTCGTGCTCCACCGGCTCGTCGAGCTTGAGGACGAGGATGTTCCGGCGGTCCTCGACGTACGGGATGACCCGCTTCTTGCGGCGCTTCTCGTTGCCGTCGGCGTCGACCACCGGCATCTCGCTGGAGTCGCCGGACGCCTCGCTGGCGTCGCGTTCGTTCATCCACCGCCCGTCCGCCGGGTCGAGCCAGAAGCCGTCGGGCTCGTCCTGCTTGGCGCGGACCCGACCGGTGTTGGTGATGCGGACGGTCGCCGAGTCGCCGTACGACAGGGTGGCGAGCCGGTCGTCGCCGTCCGACACAACCGCGTCCTGCCGTCCGGCCCGGGCACCGTGGTCCTGGAAGCGGTACGAGGTCACCAGCCGGAAGCCCGCCCGGCGCCGCTCCTCCTCGTCGGAGGAGATCCGTTCCCGGCGCTTGGTGTAGACGGTGTGCAGGTGCAGCAGGCCGTAGGTAGTGTCACCGAGCGGCTCGTCGCACATCTCGCAGCGGACCGCGCCGCCCCGCGCGTCGTGGTGGTAGCCGCAACTGGTGCAGCGCCGGGCCTGGCTCGTCACCACCTCGCCGGCCGCGTCCGGCGGCAACTGGATGCGGGTGACCTGATAGCGGGCACCTTCGTGGTAGATGAGCGCGCCCGGCCCGAACTCCCGGATGGCGAGGAAGCGCGGGCGCTGCAGGTAGTCGCCGTCACCGGAGCGGCGGCCGGTGGTCGGCACGTACGCGGCCAGCGGCAGGCGGGGGAACGAGTAGCCCGGCAGGAAGCCCTCGCTGGCCAGGTACCGGTACGGGTTGAAGTCCGAGAGCACCGACCGGTTCTCCACCGTCTCGTTCTTGAGCAGGTTGAGCTGCGTCTCGGCCTCCTTGCGTCGTCCGACGGCGATTCGCCGGTCGCGCTCGGAGAGGGTGTGGTCGAGGACGCGCCGGTTCTGCTCGGCCTGGTCGACGAGCGCCGCCCGGAACAGGTCCCGCCAGCGGTCGAACGCGCCGTTGAACCGCTCCGGCGTGGTCCGGACGGTGTCCTCGATCCAGTTGTCGTCCCACCAGGTCGACTTCTCGAACTCCGGCACCAGCGCGGCGAACACTCGCCGGGCCGCGGCCATGGCCCGCTCCTGTGCGGGCGAGTCCCGCAGGGCCGCTTCGATGTGATCGTGCAGCTTCAACGCCGGGTCGGGGCGGCGGCTGTCCTCGAGGTAGGCGATGTCGATCGTCTCGGGGATCGCCCGGCCAAGCTTGAGCCCCGCCTCGGCCAGCCAGATGGCGTGCACGTGCGAGCGCACCAGGTCCTCGTTGGCAAGGTCAAGCCGAGGAGGTGCCACCGCCCCGGCCACCATCCGCTCGGAGCGCCGGAAGTAGTACTGGTCGTGGCTGTTGCCCGTGGCGCAGTACGTGGTGACCAGCGCCGGCTGTCCCGACCGGCCGGCACGACCGCTGCGCTGGGCGTAGTTCGCCGGGGTCGGCGGGACGTTGCGCATCATCACGGCGTTGAGTTCGGAGATGTCGACGCCGAGTTCCATCGTCGGCGAGCAGTAGAGCAGCTTGAGCTCCGCCTTGCGGAAGGCCTCCTCCCGGCGCTCCCGCTCCATGGGGTCGACCTGCGCCGTGTGCTCCCGGGCGGTCAGACCGGCGAGAGTCCCGGCTGCCGTCTTGTACAGGTCCCGGAAGAAGGTGTTGACCCGTGGCCCGTCGCCACTCGCGTAGGTTCGCGTCAGCGGGTCGTGGCTGCCGGTCTCACCCGTCCCGGCCCGCCAGATGAGAGCGGCTGCCGAGACCTGGTAGCCGGTGGCCGGGGTGCCGGCCGAACGCCGGTACCGACCGGCGCGTTCGGGCACCTGGGTGACCTCGGTGACCTGGCCGCCCCGCTTGAGCACCTCCAGCAGGTCGGCGATCAGCTCCTGGGCGTCGCTCCACGACAGCTCGGGGAAGTGCACCCTTCGCAGGTACTTGCCGACCTTGCCCCGACCGGAGAGGAACAGGTTCGACCGGTCCAGGCCCCGACCCGAAGGCTGGGGGTAGGCCGCTCCGACCTTCGGCTTGTCGCCGGCGGAGAGCACCCAGGGGTCGACGAGGCGTTCCTCGCTGGCCCGCTGAAGCGAGTCGAAGTCGTCGCGGAAGTACTGGACGTCGATCGCCAGCCCGCGACGCATCTCGTCCAGGAGCACCCGCATGATCTCTTTGCGGTCCTCCGGCTCCGCGTCCCGGAGCTTCTCGTGGGTGCCCGACCAGCGGTCCTGCTTCTCGGCGAGCCAGACCAGGTCCTGATAGTCGATCTTCAGGAGGCCGGTCTGCTCGAGGTTGGGCATGGTGATGCGCCAGCCACGCTCCAGATCGAGATACAAGCGGAACGCGACGACGTCCCGCAGCGTCTTCGCCGCCAGGCTGGCCAGCGAGGGCGGTAGGTCGGCCTCCCGCGCGTAGTCGCCGAGGCTCAGTCCGAGGGCGGCGGTGACCCGCGCGGCGAGGTCTTCGTGGGTAATGCCGTCGTCGCCCGCCTCGACCACCGCCCGGTAGAGGGCGCCCCGAAGCTGCGTGACCTGGACGAAGTCGTTGAAGTGACCGGCCTGGAGCGAGGCGTCCTGCCGGTTGTCGACGAACGTGAGCAGCTTGCGCGCCTTCTTGTTCAGCGCCTCCGGCGGCGCCTGCATCAGCGACCGGACGATCGACGCCGACACCAGCGAGGTCGCCGAGGAGCGGCCCTCCTGGTCGAGCGTGGCGAGCTTGGCGAAGTCCTTCCCCCGGGTCTGCTCGTAGCTCACGCCGCAGTGCAGGCAGAAGAGGAACGGCGACGGGATGAACGCCGCCCTCAGGTCGCCGTGTCCCTCCCAGCCCTGCGGGTTCACGGTGATCGCCTGCGGCAGCCGCTGTCGGTAGGAGCTGCGGACCACCTCATGGCCGCCGGCGTCGACCTCCAGCCACGATTCGGGGATCCGCCGGGCCTCGATCGCCTCTTCCTCGTGGGCCGGCCACGGGCGGTCCGAGTCGATGTAGAGGTAGCCGTCGTCCCCAGAGCCACCGGTCGCGGCGGTGTCCCGGCGCGGCGCGTACACGACCTTGCCGTCCTTCTCGGACCGCCACACGGTCAGGTACTCCTGGCCGCACTCACGACAGAAGGCCAACGGCAGGAGGATCTTGCCGTCGGAGCCGGGCAGGACGAGCTGGTATTCGCGGGTGAGGTGTCGGGTGAGTTCGTCCTCCAGGGTGACGTAGACGGTGTCGCCCTTGGAGAGGAACTGGTGCAGCCGGAACGCGAAAAGCGGCCGTTCCGTGACCGGGTCACGAGCCTCGGAGCCGGCCTTGAGCGTGGCCCGGATCGCCTGGGCACAGGTGGCGGCGGTCAGTTCGCTTTCCCTCGCCAGCTCCAGCGCGGCGTCCTCGATCTTGGCCGGCTTCTGCCGCACGAGCTGGCCGGTAACCGGATCCGTGGCGAGCCCGAACCGGGTCTCGATCCAGCGGGCCAGCGGGTCGTCCACCAGATCCGCGTACGCCCGGGGAGCGCCGGGCGCCCGCAGCCGCTCCACCGGTACGGTGTCGGGCGCTTCGGCCGTCGCCCGGATCAACGTCTCGCCGATGACGTTGCCGCTGCTGACCTCGGTGCCGAATAGGGTGGTGGCCACCCGTGCCACCGCGTCGCGCTGGTCGTCGAGGGTGCCCTCGGTCGACATGGTGGCGGAGGTGCCGATGCACTGCAGGTCGGTGGCCTGGCAGGCCTCCCGGACCCGGCGGATCAGCAGAGCCACGTCGGCACCCTGGCGGCCACGGTAGGTGTGCAGCTCGTCGAAGACGAGGAACTCCAGCCCTCGGGCCATCTTGATGAGCGACCGGCGGTCGTCCGGCCGGGTCAGCATCAGCTCGAGCATCACGTAGTTCGTGAGCAGGATGTCCGGCGGGTTGTCCCGGATCTCCTTGCGCCGCTCGTCGCTCTCCTGCCCGGTGTAACGGGCGTACGTCACCGGCTCCCGGCCCGGCCCGTACCCGTCGCAGAGGTACTTGTCGAGCTCCTTGAGCTGGCTGTTCGCCAGCGCGTTCATCGGGTAGACGATGATTGCGCGGACGCGCTTCGACGCGTTCGGGCCCTCCTGCACCCGCGTCTTGAGCACCTTGTCGACGATCGGAACGATGTACGACAGGGACTTGCCGGACCCGGTGCCGGTGGTGAGCACGTAGGAAGCGCCGGACTGCGCCTTGTCGATCGCCTCACGCTGGTGCCGGTGCAGCGTCAGCGGTCGCCCATCGCAGTCTGTGCCGCCCTCCGTCTTGTTTGCCTGGAAGATGCGCGCACACTCCGGGTGCAGCACACCCTCGCTGACGAGCTCGAGCATGCTGCCGCCGGAGGCGAAGAACGGGTTCAGCGACAGCCAAGGGTCGGGCCACTGCGACTTCGCGTCGAGGTCACGCTCGACGAAGTCGGCGATCCGGTCGTCGCGGATGATCGTGCCGCCCTCGGTGAAGGCCCGGTAGTCGGTGATCAGCTGCCGGTGTACCCCGAAAACGTCCATGCCCAAGGCCGGGCCGGTCATGACCGTTGGTTCAGAAGCCGCAGGTCGGGTGGGGGCGGCGGCACCGATCGTGTAGGCGATGCGGAAGCGACCAACCGGGTTGAAGTCGTCCCAGCCCGGGACCTTCTCCTCCCCCTTCACCAGCGGCAGCAGCGCTTCCCGGACGGCCACGGCGTCCTCCGGCCGCTCCGCCGGGTCCTTGGCGAGCAAACGCTCGATGAGCCGCTCGAGGCTTGGCGGAACATCCGAACGCAGCACCCGCACCGGCGGCGGCGGTTCCTCCAGGTGCTTCTGCCCCACCTCGTGCGCCGAGCCGCTGTGGAACGGCGGCACGCCGGTCAGCAACTCGAACAGGACACAGCCCAGGGCGTACAGGTCGGCGGCCTGGGTGACCGACGACGCCCGGAACTGCTCGGGAGCCATGTAGCGGGCCGTCCCCACCGTGACGCCGGTGCTGGTGAGCCGCTCGGCCTCGTCGGCGTCGAGGATCCGACCCATGCCGAAGTCAAGAACCTTGACCAGGCCACCGCGCAGGAGCATCACGTTCGACGGCTTGAGGTCGCGGTGAATCACACCAGCGGTGTGCGCGGCGGCGAGGGCGTCGGCGACCTGGGCACCCACCGCGGCGACCCACGAGATCGGCAGCTGTGGCTGCTCAGAGATCAGGTTCGCCAGCGTCTCGCCGTCGAGGAACTCCATGGCGATGTACGGAAGACCCGAGGCATCGACGCCACCGGCGATCGAACGCGGCAGGTTCGGGTGCGTGAGTTTGCGCATGATCCGGGCCTCACGCTCGAACCGCTGCACCGCCTTGCTGTCCGCGCTCGAATCGATGACCGCGCCCGACCGGCTGCGAAGGATCAGCTTGACCGCGACCACCCGATCCGGCGAGCCCTCCGGCGCCTGAAGGTCCTCCGCCCGGTGGACCTCCCCCATGTTGCCCCGACCCAGCGCGTTCAGCAGCCGGAACCTGTTCGCCACCAGTTCCATCTCCACGGTCAATCCCTACATCCCCGCTAACCACCGCTGTCCTGTACGCCCCGTATGACGTGTCAGGGTTTGCTGCCGCTATCCAGGCGTTCCCACCTGTTCTGAAGAATTCCGCAAGGCAAGCAGTATGCCCGCCGTCCTGCAACGTTGTAGTCGTCTACTCGGCTGATGATGATCAACCGAGTCTCAGAGGGTCGTCATCATTCGTTCACGAGCGGTTGCCGGCCGCTTCGATGGCGGGCGTGCGATGGCGTCATGCCACGTCAGCCTCGCTGGACGCCCCTACGGTTGTCAGGTTTCCGGGTGTGTCATCGAAGCGCCCTGCCGCTGTCAGATATCCGACGCATTCCGGACTCACTGCTCGCCCCTCTCCGGCCGGAGGCTGCCCTGGGCCAGGCCATCCGCGGTGAGCTGTGCCAGTTCAGCCCCCAGCGTCGCGGCCTGCCGAACGGCCGACTCGAATGCATCGAGTTGTCGGAACGCCTCACCGTGGACCCGCTGCTCCGCCAGCGGCAGCCGCCGAACGAGCGCCCGCCGGATGTCGAACCGCAGTGTGCCCGACAGGCTCGACGCCTGCCTCTCGTTCGCCGAGTTGCGCAGTTGCCCGGCGAGGAACCACGGGTCCAGCGCGGCCGGGTTGGGCCGCAGCAGGTACATGTTGGCCCCGAGCACCGCCTTCTCGTCGGTGATGACGCGAGCGGTGATCCGGCGAGCGATCATCGGCACGACGACGTCCCCGGGCTCCAGGGGAATCGGCGGGCCGACAGGCCGGTCGCCAGGTGAGGACGGCCCCCTCCCCTCGACCACGTCGTGGGCGTGCAGGACGGGTAGATCTGTCGGCGGTCCGTCCGTGTCACGAGCACCCGGACGGACCGGGCCGAGCAGTTGCAGCGCTCCGTTGCGGGCCAGGTCGACAACGGTGACGGCCAGCGTCGTGCCGGTGTCCGGTCTTGGGCTGACCTGCGGCATCAGTGCCGTCAGGTTGGTGATGATGGCGCTGAGGCGCTCTCTCGTACGTAGCACCTGCTCACCCGTCTGCTCGGACCCGGCAGTGGGTTGGCGGCGCGCGGGGGTCAGGTCCACCTCTTCATCGAGCAGTTCGATGATCGGCACCGCGCGGGCGAAGCCCGGTTCCTCGACCTCCGCCTCTGGCGACGCGGCGAAGCCGTGCCAGGCAGCTAGAACCCGGACGGACAGCTCGGAGAGGTTGCCCTCGGATGCGTCGACCAACAGGGCTCGCACCGGCGCGGGCTCGCCGGCCGTGGGCCGCCGCAGCACCCACAGGTGCAGTGGTACGCCGTGCGGCGCGGCCACTCCACTCGGCAGCGCGATGACGGCGCGCAGCGCGCCACCTCTCAGCAGCTGGGCGCGGATCCGTCGGCCCGCACGTCGGCCGGCAGCAGCTGGCGGCATCAGCAGGACGGCGTGTCCACCGGGTCGCAGGTGGGCCAGGGCGTGCTGCACCCAGGCCAACTCCGGTTCGGTACGCGGCGGAACGCCGTACTCCCATCGCGGGTCGTAGCCGAGTTCTTCGTGCCCCCAGGCGGTGATGCCGAACGGCGGGTGGCAGACCACCGCGTCGACGGTGCGGCCGGCGAAGGTGTCGGCGCGCAGCGAGTCGCCGGGTCGCACCTCGCCGGGTACCTCGCGCAGGGCGAGCCAGAGTCCGGCCAGCTTGGCGAGGTCCTCGTCGAGTTCCTGCCCGTACGACGAGGTGCAGCCGGCGCGGACGGCGGCCCGCAGCGTGGCGCCGGAGCCGGTGGCCGGGTCGAGCACGGAGCCGCCACCGACGCCGGCGAGCCCGACCATCAGGTCGGCCAGCTCGTCGGGGGTGGCCCAGGGGCGGCCGGGGCCGGGTGCGGAGAAGCGTTGCCAGAGCTCGTCGAACGCGGCCTGCGGGCCGAGTTCCTCGGCGAGCGCCTCGATCTCGGGTTGCAGGTCGGCGACGGGTGCGTCGAGGCGGCGTGGTCGTTCGCCGCGCTGTCGGGCGAGTAAGAGAGCGCCGACGGCGGCGAGTGCGGTCACCGGGCTCTCCGAGACTGCGGCGAGGTGGCGCCAAAGCCGGTCGGCGCGGGACAGCTCGGGGAGCTTGCCCTGCTTGCGCAGCCACTGCTCGACCTCGGCGAGGTCGAACTCCGGGCTGGCGCTGGTGCCGCCCACCGGCGTCGGGAAGTCGGGATGGCGTTTCCGCCAGTTGCTGACGGCGGCGCGACCCACCCCGGCGAGCCGGGCGATCTCCGCTGCCGTGATGGTCGGGTTCACCTGCACCTCCGAAGTGTGTCACACCTGTCAAGCATGATGTGTGTTGACAGAGTTCACAGACGATGCTCTCATTGACGCCGCAACGTTCACACCAGGAGGACAACGATGCGCAAGACCACCACTCTCGCCCTGATCGCCACCGCCGTCGTCGCGCTGGGCTGCGGCTCCGGGGCCACCGACACCCCGAGCAGCTCGGGCAGCGGCGATGGTGCCGCCAAGGGTGAGGAGAAGGCGGCGAAGACCGCCAAGATCGGTCAGCCGGCCCGGGACGGGAAGTTCGAGTTCACGGTGAAGTCGTCGAAGTGCGGCGTCGCCAAGGTCGGCACCGACCTGCTCGGCGAGAAGGCACAGGGCCAGTTCTGCCTGATCACGATCAATGTGAAGAACATCGGCAAGGAGGCGCAGATGTTCGACGGCAGCAGCCAGAAGGCGTACGCGGCTGACGGCACCGAGTACTCCTCCGACACCGGCGCCGCGATCTACGCCAACAAGAACGCCGAGACGTTCCTCAACGACATCAACCCCGGCAACCAGGTCACCGGCGTCGTGGTCTTCGACATCCCGAAGAAGGCCAAGCTCGCCAAGCTCGAGCTGCACGACTCGCCGTTCTCCGGCGGCGTCGAGGTCGCCCTCAGCTGACCACCTGCGCCGGGGCGGGCCCCGCGACGCCCGCCCCGGCACATCCTCCCCGCACAACCGCCATCCCGACTCTCGACGCGAGGAGATCGACATGCGCCGTGCGAACCCGCCGACCACGACCAGACCGGCCAACCGCCGGGTCGTTCGCAAGGACGTAACCCGACCTCGCCACGATCCGCCGACGCTCTTCGACCTCGATCTGCCCGAGCGGCCGGAGGGCACGTATCTGACCTCGGTCTACCAGCTCGAGCGAGTACCGGCGACGACCGAGGGCCTGCACGACGCCGTGGACCATCGGTACCTGCGCAAGCACGACTTCACGGTCGAGGAGCGACTGGTGGCCGGCGCGCCGGCCCTTCTGGTGCACGGAACCGTGCCGCGTCAGCGGGCGGACTGGTGCGATGTGCTGGCCTCGTTGACCGGGGAGACGATCGACCTCGGGTTCAGCAGTGGCGGTGCCGCGCTGCTCGTCGCCGTCGACGACCACGTCTACGCGCTGGCCTACGGCACCGTCGGTCGCCACATGGTCGACCTGGACCTGGCCAACAGCGGGTTCGGAATCGGCTTCGCGGTGCGTTCGCTCGCTCCCGACGAAATCAAGCAGGTACGCCGCCGGGTATTCGGCACCACCGGCCGTGTGGACCGCAACATGGTGCCGGGCGGTCAGCACATTCGGATGTACGGGATCGACAAGTGGGGCGAGATCGTCGGCCAGGTGTGCGGGCGGGCGTTCAACCCGAACCTGACGGTCTGTCGGTCCACCCGCACGGCCACCCCGGTCGAGGGTAGCGATGCCCTGCGTATCCACCTCGGCGTGGAGCCCGAGAACCTGCTCGCCGATCTGCGGGAGATCAATCGGGTCTGCAAGCAGGAGGCCCCCTTCGAGGACCTGGAGTTCATCACCCAGATCCGTCCTGTCCCGTCCCGCGACCCGCGGTTGTCCGAGGTGGAGGGGCGGCTTGACGTGCTGCTCGCGTCACCGGACCCGGACGAGGTCGGTCTGGCCGTACCGGGCCGGGTGCTCGGCGAGATCGAGCGGATCTGGTCGTACAAGCTTCGGGTGCCCAAGTCCGGGCTCAGCGCGGCGCGCCTGTCGGAGCTCACCCTCGCCGACATCCTCGCCCAGACCGGTGGTGTGCCGGAGGGCGAGCGGTGGGCCTCCCTCTGCAACGGGCGGATCACCCTCTACGCCGACACCACGGGCGAGGAGGAGATCGGCTCGACCGCCGCGTCGGGATGGATCACCGCCCAGCTCGCACACGGCACGAGTCAACTGCTGCTGCATGAGGGCGGCTGGTACGAGATCGGCGACCGGCACCGGGAGTTCCTCCGCGCCGAGATCGAGCAGATCCTCGCGGTGCCGGCCAGCATCACGCTCCCGGCATGGACCACCGACCTGACGGACGAGGCGGAGTACAACGCCCACGCCGCCGATGTCGGTGGTCTGACGCTGCTGGACCGGCGCCTGCTGCGGACGAGCCAGCACCACCGCGGTATCGAGGCGTGCGACCTACTTGGCCCGGACGACGAACTGATCCATGTCAAGAAGGCCAAGGGAAGTTCGGCACTAAGTCACCTCTTCGCCCAAGGCGAAGTATCGGTCGACGCACTGCGCTACGAGGCGGACGCCCGGAAGGCCCTGGTCGAGATGGTCCGCCAGCAGCCGACGGCACGGCTCATCGAGGCGGACTTCCGCCCACGCAAGGTGATCTATGCGATCGCCCTCGGCACCGGCAAGCCGCTCACCGTCGACTCGCTCTTCACCTTCGCTCAGGTCGCGCTCTACCGGGCGATGAAGTCCCTGCGCAACGAGGGCGTCGAGGTCGAGGTCGTCGGCATCCCCTCCGCCTGATCCGTCCACGACACCAGCTCTACACCGCCCCGCCGGCACAGCTACCACCCACCACCGCCTCGACGAGGAGAAACCCATGACCGAGCCCCAGGCCCAGCCGGACCCGCAGGCCGAGCCCCAGGCCGAGCCCGAGACGACGGACACCGCCACTCTGCAGAACACCGTTCAGAAGGAGCCCCAGGTCCGGTGGATCATTGCCGGCGCCGCCGTGCTGGTCCTGCTGCTCTGCTTCGGCGGTTGCGGCGCCCTGCTGGCCACGAGCAGCGGTGAAGAGCCGTCCGACGAAAAGGCTGCCGTCTCCGCCGCGCCGCAGACGCTCTCCACCACGTCCGCCCCGACCACCGCCGCGGCGCCGACCACCACGCCCGCGACGACCGCGCCGCCCGCTCTCACCTACGACACCCCGACGAAGAACGACTTCAAGCTCACGGTCAAGGTCCTCAGGAAGCAGTGCTTCGGCAGCGCCGGTTGCAACATCACCTACCGGATCGACGTGACGTACACCGGCGACGGCGACCTGGACCCGTCCAAGACGTACGAGGTGACCTACCAGGTCAAGGGCGCCGAAGATCCGATCATCAACACCTTCGAGGTGACGGGCGATTCCGCGTCGGTGCAGCAGGAGGAGATGGCCAGCACGAAGCGCTCCGGCGACAAGCTGACCGCCGTCGTGACCGACGTCTCCGAGCTCTAGGGAGGACGTCGTGTGTCCCGGTGAGTTCCTGAGAGCCTTGGACCTGCTGCCCACTCCCCTGCACGAGCGTGCCGTCGCGCTGCGCGCCTACGCCCGGGTGACCCGCTGCCCGGACTGCCAGCGGATCGGCGACGACGTCCGCCTGGCCCTCACCGCCGCGGCCTACGACGAGCTCGGCTCCGCCGGCCGGCTGCTCGACTCGGCGGAGCAGCAGGCCGCCCGGCACGGCTCGGCCTGCCGGCCGCAGCCGAGCGAGCAGCAGCGCGGCCACGGCCGGGTCGGCCGCTGGGCCGAGGCGTCCGCGGAGCTGGTCGCCGCCACTGACGCGAGCTGGAAGGGACGCGCCGGCGGCATCGGGTACGTGGTCAGCGACGGCCACTACGGCCTGCGCAGCCGGGGCACCGGCCGGATGGACCCGACCGGATACTCCCGGGTCCTGATCAACGAGTTGCGCGCGGTCGACTTCCTGCTCGCCGCTTACGACGAGGTGCCGTCGGGGATGACCGTGTTGCTGGACAGCCTGGCCGCCCTGCGCTACCTGCACCGCTGGCAGGCCGGCGAGACCGGGGCCATGCCCGCCGGCTACAGCCTGCGGCCGCGCAGGTGGTCGGCCCAGCCCACGCTGGTGAGGCTCGCCGAGCTGGTGAGCCGGCGGCCGGATCTGTCCTTCGCCCACGTGAAGGGGCACTCCGGCCACGCCCTGAACGAGGCCGCCGACGCCCTGTCGCACATGGCGCGCCGCCGGCTCGGCGAGTCCTTCGACGTACGCCCGCGGGCGCATGCCCTGGTCGACGCGTTCCTGCGCGACTGGCACGCAACCGTCCCGCACTGACGCCTCTGGTCGCACAGCCGGGGCAGCTCGACACGGCGCCGCGACCGCACCTGATCCGTTCCCGACATCAGCTCGACAGCACCCGCAATCTCTTCCACCGCTCCCCCGGGCGGGCCGGCGCCGCTGCCGGCCCGCGGAGCCCACGCGCCTGGAGGCGACCATGCCGATCCCCCGTCAGCCCTCCCCCACGGCACCACCCCTCCCCGCCCATCGCACCGAACCCCTCGTCGAGCTGATCTTCGACCGGCTCGCCGACGACGACGTACCCGATCACACCGCTGATCTGGTGCTCGCCGCGCTCAGCGGTGAGGCCGACCTGGCCGCCGCCCTCGACGGCGGGAAGACCAGCATCGGCCCGGGCCCCGCGGCCGACGAGGGGTCGAGAGAGCAGATCTGGCTCTCCTCGATCACCGTCGCCGGGTTCCGGGGCGTCGGCCCGGAACGCACGCTCCAGATCGACCCCGGTCCGGGCCTGACCCTGGTGGTCGGCCGTAACGGCTCCGGCAAGTCGAGCTTCGCCGAGGCGGTGGAGCTGGCGTTGACCGGCGACAGCGCGCGGTGGGCGGAGCGCAACAGCGTCTGGCGTACGGGGTGGCGCAACCTGCACGCCCCCGACCCGTGCTGGATCGTGGTGCAGCTGCGGATCGACGGGGTGGCGAAGCCGGTGACGGTGACCCGGTCGTGGCCGGTCGGGGCGGCGCTGGCCGACGCGGAGGTCACCGTCAGCAGCGAACGGGGTCGCCACGCCGACCTCGCCGAGCTGGGGTTGGCCCGCCCGCTGGAGCTGTACCGGCCGTTCCTCACCGCCGCCGAGCTGGGCCGGCTGACCGCCGGCACGCAGAGCCAGCTCTTCGACGCGATCTCCGCGATCCTCGGTCTGGAGGCGATCACCGAGGCCGACCAGCGGCTGATGGCCGCCGCCCGGCCCGTCGAGGCGGCCATCAAGGAGGTACGCGCGCAGCGCGCCACCCTCGTCGCCAGCCTGGCCGACGTCGCCGACGACCGGGCGCGGCGGGCCGGCGCGCTGCTCGCCGGTCGGGGCGCGGTTGACCTCGCGGCGCTGACCGCGATCTGCGACGAGCCGGAGGAGGTCACCGCCGACGGGCCGTTGCTGCTGTGCCGGGGTCTGGTCGAGCTGACCCTGCCGGCGCCGGAGGGGGTGACCCGGCTGGCCGCCCAGCTGGTGGAGGCCGCCGCGGAAGCCCAGCGGCACGACGGTGGGCGGTCCCGGGCGGCGCTGCGCAGCGCCGAGCTGCTCCGTCTCGCCATCGAGCACCACGAGGACGCCGGCGACGGCCCGTGCCCGGTCTGCGCCGCCGGCACGCTTGACGGGGACTGGCACCAGGCCGCCGCCGGGTCGCTGGCGCAGCTGCGGGACCGCAGCCTCGCCGCCCAGGCGGCGGCCGCCCGGTTGGACGCGCTGCTGCGCCAGGCGCGCCACCTGGTCGACGACATCGTCGTGCCCGACGGCGACCTGCCGGAGACGCCGCTCGACGGGCTGCGCGCGGCGGTGGCCGCGCTACGGGACGTACCCGGTGAGCCGGCTGAGTTGGCGGCGCACCTTACCGCGCGGTACCCGGCGGTGGTGGCGGCGGCGCGGGCCGCCCGCGCGTACGCCGAGGGGTTTCTGCGGCAGCGGGACACCGGGTGGCGGCGGGCGGCGGCCGAGCTGCGGCCCTGGGTCGACGCCGCCGCCGGCCTGCCGGAGCGGGAGGCGACCCTCGCCCGGCTGAAGGGTGCGCGGGCCTGGTTGAAGGACACCGCGGCGCAGCTGCGCAACGAGCGGGTGGCGCCGTTCGCGGAGCACTCGCAGCGGATCTGGGCGCAGCTGCGGCAGGAGAGCAACGTCGAGCTGGGCGCGATGACCCTCGCGGGCACAAATACCCGGCGGCGGGTGGTGTTCCCGGTGAGCGTGGACGGCGCCGACAACGGCACCGCGCTCGGCGTGATGAGCCAGGGCGAGATGCACGCCCTCGGGCTGGCGACGTTCCTGCCGCGCGGCTGCGCGCCGGAGAGCCCGTTCCGGTTCATCGTCGTCGACGACCCGGTGCAGAGCATGGATCCGGCGAAGGTGGACGGCCTGGCCCGGGTGCTCGCCGCACTGGCCGAGCAGCGGCAGGTGGTGGTCTTCACCCACGACACCCGGCTGCCCGACGCGGTCACCCGCCTCGGCCTCGGTGACGCCCGGATCGTCGAGGTCACCCGAGCGGAGCGGTCGGTGGTGACGCTGCGGCCCGCCTCCGACCCGGTGACCCGGCACCTCGACGACGCGTACGCGCTGGCCCGCAACGAGGAGATCGCCGCGGAGGTGCGGGGGCCGGTGGTGGCGGAGCTGTGCCGCTCGGCGCTCGAGGCGGCCTGCCACCGGGTGATCTGGCGGACCCGGGTCGGGCGGGGCGTGCCGTACGCCGACATCGAGAAGGCGATCGAGGACGCGTCCCGGCGGCTCACCACGATCCTCGCCCTGGCGGCCTTCGACGACGCCGATCGGGGCGGTGACGTGCTCGGCTGGCTCAGCCGCCGGCAAGGGTCGCGGGCGGTGAACGCGTACCAGGCGTGCCGGGAAGGCGTGCACGGGGCGTACCTGGCGGACCTGCCCGGCCTGGTCGCGGACGCCCGCCTGCTCGCGGCGGTGCTGTCGTGACCGCGCCGACGCCGCAGCGCTGCCTGGCGGCGGCCGACCAGTTGCTGCGCGGCGCCGGTGTGCTCGGCGCCGCAGCGGTGACCGCCGGCTGGTGGCCGCGGGCCTGCGCCTGCCTGATCCGGCTCGCCCTCGAAGGCGGCATCGACGCCTACTGGCGGCGGGTCAAGCCGACCGTGGCCGCCTGCCGGCAGGGCCGCGCCAAGCAGCTGATGCTGCGTGGCCGGCTCGGCCCGGGCGCGGAAACGGCGCGGCGGGTGGCGTTCGCCTGGGCCACGCTCTCCGCCGCCGCGCACCACCACTGCTACGAGCTGGCGCCCACCGCGGCGGAGCTGCGTCGCCTGCACACCGAGGTGAGCGCCCTACTCACCCGACTCGACGGAAGAACGGAACCCGGACGATGACCTACCCGCAGCCCGGCCACGACCCGTACCG
The DNA here is from genome assembly GCF_056780015.1 of Micromonospora sp. R311. Classification (NCBI taxonomy): domain Bacteria; kingdom Bacillati; phylum Actinomycetota; class Actinomycetes; order Micromonosporales; family Micromonosporaceae; genus Micromonospora; species Micromonospora sp. R311. Next base: position 47,723 of record NZ_JBSWCE010000033.1, read on the forward strand.
CCCGCAGCCGCCGGTCTCCGGCATCCCCGGGCCCTACCCGCCGGTGTCCGCCCCGCCCGGCCCGTACCCGCCGGTCTCCGCCGTGCCCTACCAGCCGGGCGGCTACCCGCCGGCGGCGCAACGGGTTGCTGTGCGGCCGCCGCTCACGTCGGGCATGGCGACGGCGTCGATGGCTATTGGCGGCCGGTCTCGTCAGCCGTTCCGCGTTCAGTGTCCCCGGACACGAACGGCGTGCGCATGCGGGTCATCGTGGCTGCGCTCACGTCTACGGCCCGCGCACGATCGCCGTCAGCATCACCGTCCCCCTGCGAACCGAAGGGATTCAGGGCGGGCGGCGTTACATCTGCCAAAACGCACTCCAAGATCTTCAGGGCGGCGCACAACGGATTCACCGGTAGCTGCGAACTGGGAAGGGAGGCGGGGTGTGGTTGGGCCGTCGGCCGTCGTTCACCCGCTGCCGACAGCCTATCGCTCTCGCGCCGCTTGCGGGCGCTGAGGGAGCGAAGATCGGCGACCACGTCCAGCCAGGCAAAACGCCGAATTCGCCCGGGGACGTAGGCCGTCTGGCGACCATGGGCGGGTGGGGCGGATGTCGGAGGCGACGCGGGCCAGGAGCATCCTGCGAGGCGAGGAGGACTCCCGGCAGGCCAACTTCCTGGAGCTGTTCTTCGATCTCGTGCTGGTCTTCGCCCTGATCGGGGTCGTCAGCCGCATCGTGCCGGACCTGTCCGCGGAAAGCCCGGCGTTGAGGTGGCTGTCCCTGCTGTACGCGCTCGTGCTGGTCCTACCGCTGCTCTGGCTGTGGACGACCACCGCGCAGATCACCAGCTGGTTCGATCCCCGTCACCCGCGGATCCAACTGATGATCCTGGCGAGCGCGTTCGGTCTGCTGATCATGTCGACGTCGCTGCCGTACGCGTTCATCGAACGCGGCCTCGCCTTCGCCGCGCCATACGTATTGCTGCACCTCGGACGGCCGTTGCTGCTCGTGCCGAAGCTGCGGGAGCACGACGCGCTACGGGCCCTCTACGCCCGCAAGTCCGTGTGGGCCGCCGCCTCCGGGGTGGTGTGGCTCGCCGGAGCGCTGGTGAGTGGGCAGTACCGGGTCGCCCTGTGGTTGGTCGCCATCAGTATGGACCTGGTCGCGGCGCGGCTGAGCTGGCCGGTACCCGGCATGCGCTACCTGCCCACCAGCGCGTGGGCGATGACCAGCAGCAGTCACCTGCCCGACCGGTACCAGCAACTGCTGTTGATTGCGCTCGGCGAGACGGTGCTCGCGGCCGGAATCACCTACACCAACCAACCAGTCACCCTCGCCACAACGGCGGCACTGGTGCTGGCGTTCCTGTCGACCGTGCTGATGTGGCGGATCTACTTCTATCGCTCCGGCCAGGTCCTCGCAGAGGCCGTCGCGGCGTCGTCGAACCGGCCGGCGGTCGGCCAGGCGGTCGGCGTGGCCCACATTCTCATGGTGCTCGGCATCGTTGCCGTCGCGATCGGATCCGAGATCGTCCAGAAACATCCCGGCGGGCACTCCCGGCCGGCCTGGCTCGCCGTGATCCTTGGCGGGCCGGCACTGTTCCTCATCGGCCGCATCCGACTGGAACGGGCGGTTTTCGATCGGCTCTCCGTACGCCGGCTCGTCGGCATCGGGGCACTGCTCCTGCTCGCGCTGCCGCTCGCATTCAGCCCACCGTTGATCGCCACCACCGCCGCCACCGTCGTACTGTTCGGCATCGCCCTCGCGGACGCCCGACACGCAGCCGGCCGCCCCCCAGAGGCGCCGTCCCCGCCTGCCCAGCTCCACTAGCTGGTGAGGTGGTGACGGCGCCTCGGGTGGGCGCCCTCGGGCGCGGGTCGCGTCGGCTGTCGCAACCCCGGCTAGGACAAGGACAGGCGCGATGGCGACGGCCAGCGGCGGTAGGATAATCACGGCCGGTGAGACCGCGGCCAGCAGGAGCACCCCGATCGGCGGGTACAGCGGGATCATGGCGGGTGGGGGTGGCCTCGGCCCATACCGCTGGTATTGGGGCGGACGCCGACAAGGCGCGACGCTCAGGACAGCCGCTGCGTCCGGTGAAGGATCCGCTGCGTGACCACCACCAGTGCGAGGAACGCCCCGCTGACGACCTGCTGGAACGACGAGGTGAGCACGCCGACCTGGTTGATCAGGCTCTGGATGACGCCGAGCAGGAGCACGCCCGCCATCGTGCCGGTGAGTCCGCCGGCGCCGCCGGTGAGCAGCGTGCCACCGATCACCACGGCGGCGATGACGTCGAGTTCCATGCCGACGCCGAGGATGGTGACGCCGGAGGACAGGCGGGCGGCGTTGAGGGCGCCCGCCAGCCCGGCCAGCAGACCGGAGATGAGATAGACGAAGACCTTGACCCGGGTGACCGGTACGCCCATGAGCATCGCGGCCTCCTCGCTGCCGCCGATGGCATAGACGTTCTGCCCGAAGCCGGTGCGTTGCAGCAGCACGCCGCCCAGCAGAACCAGAACCAGGGTGATCCAGACCGGCATGGTGAGGCCCAGGAAGGACGCCTGGCCCAACGCGCTGAAGGCCTCGTTCTGGACCAGGTAGGTGTTCGCCCCCTCGTCGGACACCGCGAGCATGAGGCCCCGCATGCCGAGCAGCCCGGCCAGGGTCACGATGAACGGCGCCATGCCGGTGCGCGCCACGATCAGCCCCTGGATCAGCCCGATCGCGCCGCACACCGCGAGCGGCAGCAGCAGCGCGACGAGCAGCCCGTACCGGGAGCCGTAGGCGGCCAGCACCCCGGCGAGCACGAACGACGAGCCGACGGAGAGGTCGATGCCGCCGCTGATGATGACGAAGGTCATCCCGATCGCGACGATGGCCAGGAACGACGACGACACCACGATGTTCGCGGCGTTCTGCGGGGTGGCGAACGAGTCGAACGCGACGGTCCCGGCCAGGACGGTGACCGCCAGCACGATGAGCGCGCCGTGGTGCTGGAGGAGGTGACCGATCCGTTCGCGGCGAAGCGCGCGGGGTCGGGACCGCGCGTCGGCGCCGGCGTCCGCGTCGGCGATGGTGGTCATGCGCGCCTCCCTCGGGCGGCGTAGACGGCGGCCAGGATGATGACCGCCTGGACCATCTGGGTCCAGGACTGCGGCAGGTTGTGCTTGATGAGGGTGGCCTGGAGCAGCTGGATGAGCAGGGCGCCCATCACCGTGCCGAGCACTCGGACGCGGCCGCCGGTGAGCGGGGTGCCGCCGACGACCACCGCGGTGATCGCGGACAGTTCCATGAGCAGGCCCAGCGAGGTGGGGTCGCTGGCCTGGAGCCGGGACGTGGCCAGCACGCCGGCCACCGCGGCGAGCAGGCCGGAGATGACGTAGACGGTGACCAGCACGCGTCGTACCGGCAGGCCGGACAGCCGGCTGGCGGCCCGGTTGCCGCCCACGGCCACCAGTTGGCGGCCGAAGGTGGTGCGCTTGACCAGGAACGCGACCAGTACGGTGAGCACCGCCGCGATGACGACCACGAGCGGCAGGCCGAGCACGGAGCGGCTGCCGAGCGTGATCAGCGTGGGGTTGCGGAACTCGGTGAGCTGCGGCACCAGCACGTTCGCCAGGCCGCGTACGCCCACCAGCAGCGCCAGCGTCGCCACGATGGGTTGCACCCCCACGTACGCCACCAGCGCGCCGCCGCCCGCGCCGACGGCCGCGCCGGCGATGAGGGCCGCGACGATCGCGACCGGGGCGCCGTACCCGAGGTAGAGCACCACCATCGCCGAGGCAAGTGCCATCACCGAACCGACGGACAGGTCGATCCCCTCGGTGCCGATCACCAGCGCCATACCGAGCGACGTGATCACGACGGGCGCCACCTGGATCAGCTGGGTCCGGAAGTTCGCCACCTCCAGGAAGTGCGGTGTGAACGCCACGTTGAAGAGCAGGAGTGTGAGCACCGACGCGTACACGCCGTACTCCTGCAGCCATCCGAGAAGGCGTAGCCGGCCGCCCCACACGCGCGGCGCGGCCGCGGTCTCAGCCATCGGTCTCTCCCGTCGCGGCAATCGTTGCCATGATCGCTTCTTCCGTCACCTCGTCGCCGCTCAGCTCGCCGGCGACCGCGCCGTCGCGCAGCACCACCACACGGTCCGCCCCCTCGACGAGTTCCTCCAGGTCGGAGGAGATCAGCAGCACCGCGAGCCCTTCGGCCGCCAGCTCGTCGATGAGCGCCTGCACCTCAGCCTTGGCCCCGACGTCGATGCCCCGGGTCGGCTCGTCGAGCAGCAGCACTCTCGCTCCGGTGGCCAGCGATCGGGCCAGCAGGACCTTCTGTTGGTTGCCGCCGGACAGCTCGGAGACCTTCTGGTGGGGCGAGGCGGCTTTGATGCGCAGCCGCCGCATGAAGCTGGCGACGATCCGGTCGACACGGGCGTCGGACACCACTCCGGACCGGGACAGCTGGGGCAGGGCGGCCAGCGCGATGTTGTCCCGTACCGACAGGGTGGGCACGATGCCCTCGGCCTTGCGGTCCTCGGGGACGAGGCTGACGCCGGCCCGGATCGCCGCCGCCGGGGAGCCACGACGTACCTCCTGCCCGGCCACCGTCACCGTGCCGCCGTCGACCGGGAGCGCGCCGGCGATCGCCTTGGCGGTCTCGCTGCGCCCGGCGCCGAGCAGCCCGCCCAAGCCGACCACCTCGCCGGGGCGTACCTGCACCGACACGTCGCGCAGGACGGGCCGGCGGGACACCGAGTGCGCCTCCACCAGCGGCTCGCCGGCCGCGGTGGTGTGCTCGCCGGAGAACTTCGTCGCGCCCTCGCGCCGGATCTCGACCGGGTCGCGGCCGAGCATCAGCGCGACGAGGTCCACCCGCGGCAGCTCGACGAGCGGCCCGGCATGCGCCACCCGGCCGTCGCGCAGCACGGTGACCCGTTCGCAGATCCGGTACAGCTCGTCGAGGCGGTGGCTCACGTAGATCACCGAGATGCCCTGGGCCCGCAGGTCGGCGATGACGCCGAAGAGGGTGTCCACCTCCCGCGGCTCGAGGGCCGAGGTGGGCTCGTCCATGATCACGACGCGGGCCTCGATGGAGACCGCGCGGGCCAGCGCCACCATCTGCTGGGTGCCCATGCCGAGTGAGCGCAGCGGCCGGCGTACGTCGGTGCGGATGCCGTACCGGCCCATGACCCGCTCAGCCTCGGCGTACAGCCCCGCCACGTCGATGACCCCGAGCCGGCCCCGCGGTTCCCGTCCGAGCAGCAGGTTGTGCGCGAGGCTCATCTGCGGGACGAGGTTGACCTCCTGGTAGATGGTCGAGATCCCGGCGCGTTGGGCGGCGAGGGGGGTGTCGAGGCTGACGGGCTCGCCGCGCAGCAGCAGCCTTCCCCGGTCCGGCCGGTACACGCCGGTGAGGACCTTGATGAGGGTGGACTTGCCGGCGCCGTTCTCGCCGACCAGGGCGTGCACCTGCCCCGCGTCCAGCCGGAAGGAGACGTCGTCGAGGGCGAGGACCCCGGGGAATCCCTTCGAGATTCCCCGGGCCTCCAGAACCGCGGTGGCCATCAGTACGCGTTTCCCAGGCTCTCCTTGGCGTTCGCCGTCGTGTACTCCTGGTCGCTGATGATGACCGTGGCCGGGATCCCCTCCCCGTCCAGGAACTTCTGGGCGGTGGAGAAGGCGAGCGGCCCGAAGCGAGGGTTCGACTCGACTACCGCGGACAGCCAGCCGTCGACGATGCCCTGCACGGCGGCGCGGGTGCCGTCCACGGACACGATCTTCACCTCGCCGGGGGTCTTGCCCGCGCCCTTGAGCGCCGTCACGGCGCCGAGCGCCATTTCGTCGTTCTCGGCGTAGATGCCCTTGGTGCCGGGGCGGGACTGGATCAGCTGCTCGGTCACCTGCTGACCCTTCTCGCGGGTGAACTCGCCGGTCTGCTCGAAGGAGATGGTGATGCCCGGCGCCTTCTCCTGGATCCGGTCCTTGAATCCCTTGGTCCGGTCGGTGGTGACGTTGTTGCCGGGCGAGCCGAGCAGGATGGCGACCTCACCCTGGCCGCCGAGCGCCTCGATCATCTGGTCGGCGGCCCGCTTGCCCTGCTGGTAGAAGTCCGACCCGATGAAGGTGAGGTAGTCGGTGCACGGCTGAGCGTTGATCTTGCGGTCGATGGTGATGATCGGAACCTTCTTCTCCGCCGCCTGCCTCAGCACCGGCTCCCAGCCATCGGAGTTCAGCGGCGCGATGACCAGCAGCTTGGCGCCCTGGGCGATGAGCTGCTGCACGTCGGAGATCTGCTTGGAGAACTGCGACTGCGCGTTGGTCACGCGCAGGTTGGCGATGCCGAGCCTGGCGGCCTCGTCCCTGATGGACTTGGTCTCGGCGATGCGGAACGGGTTGGCTTCCTTCTCCGACTGGGAGAAGCCGACCACATCCTTCCTGAGGTCGAACTTCTGCCCGCCGAAGCTCTGCAGCGTGCAGGTCGGGCCGGTGGCGCCCGTGCTCTGCACGACCTGCTGGCCCGCGCTGCCGGCCGGCTCCGGCGGGTCGCCGCCGTCCTCGCTCTTGGCGCAGGCCGCGGTGGTGAGCAGGGCGGCCAGCGCGACCGCCGCCAATCCGGATGTCCTGGACATGAGGTTCCCTTCCCGAGGCGGGTTGTCAGTCGGCGGGGGATGGCTGGGCGGCCGTCGCCGCGGCGAGCACCGCCGCGGCGACGGCGGTGAGGCGGGTCGGCCTCACTGCAGCCCTGCGGAGGCGTGCAGCTGGCCGACCTCGGCGGCGGACAGGGCACGGTCGTAGACCCGCACCTGGTCGATCGCGCCGCGCCAGTAGTCGACCGGGCCGCCGTTGTACCTGGCCCGCCCGATGACGGTCGGCCCGCTGGACGCCTCGCCGAGGCAGGAGCTGGCCGTGCCGGCCGGCTGGCCGTCGACGTACAGCGTCAGCGTGCCGGCCGCGGCGTCGCGCACGCCGACCAGGTGGTACCAGCGGCCGGTCTCCGGCGCGGTCGGCGCGAGCGCCCGGACCCCGGCGAAGCTGAACGCGAACCGGTTGTCAGCGCCCGAGTACTGCAGGAAGAAGGCGCTGTGGCTGTTGCCGTCCTGGCTCACCGCGGTGGCGAAGCCACCGAGGCTGTCCAGCTTGACCCAGGCCGAGGCGGTGTAGTTGCCGGTGGTGTCGAGGATCGCCGCGCCGGTGTCGACGTACTGGTTCACGCCGTTGAGCTGCACGGCGCCGCCGGAGGGGCCGGTCGTCCAGGTCGCGCCGTTGACCAGCGTCCCGTCGTGCTCGCCGGCCCTGTCGTCGGTCACCGTGCCGCTGCCCTCGTCCAGCGGCCACCAGCCCACGCCGGTCAGCCCGGGCGTGCCCGGCGGCAGCTGCGGCGCGTTCGCGCCGGTACCGTCGACCGAGCGAACGATGGCCCGGTTGATGTCCCGGACCCGGTCGAAGTCCATCTTCTGGACCTGGCGGTCGTAGGTGTAGAAGCCGTTGACCTCGTGCTCCACGTCGATGGTCTGGGTGTAGACGGCGCCGGAGAGCCCGCACCGGTTGGCCACGGTCAGCAGGTCACGCTGGTTCTCCACGTAACGCCGGGTGAGGGTGGCGCTGTCCGGCGTCATCTCGTAGCCGTGCCCGTCGCCGAACCACATGTGGCCGGGCACCTTCAGTCCGAGGCCGCCGTGCTCGCCGTCCACGGCGACCCGGTCCCCGCTCGGCGCCGGGGAGGCCGGGCCGAGGTACTGGTGGAAGTCGATGATGTCGCCGCGCCCCGAGTCACCCTTGGAGTCGCAGCAGTTCACGCCGCTGTGCGCGTTGACCATCCGGCTCGGGTCCTGGGCGCGCAGCTCGTCCGCGATCCGCCCGGTCGCGGTGCGGTCCCACTCGCCCCAGCCCTCGTTGAACGGCACCCAGACCGTGATCGAGGTCCAGCTCTGGTGCTCGGCGACGATCTCCTTCAGCTGCCGCTCGAATTCCTGCTGCGCGTCGACGGGCGGGATCCCGCCGGTACGCATGGACGGCATGTCCTGCCACACCATCAGGCCCAGCCGGTCGGCCCAGTAGTACCAGCGGTCCGGCTCCACCTTGATGTGCTTGCGGATGGTGTTGAAGCCGAGCCGCTTGGTCTCGGCGATGTCGAAGCGCAGCGCCTCGTCGGTGGGGGCGGTGTAGATGCCGTCGGGCCAGTAGCCCTGGTCCAGGGTGGACATGTTGAACAGGATCTTGCCGTTGAGGGCCAGGTGGAGCTTGCCGTCGGCCCCCCGGAGCTTGGTCACCTCGCGCATGCCGAAGTAGGAGTCGACCTGGTCCACCACCTTGCGGCCGTCGAGCACCCGCACCGTCAGGTCGTAGAGGTACGGCGAGTCGGGCGACCACAGCCGCGGATTCGGCACCGGCACACGCAGCTCGGTGCCGGCCGGCCCGGACGCGCGGCCGACGACCTTGTTGCCGGCGTAGGCGACGGCCTCGACCGTACGGCCGCTGCCGCTGGCGACCTGCGGGGTGACCCGGAGGCTGGCGTCGTCGAGGTCCGGCGTCATCCGCAGCTGCTCGACGTGGCTCGCCGGCACCGGCTCCATCCACACGCTCTGCCAGATGCCGGACGACGAGGTGTAGAAGATGCCCCGGTCCGGCACGGTGCGTTGCTTGCCCACCGGCTGCCAGGTCTGGTTGGTGCGGTCCTCGACGCCGACCACCAACTCCTGGGCCCCCGGGCCGCGCAGGGCGTCGGTGACGTCGATGCTGAAGCCGTCGTAGCCGCCGCGGTGGGTGGCGACCTTGACGCCGTTGACCCAGACCGTGGCGTCGTAGTCGACGGCGCCGAAGTTGAGTCGCAGCCGCTCGTCGCCACCGATCCGCCAGTTCGCCGGCACCTCGAACGTGCGCCGGTACCACATCCGGTCCTCGTGCCGCTGAATGCCGGACAGCGCCGACTCGATCGGGTACGGCACGAGTACCCGCTCGCTGAGCTGCTCTCCGATCGGCGGAGCTTCGCCGTCGTGCGCCCCCGCGAACTCCCAGACCCCGTTGAGGCTTTCCCACCTCTTGCGGACCAGCTGCGGGCGGGGGTAGTCGGGAAGCGCGTTGTCCGGCGACACCTGGTCGGTCCACGGCGTGGCGATCGGTGGCGTCCCCGGCTGCCAGGTGGCCTCGGCGCGCGCGACCCCCGGCACGCCGCCGACCACGACGCAGGCCGCGGCGATCAGTGCGGTGACTGCTTTCCTCATCGTTCAGGGCCCCTTTCTCACGAGCGTGGCGTGAGAGGACAGGCCGGAGCGCCCGGGCACCGGGCCGGCGGAGAGCCGGTCGGGCCGGGTACGGCCTGCCTGAAATCGTTGAGAAACAATCAATCACCGTCACGATCCCAAGTCAATACCATTCGATCAGATACGATCAGAACCGATCGGAGAGCGCCTTCACCAGGCGTGGAGTCGGCGCAGAGTACGATCAGAACCAGACCGACTCGTTCACGAGGAGAGGACCACGTGGCAGCTGGGGACGATTCCCGGACAGCGACCGAGGGCCGGCGGACCATGTTCGCCGCCGAGCGCCGGCAACGCATCCTCGAGCTGATGCACGCCAACGGCGCGGTCTCGCTGCGGGACATCGCCCAGGCCGTGCAGTCCTCCGAGGTCACCGTCCGGCGTGACCTGCGGATCCTGGAGGCCGACGGGCTGCTCAACCGCCATCACGGGGGCGCCACCCTGCCCGGCGCGCTGGCCACCCTGCCCGGCGCGCTGTCCCGGGAGCCGACCTACGCCCAGAAGGCCCAGGTCGCCGCCGCCGAGAAGGCGGCGATCGCCGAGCTCGCCGCCTCCCTTGTGGAGGACGGAGACGCCATCGTCGTCGGCGCCGGGACCACCACCCAACTCTTCGCCCAGCAGCTCGCCCGCCACGCCGAGCTCGCCGTGGTGACCAACTCGCTGCTGGTGGCCCAGGCGCTCGCCAACGCGCCGCGGGTCGAGGTCGTCCTCACCGGCGGCACGCTGCGCGGCGCCATCCTCGCACTGGTCGGCAGCGCCGCCGAGCGCTCGCTCGCCGGTCTGCGGGTCCGTCGGGCCTTCATCTCGGGCAACGGCCTCACCGCCGAACGCGGCGTCTCCACGCCGAACATGCAGGTCGCCAGCGTCGACCGGGCCCTCGCCGCGTCGGCCGAGGAGATCGTCGTACTCGCCGACCACACCAAGATCGGAGTCGACACCATGGTGCAGACCGTCCCCACCGACGAGATCGACCACCTCGTGACCGACGACGCCGCCCCGCGCGACGTGCTCGACGAGCTGGCCAACCGGGCCGTCCGGCTCCACGTCGCCCGACCCTGACGTCTTTACCTTTCCACCCGCCGTGCGCAATCATTCGCCTCAGCCGGCTCGCCGGTCGCTGCGAGGAGGCACCGTGGCAGGCAGGAGCACCGTCATCGAGGCCGCGGGCGTGGTCCGGGACTTCCCCGGCACACGCGCGCTCGACCACGTCTCGTTCACGCTCCGGCAGGGCGAGGTGCACGCCGTCGTCGGCGAGAACGGCGCCGGCAAGTCGACGCTGGTCAAGATGCTCTGCGGCATCGACCGGCCGGACGCCGGCGTGCTCCGGCTGCACGGCACGCCGGTACGGTTCTCCTCGCCACGCGACGCCGAACGCGCCGGGATAGGGGCCGTCCACCAGGAGGCCAACCTCGTCCCCCAGATGAGCGTCGCCCGCAACCTGTTCCTGGGCCGCGAACCCCGCCACCGGCTCGGCCTCATCAACGTCGCGCGAATGAACACCCGGGCGCGCGACATCATGGCCGACTGCGGCCTGCGGATCGACGTACGGCAGCCCCTCGAGTCGTTCGACGGCGGAACCCGGCAGCTGGTCGCGGTGGCCCGCGCGGTCGCCACAGGCACGTCGGTGATCGTGCTCGACGAGCCCACGGCCGGCCTGGACGACGTGCAGGTGGAACGACTGCTCACCATGCTCGACACGCTGCGGACCCAGGGCCGGTCGATCGTCTACGTCAGCCACCGCCTGGCCGAGATCGAGCGGATCTGCGACCGTGCCACCGTCCTGCGCGACGGCCGGCTGGTGCACACCGGTCCGCTCGCCGGCCTCGACCGGATGCGGCTCGTGTCGCTGATGCTCGGCCGGCGGGTGACGCCCGGGACGACCGCCCCCGCAGGCGTGGCCGCCGAGCCCGCCGACCCGCCGATCCTGCAGGCCACCGGCCTCACCCGCCGCCACGTCCTCGGCGGCGTGTCGATCAGCCTCCGGCCGGGCGAGGTCGTCGGCCTCAGCGGACTGCTGGGCGCCGGCCGAAGCGAGACGGCGAAGGCGATCGCCGGCGCCATGCCGCTGGACGCCGGGCAGGTGACGGTCTCCGGCGCCCGCCTGCGCCAGCGCTCCATCGCCGGCGCCGTCCGCGCCGGCGTGGGGCTGCTGCCGCAGAACCGTACGACCGAGGGCGTCATCGCCTCGCTGTCGGTGCGCGACAACATCGCGCTCGCCGCGCTCCCCCGCCTCTCCCGCGCCGGCATCGTCTCCGAGGCCCGCCTCGACCGGATCGTCGAGACCTTCATGCGCCGGCTACGGATCAAGGCGACCAGCCCACACCAGCCGGTCGGGGAACTCTCCGGCGGCAACCAGCAGAAGGTGCTGCTGGCCCGCTGGCTCGCCACTCACCCCCGGGTGCTGATGCTCGACGAGCCCACCCGCGGCATCGACATCGGCACCAAGTCCGAGGTGCAGGCCCTCATCGACGATCTCGCGGTGGACGGGCTCGCGGTCATGCTGATCTCCTCCGATCTGGAGGAACTCGTCGGTTCCTGCGACCGCGTCCTGGTGCTGCGCGACGGCGCCGTCGCGGGGCAGCTGACCGGCCCGAGCGTCACCGAGAAGAACATCATGGCGCTGCTCGCCGCGAGCTGACCCGGACTCGGGTCCGGTGTGCGCCACGGGGTGCGCGGTGAGCGGCCCAGCCTCAGCGACCTGAACGGCTGCTGGACGAGATGCTGTTCAGCCCGGTGCTCGACGTCCGGCCGATGCTGCTCTCCGGCACAGCGTGCCGGCCACCGCTCGCCGCGAGGTTCGTATCCGAACTGGCCGTCACTGCCGCCGGCGGCCTCGGGCGCAGGCTCGACCGCGCCCTTTGCTCAGGGTCTGCGCGAGGGCCCCCGGGCAGCCGGCTGGCGCCGACCGCCCACGCCACCAGGCAAGGGTCCTGCGGCCCGCCCCACCGCTCTGGATATCGACGGTTTCGCGCCCACCGTAAAAATGTCCATGATCCTAAATGGCCAAAAGGGCGGTACGGTCCTTACTACCGCGGCGTGCATGCGCCCGATGCACGCCGCCACCAGTGGGGGCACTGCGCGGAGGACACCCATGACCCATCAATCACATCGCCGATCAGGCGGCAGACGCCGCGCGGTCGGCGCGGCCGTCGTAACGATGCTTCTCGTCGCCCTGCTACCGGGCACGGCGTCGGGCCAGGAGGCCGAACCGGATCCGCGGATCGGCCTCGGCGCGGGATGGCTGGACGCGCAGAGCGCGAGCAGCAACCTCGACCTGCTGGCACACCGGGACAAGCCGGCGGGCTTCGTCAACCCGGCCAACCCGGGTGACTTCGGCTTCGCCGGATCGGATCTCGCCTTCGGCGGCAACCACGCCTTCATGGGCAACTTCAACGGCTTCAACATCTACGACATCTCGCAGCCGGCGAACCCGACGCTCGTCACCAGCGTGGTGTGCCCGGGTGGGCAGGGTGACCTGTCGGTCCACGGCGACCTGCTGTTCATGTCCGTCGAGGAGAGCCGCGGCCGGCTCGACTGCGGCACGAACCCCGCGGTCGGCACCCGATTCCAGGGCGTCCGCGTCTTCGACATCAGCGACGTGACCAACCCGGTGCAGGTCGCGGCCGTGCAGACCTGCCGGGGCTCGCACACCCACACCCTGGTGACCGACCCGGACGACAGCAGCAACGTCTACGTGTACGTCTCCGGCACCGCCGGGGTCCGCCCGGCCAGCACGATGGCCGGCTGCAACAACGTCCCCGCCTCCGGGGTGGACCCGGCGCGGTGGCGGATCGACGTCATCAAGGTCCCGGTCGCGAACCCGGGGCAGGCCGCGGTCGTCAGCGGCCCCCGGCTGTTCGCGAACCCGGAGACCGGCGCCGTCGACGGCCTGCAGAACACCCCTCCCGCGCCGACCCACCCGTCGGGCGGGTCGTGGAGCCCCTCGCCGGTCACCGACGCCTGCCACGACATCACCGCCTACCCCGAGATCGGGTTGGCGGCGGGCGCCTGTGAGGGCAACGGGATCCTGATCGACATCTCCAACCCGGCGAACCCGGTGCGGATCGACGAGGTCGCCGACCCGAACTTCGCGTACTGGCACTCCGCGACGCTCAGCAACGACGGCAAGAAGGTCATCTTCACCGACGAGTGGGGTGGCGGCACCGGCGCCCGGTGCCGCACGACGGACCAGCCGCAGTGGGGCGCCAACGCGATCTTCGACATCGTCGACGGGAAGATGCGGTTCGCCAGCTACTACAAGCTGCCGGTGCCGCAGACGCTGCAGGAGAACTGCGTCGCCCACAACGGCTCGCTGATCCCCGTACCGGGCCGGGACATCCTCGCCCAGGCGTGGTACCAGGGCGGCATCTCGCTGTTGGACTTCACCGACTCGGCCAACCCGCGCGAGATCGGCTACTTCGACCGGGGGCCGATCAGCCCCACCGCCCTGATGCTCGGTGGCTTCTGGTCGGCGTACTGGTACAACGGCCAGATCTACGGCAGCGAGATCGCGCGCGGTTTCGACGTCTTCGGCCTCCGGCCCAGTGAGCACCTGACCGAGGCGGAGATCGCCGCGGCCCGTGAGGTGCAGCTGCCCCAGTTCAACGCCCAGCACCAGACCAGGATCAGCTGGGCGCCGAGCTTCGCGGTGGCCCGGGCCCGCTTCGACCAGTTGGCCAGGACCTGCACCACGACCATCTCGGAGCGGCACAACGGGCCGCTGACGGTCACCGGCGTCACCTGCCTGACCGGGGCGACCGTCGCCGGCCCGGTCACGGTCCGTCCGGGTGGCTCGCTGCTCGCCATCGACTCGTCGATCGCCGGTCCGGTGTCGGCGGCGAACGCGGCCGCGGTGCACCTCTACCACAGCACCGTGCGCGGTCCGGTGAGCATCACCGGCACGACGGGCAGCGCCGCCATCGTGGACACCGAGATCCACGGGCCGGCCGTGGTGACCGGCGGCGGTACCGGGACGGTCGAGCCGATCATCGCCGACAGCACGGTGCGGGGCCCGCTCGCCTGCTCCGGTAACTCGCCGGCGCCGATCAACCTCGGTGCGGCCAACACGGTGACGGGGCCGGCCACCGGCCAGTGCGCCAGCCTTGACTGACGCACCCTGAGGACCGTCAGCTGGGGGCGGGTCCCGCCGGGATTTCGGCAGGACGCGCCCCCGGCGCTGTCCCGCGCCGCAGCGACCGGGTGCTCGATCGCCTGTGCCGGCGGGGAGATGCTGCCCGAGCGGCCGCGCAAGGCGATCGCCCCGCCCGCGGCGAAGGGGTACGCGTAGCGCGTACCGGCCGGCGAGCGCCAGCGCGACCGGCCCCTCACCCGGCGAGCTTGGCCAGCAGCTCCTGCATGCTCCTGATCTCGATGGCCTGGTCGGCGTTGACCTCGCGGGCGAACCGGTCGCTGGCCGGCTCGAGCCCACCCCCGGCCGCGTAGAGCTGCTGCACCATGGTCAGCGCGCCGTTGTGGTGACGGATCATCAAGTCGAGGAAGAGCCGGTCGAACTCCGCGCCCCGGGCCCGCCCCAACTGGCCGAGCTGCTCCGGGGTGAGCATCCCCGGCATCACGGCGTCATGCCCGGCGTGGTGCGCGTGCGGCCCCGGGACCTGCTCACCACGTTCGGTGAGCCACCGCTGCATCTGCGCGATCTCGTCCCGCTGCGACGTCTCGATCCGCCGGGCGAGCAGCGACACCTCGCGGCTCTCCGCGCGGTCCGCGACGAGGGCGGTCATCTCCAGTGCCTGCGCGTGGTGCGCGATCATCCGCTGCATGAACTGCGTGTCGGCGGCGGTGTGCGCCGGGGGCGGTGGCAACTGGGCCCGCTCGGCCGGGGAGAGCGTACGGCCGGTCTGGCCCGGCGCCCCGGGCTGGACGACCCGGGTGGCGGCCGGTTCGTCGGGCCGATCCCCGGTGAGCTGGAGTACGGCGACCAGCGCCACGACGGCGACGACGGCGGCCGCCGCCACGGTTGCCAGGACTCGGCGACGCGACGAGAACACGATCTGATCACCGTTCCTCGGTTGTGTCCTGCCCAGACTGCGGCCAGGTAGGTGGCCAGCGTATCGCGGCCCGCCGCCGGCCCTGGTCGGTGATCGTAGGCGACACGAGGAGTACTCGCGCCGTCGTGCGCAGGCGAGGCGAACCTGGCCGGGGCGGGTCAGCCGCCCCTGCGCGGCGGGGGCGACGCGGAACCGAACCCGGTGTCGAGGTCATCCGGGCCGGGCATCGGCGGCCCTTCTCCCCCACCCGTGGCGAGCCGGCTGTGGCGGCGGCCGTAGAGGAAGTAGACGACGAACCCCAGCGCCATCCAGGCGAGGAACCGCAGCCAGGTCTCGACGGTGAGGAACAGCATCAGCAGCACGCAGGCGACGATCGCGAGCACCGGGATCACCGGCCCCCAGGGAACGCGGAAGCCGCGCGGCAGGTCCGGCCGGTTGCGGCGCAACAGGATGACCGCGGCCGCGACGAGGACGAACGCGAACAGGGTGCCGATGTTGACCAGCTCGGCGAGTTCCTCCAGCGGGATGAACCCGGCGAGCGCGGCCACCAGCAGGCCGATGATGACGGTGATGCGGTGCGGGGTGCCGTACCGGGGATGCACCCGGCTCAACCAGCGCGGCAGCAACCCGTCACGGCTCATGGCGAACGCGACCCGGCTCTGCCCCAGCATCAGGATCATCACCACCGTGGTCAACCCGGCGAGGGCGCCGACGGTGATCAGGTCGGCGAAGAGCGGCTGGCCGACGGCCTGGAACGCCGCGGCCAGCGGCGCCGCCGTGTCCAGGTCGGCGTAGTTCTGCATGCCCACGACCACCAGCGAGACGGCGACGTAGAGCGCGGTGCAGATCGCCAGCGAACCGAGGATCCCGCGCGGCACGTCGCGCTGCGGCACCCGGGTCTCCTCGGCCGCGGTGGCCACGATGTCGAAACCGATGAACGCGAAGAACACGAGTGCTGCGGCGGCGAAGATGCCGCTGATGCCGAAGTTGGCGGGCGCCTGCCCGAAGATGGCCTCGACCAGGGTCGCCTCGGCGCCGGAACCACCCGAGGCGGGCTCGGCCGGCGGGACGAACGGCGCGTAGTTGGCGCCCTTGACGAAGAACAGCCCGGCGACGATCACGAAGAGCACCACCGCCACCTTGATGGCGACCACCACGGCGTTCACCCGTGACGAGACCTTGATGCCGGCGACCAGGACCGCGGTGAGGATGAGCACGATGAGCGTGGCGGGCAGGTTGAACACGCTGCCCTCGCCGCCGGTGATGGCGGCCGGCACCGACACGCCGAGCGTCTCCATCAGCACCGCGAAGTACTGCGACCACCCCACCGCGACGGTGGCACCGGCCAGGATGAACTCCAGGATGAGGTCCCAGCCGATGATCCACGCGACGAGTTCGCCGAGCGCGGCGTACGAGTAGGTGTAGGCGCTGCCGGCGACCGGCACGGTGGACGCGAACTCCGCATAGCAGAGGGCGGCCAGCGCGCAGGCGATGCCGGCCGCGACGAAGGAGAGTGCGACCGCCGGCCCGGCGGTCTGGTTCGCGGCGACCCCGGTCAGCACGAAGATGCCCGTACCGATGATGACTCCGATGCCGAACACGGTGAGATCAAGGGCGGACAGCACCTTGCGGAGCTGGTGCTCCGGCTGCTCCGTGTCGCGGATCGACTGCTCGACCGACTTCCTGCGCAAGAGGCTCACGACCGGATCACCCCACCGTCTCGGACTATCCTGATAACGCCCACGAGCTGACGACTGACCCAAAACAGGAGAGGTAAACCTCGACACCGTCCGTCGTGTGCTTGCACGATCACCGCGTTCAGGCGTAATGCCGACAGAGAGGGCGAAAGTGACGGTGCTGTACCGCACGGAGGGGGGTGACCCGAGCCGCCCCAGGCCGGGCCACGCTGATCCGGCTCGGGGTCTCGCCGTTCCCGCTGGGCCGGTGGTGGGGGACGTCGTGCGGCCGACTGTAGGACGGCTCCCGACCAGAATCAATACTTGAAGAAGTTAAATATTTGCCTAGGCTTTCGGCCATGTTTCCTGTCCGCGACACGGGATCGCTCGCCGGGGCGCCGGCGGCGACGGCGGTGTTCACGGCGGTGCTGACCGGAGGGCCGGTGAGCCGGGTGAGTCTCGCCCGCCGGCTCGGGCTCTCCTCCGCCGCCGTCACCAAGGCCGCCCGTCCGCTCATCGACCTCGGCTACCTGCACGAGTTGGCCGCGACCGAGCGGACCGGGCCGGGCGCCGGACGCCCGGCCAGCCCGCTGGCCGTGCGGGCCGACCGGGAGTTCTTCATCGGGGTGAAGATCACCGCCGACGAGCTGATCGGCGTGGTCTGTGACCTCTGCGCTCAGGTACGGGCCACCGCCCGCCGGCCGCTGACCGACCCGGACGTCGACTCGGTGCTCACCGAGGTCGGCCTGCTCGTCGACGGGCTGCTCGACGCCGTTCCGGGCGACCGGAGCCGGGTGCGCCGGCTCGGGCTCTCGCTCTCCGGCGACGTGGACCGTCGCATCGGTCTGGTGCGCTACTCGCCGTTCCTGCACTGGCGCGACGTGCCGCTGGGCCGCCGTGCGGCGCAGCTCACCGGCCTGGCGGTGACGGTGGAGAACGACGTGAAGGCGCTGACCGCGGCCGAGCACTGGTTCGGCGAGGGGGTGGGCGCCGAGTCGTTCGCCCTCGTCACCGTGGGCACCGGCATCGGCTGCGGCCTGGTCGTCAACGGCCGGCTGGTCTCCGGCTCGTACGGCGTGGCCGGCGAGATCGGTCACCTCGCCGTCGACGCCGCCGGCCCCAACTGCCACTGCGGTGGTCGCGGCTGCGTCGAGGCCATCGCCGGCACGGACGCCATCGTGGCACAGGCCCGGGACCGCACCGGCCGCCCCGACCTCACCCTCGACGAGGCGGTGGCGCTGGCGCGCGACGGCCACGAGCCACTCCGCGCCGTCTTCGCCCGGGCCGGCACCGCCATCGGCTGCGGCATCGCGGCGGTGGCGAACCTGGTCGGCCCGACCCGGATCGTCGTGTCCGGGGAAGGGCTCGCCGCCTACGACCTGTTCGACGCACCGATCCGCACCAGCTTCGAGCGCCAGGCCTTCGGCGCCGCCGCCCGGTGTCCGCTCACCATCCGCCCGCTGCCCTTCGAGGAATGGGCCCGTGGCGCGGCCGCGGTGAGCATCCAGTCGCTCGTCCTTCCCTGACCCGGTGGCGGCCCGGCCGGCCGGGCCGCCACCGCTCCCCCGCCACCAGGAGGTTGATGATGACAACCAGCAGACATCTCGGACGCCGAACCCCCGTGCCCGTCGTGGCCGCGACGCTGGCCGTGGTCCTCGGCGCGGGCGCCGTCCCCGCCCAGGCCGCCCCGACCGAGGCGCACGCCCCGACGTCAAGCGGCGCGGCGGCCACGGCCGGCGTCGCGGAGCGGCCCTACATGGGCTGGACGAGTTGGAGCATGCAGTCGTCCAAGTACCCCGGGCTGAACCCCGACGGCGACTACAGCTACCTCACCGAGGCGAACGTCCTGAAGCAGGCGGACGCGCTGGCCGCCAAGCTGAAGCCGTACGGCTACGAGTACGTCAACATCGACGCCGGCTGGTGGCGCGACAACGCCTGGACGCCCCGGTTCGACCAGTACGCCCGGCAGGCGCCCGACCCGATCCGGTTCCCCCGCGGCATGCAGGCCGTCGCCGACCACATCCACGCCCACGGCCTGAAGGCCGGCATCTACCTGCCCGTCGGCCTGGAGAAGGAGGCGTACGCGGCCGGCGCGGCGCCGATCTGGAACGCGCCCGGCTGCACCACCGCGGACATCGTCCACCCGGACCTGCGCACCACCAACGGCTGGGACAGCGCCTACAAGCTGAACTTCGACAACCCCTGCGCCCAGAAGTACATCGACTCGCAGGCACGGCTGTTCGCCGACTGGGGATACGACTTCCTCAAGCTCGACGGCGTCGGCCCGGGCTCGTTCAAGTCCGGTGACAACTACAACAACGTCGTCGACGTGGCCGCCTGGCAGCGCGCCATCGCCGCCACCGGCCGCCCGATCCACCTCGAACTCTCCTGGTCGCTGGACATCAACCACGCCGCCGACTGGCAGCGCTACTCCAACGGCTGGCGGATCGACACCGACGTCGAGTGCTACTGCAACACCCTGGTCACCTGGGAGAACTCGGTCGACGACCGGTTCGACGACGCGCCGGCCTGGAGCCGCAAGGCCGGGCCCGGCGGCTGGAACGACCTCGACTCGGTCAACGTCGGCAACGGCGCGATGGACGGCCTCAGCAAGGCCGAACGACAGACCTACATGACCTTGTGGGCCATCTCGAAGTCGCCGCTGTACAGCGGCGACGACCTCACCCGCCTCGACGACTACGGGCTGTCCCTGCTGACCAATCGCGAGGTCATCGCGGTCGACCAGAACGGCGCCCCGCCGGCCCGGCCGGTCACCCCGGCCGGCGACCAGCAGGTCTGGGCCGGGAAGAACCCTGACGGCAGCTGGACGGTCGCGCTGTTCAACCTCGCCGACGCCCCGGCCGCCGTCACCGCACACTGGGCGTCCCTCGGGTTCACCGGCAACGCCTCGGTCCGCGACCTGTGGAACAGGCAGAACCTCGGGACGCACAGGAACAGCGTCACCGGGACGCTGCCCGCGCACGGCTCCCGGCTGTTCACCGTACGGCCCGGCGGCACCGCACTGGTCACCACCGGCTACGAGGCCGAGTCCCCGACCAACACCCTGAGCGGCAACGCCTCCGTGGCCGGCTGCGACGCCTGCTCCGGCGGCCGGAAGGTGGGCAACCTCTACCTCGGCGGCAAGCTGCGGTTCAACGACGTCACGGTGCGCAGGGACGGCATCTACACCGTCAACGTCGGCTACGTCAGCGGCGACGCGCGCTCGGTGACCGTCTCCGCCAACGGCGGCAACGGCACCAGCCTGAAGTTCCCCTCCACCGGCGACTGGGGCACGGCCGAGACGGTCAGCGTCCAACTGGCTCTGAAGGCCGGCGCCAACACCATCACCTTCGACAGCGTCGACTGGTACTCCCCCGACATCGACAAGATCGACGTACCGCAGACCCCCTGACGCGGCGCGGGGCCCGGCGAGGTCGCCGGGCCCCGTCCGCCGGGCCGCCCCCGCGGTCCCGGCGCCGAACACCGTTCGGCCGAGCAAGCGGCAAGCCCTCATCCGTCGTTCGCCGAATCTGGAGTATCCGACGTGGACAACACCGAACCGCGCGACATCCGCCCGAGCCGCCGCGGCTTCCTCGCTCTCGCCGCCGGCGCCGGCGTGGTCACCGCCCTCGGCGGCCTCCCGACCTTCGCCGCCTCGGCGGCCCCCCGCCGCCCCACCGAGTCGCCCCTGCTCGCCCCCGGCGACGCCGCGAGGCACCAGCTCTGGTGGCGGGCGCCCGGCTCCCCCACCTCGATGATCGAGCAGGGGCTGCCGGTCGGCAACGGGCGCCTCGGGGCGCTGGCGAGCAACGACCCCGCCAGCGAACTCCTGACGATCACCGACGCCACCTGCTGGACCGGAGGCCGCAACGACACGCTGCAGAGCGACGGCCAGTTCCCCTACGGCCGGGACGACTTCGGCTCGCTGACCCTGCTGGCCACGCTCACCGTCGACCTCCCCGGCCACGACCTGGCCGTGGTCGACAACTACCGCCGCACGCTCGACCTGGCCCAGGGCCTGGTCAGCACCACGTACGACATCGCCGGCGTCACCTACCGGCGGCAGATCTTCGCCAGCCACCCCGACGACGTCATCGTCCTGCACTTCTCCCAGCAGGGCCGCGGCGCCTACACCGGCACCGTCTCCCTGGCCGGCACCCACGGCGAGTCCACCACCGCCGACAGCGCCGGCCGGTACGCGTCGTTCGGCGCCGCCTTCGCCAACGGGCTGCGCTACGGCGCCGCCGTCACCGCCCACAGCAGCACCGGGACGGTCGCGGTCACCGGCACGTCGATCTCCTTCACCGGCTGCCGCGAGCTCACCGTCGTGGTCAGCGGCGGCACCAACTACGCCCCCGACGCGACCGCCGGGTTCCGCGACCCGTCCGTGGACCCGGAACGCCTCGCCCGGAGCAAGGTCCTGGCCGCGGCCCGCGAGTCCGTCCGCGACCTGCTGTACACCCACGTCGCCGACGTCCGCCCACGCTTCGAGCGGTTCGCCGTCGACCTCGGCGCGTCGGCGGCCTGGCAGCGTGAACTGGACACCTGGGAGCGGGTGCGGGCCCGCTGGCGCGACGACGTCCCCGACCCGGAACTCGAGGCCGCGTACCTGCAGTTCGGCCGCTACCTGATGATCGCCGGGTCGCGGAGCAGCCTGCCGATCGGATTGCAGGGCCCCTGGCTGGACGGCAACGACCCGGACTGGATGGGCGACTACCACAGCGACGTCAACATCCAGATGAACTACTGGCTGGCCGACCGGGCCGGCCTCTCCGACTGCTTCGACGCCCTCGCGGACTACTGCCTCGCGCAACTGGCGGCCTGGACCGACGTCACCCAGCGGCTGTTCAACAGCCCGACCAACCGGTACCGCAACTCCAGCGGCCGGATCGCCGGCTGGACCGTGGCCATCTCCACCAACCCCTACGGCGGGGGCGGCTGGTGGTGGCACCCGGCCGGCAACGCGTGGCTCTGCCAGAACCTCTTCGAGCACTACGAGTACACCCAGGACCGCGCCTACCTGGCGAAGATCTACCCGCTGGTCAAGGGCGCGGTGGAGTTCTGGGAGGCGCGGCTCATCACCACCACCGTCACCGACACGACCGGGGCCACCCGCGAGGTCCTGATCGCCGACAGCGACTGGTCGCCCGAACACGGCCCGCTCGACGCGAAGGGCATCACCTACGCCCAGGAACTGGTGTGGAACCTCTTCGAGAACTATCGCACCGCCACCCGGGTGCTCGAACGGGACAGCGGCTACGCCGAGACCATCGACGGCCTCCGCGCCCGCCTGTACCTGCCCGAGGTCAGCCCCACGACCGGCTGGCTGCAGGAGTGGATGTCACCGGACAACCTCGGTGAGACCACCCACCGGCACCTCTCCCCGCTGGTCGGCCTCTTCCCCGGCGACCGGATCCGCCCGGACGATTCCACGCCGGCGGAGATCGTCGCCGGCGCGACCGCCCTGCTCACCGCCCGCGGCATGAACAGCTTCGGCTGGGCCAACGCCTGGCGGAGCCTCTGCTGGGCCCGGCTGAAGGACGCGGAGAAGGCGTACCAGCTGATCGTCACCAACCTGAAGCCGTCGACGAACGGCGGCAACGGCACCGCGATGAACCTCTTCGACATCTACCAGACGAACCCGGGCCGCGGCATCTTCCAGATCGACGCGAACCTCGGCACCCCCGCCGCGATCGTCGAGATGCTGGTCTACTCCCGGCCGGGGCACGTCGAGCTGCTGCCCGCGCTGCCCGCCGCCTGGTCGGCCGCCGGCTCGGTGTCCGGCGTGGGCGTCCGCGGCGGGTTCCTCGCCGACGTCAGCTGGCGCGACGGCCGGGTCACCGAGGCGACGCTGACCAGCGTCGGCGGCCGCAGCACCACCGTCGTCGCCGGCGGCACCTCGCGGCGGGTCGACCTCGGGCCGGGCGAGTCCGTCACGCTGCGGAGCCTCTGATGAGGACCCGCGCGACCATCCCCGGACGGCGGGCACCCTCCGGCCGCGGGCGCGGCATGGCGTTCGTCTCCGCGCTGGTCACGGCGGTCTGCGTAGCCCTGCCCGCCGCAGCGGCGCAGGCCCGGCCCTCGGCCGCGACGCAGACGCATGCCGGGGCACAGGACGACCCGGCGGCGACCGGGCGGGACCGGCACTCCGTGATCACCTGGGGTGCCAGCGCCGACCGGCAGGGCGCCGGGCCCGCCGACCGCAGCTACCGGCTGGTCGTACGCACCAGCGTCGGCGGCACGAACCTGCGCATCCGGCTGAGCAACGCCTTCGGCGAGCACCCGGTGACCTTCGCCAGCGCCTACGCCGGGCGGCAACGGCAGGGCGCGGAACTGGTGGCCGGCAGCAACCGGCGGCTGACGTTCGGCGGGCAGCCGTCGGCCACAGTGCCGGCGGGTGAGACGGTGCTCAGCGACCCGCTGCCCGGCAAGCTGGCCGCCCAGAGCGACCTCGTCGTCAGCCTCCACGTCACCGGCGCCCAGGGGTCGACGACCGGTCACGGCATGGCCATGCAGACGTCCTACGCGGCCGCCGGCGACCACGCCGCCGAGGAAGCCGCGACCAACTGGACCGATCGGATCGGCTCCTGGTACTGGCTGGACGCCGTCACCGTGGAGACGGCCGCCGAGGTCGGCGCGGTGGCGGTCCTCGGCGACTCCATCACCGACGGCTGGGCCTCCACCTCGGACGAGAACCGCCGCTGGCCCGACTACCTCGCCCGCCGGCTCCAGGCCGCCTCCGGCGGCACCGTGAAGGGGGTGGCCAACGCGGGCATCTCGGGCAACAAGGTGCTCACCGACGGCGCCGGCCAGTCCGCGCTGCACCGGCTGGACCGGGACGTGCTCTCCCACCCCGGGGTCGGCACGGTGTTCCTGCTCGAAGGCATCAACGACATCAAGGCGCACACCGGCGTCACGGCCGACGACCTGATCGCCGGCTACCGGCAGATCGTCGACCGGGCGGACGCGGCCGGCATCTGCGTCGTCGGCGCGACCGTCATGCCGTACCAGGGCTGGTGGGAGTACGACGCCGCCGGCGAGGCGGTGCGCCACGGCGTCAACGACTGGATCCGGCACTCCGGCGCGTTCGACGCCGTGGTGGACTTCGACCAGATCACCCGCAGCCCGTACGACCCGCAGGCGATGCTGCCGTTCTTCGACGGCGGAGATCACCTCCATCCGAACGACAAGGGCATGCAGGCGATGGCCGACGCCGTCGACCTGTCCGCGCTGGAGTGCGACCGTTGAACCGGAAGCACGCCGGCCGCGTCGGCCAGACCGCGCTGTTGGCCTTCGCGGGCGGTTGAATGGCTGGTCGACAACTCACTGGTCGACGACGAAACGGGAGAGCGTTTCATGGCCGAGCATCCCGATCCCGACCTTGCCTGAGCTGGCCCCCGCGCCGCACGGTGAGCGGCCGTGGGCCGACGGTGTGTGGCGACGAGGGTGCCGGGTAGGCGTAAAGAACGCGGACGAGGAGGTGCAACATGCCGGACAAGCACGAGCAGGCCGAGCAGATGCGCGAATACGTGCCGTCGACCGTCGCCCGCTCGGATGACAAGGCGGTACGGACCTACAAGAAGACACTGGAATCGGCCGAGGAGACCTACGGCGATGGCGAGCGTGCCCACCGCACCGCGTACGCCTCCTTGAAGCACACACACGAGAAGGTGGGGGACCACTGGGAGCCCAAGGAACGTCCGGGTCCATCCGATCCGCAGGCTGCCTTGGGCACACCGGCGTCGCGGGAGCGGACCCGCGATACGGCCCAGGGGGTCGATGTCTACGCGAGCAAGGATCACCTCGACGGAGTGGCACGCAAGGTCGGGATCAGCGACCCGGAGAACCTGAGCAAGGACGATCTGATCCGCGAGATCGAGAAGGCGAACGCCCGGGCAACCGCCCGGGCGCGAAAGAAGTGACCTGACCCGGCGGGTCGCCGGATCGGCCGGTTCAGCCGGAGCGAACCATCTGACGGAGATCCGCCGGCAGCGCCGCGTGAAGGTGGTCCATGACCCGGCCCTGCGTCGCGTCGCCGACGACCTCGAAAACGACGCGGGCGGCATCCGACGCCTGCGACCGGCTCATCCCCGCTCGATCGGACACCCGAGCGAGAAACTCCTCCTTGTCGAACCGAACGCCCGTGCTGGGCGACGCCGCGGTCATCCGCAGGTATTCGCCGATCTCCCGGGGAAGGTCAGCGGCTACGTTCTCGGCCAGTCCTTCGGGGATCCGCTCGCCAAGTGTCTGCAATGTGGCGCGAATAGCGGATGTGGCCTCACCGATGTCGGCAAGTTGTGCCCTGGCCTGGACCTGACCAACGAACTCGTGATGTTGCACGTTGGACCACCTCCGGTCATCGTCCACGCTTCAGTTCGTCGCAGAGCTTCTCCGGATCATGGGAGAACGGCTTCTTCGAGTCCCGTAGGCGGGAGAAGTCGTCGATCATGTGCCGCACCTCCCCGGGGGTGAACCGCCGGTCGGCATCCCCCTCCGCCTCGAGCCACTGAATCACCTCGTCGTAGCTTTGCCAGTCGCGCCTGCCCATGAGGCGCTCGATGTCTGTTACGTCGTAGTCCTTTTCCTTCGCCTGACTGGCCGGGTCGTGGATCTTCAATGGTTCCCCCCGAATCGACAAGTGGCCGGACCGGACGCACGGAGCGGCTTGAGTCGCCGTCGCGCCAACGCGTCTTCCCGTCGGGCTTCGGACCAAACTCGCACCCCGCCGAGTACGACGACCTCGTGCGTTGGTTCCGTGGGAGCCCGGGGGCGGAATTCCCGGACGACCCGGCCCAGACGACGCCCGCCAGCCGTCCCGCGTCGACGGCCGGCGGACGGACCTCATCTGATCTCGGACGTCGTCCAGCGTGCGGAGGCGTTGGTGACGGGCACGGTGTCACCGACCAACGTGGTCAGCGCCTGCGCGTCCCGCAGCGCGCTCGTACCGACCCAGACCTCGACGTCACCGGGCTCCACGACCCGGGTGAGCGTGCGGTCGGAGAAGGCCAGACGTGTCGTGGGCACCGTCAGCTCGACCGTGACCGACTGGCCGGGCTCCAGATGGACCCGCCGGTATCCGAGCAGCTGCGCCACCGGACGGGTCACCGAGGCAACCAGGTCACGGCCGTAGAGCTGGACCACCTCGTCGCCGGCGACCGCACCGGTGTTCGTCACGCGTACGGTCACGGGCAGCGCCCCGTCGGTCGGCACCGTGGCCGGCACGGCCAGGTCGTTGTACTCGAACGTCGTGTAGGACAGGCCGTGGCCGAACGGTGCCGCAGGCGTCGTCGGCAGGTTGGTCACCTCGCTGCCCTCGCCGAGCGCCGGGTGCAGGTACGAGTACGGCTGCGCCCCGGCCGACCTGGGCAGGCTGACCGGCAGCCTGCCGGACGGGTTGACCCGCCCGGAGAGCACGCCAGTGATCGCCCCGGCGCCCTCCTCACCGGGGAAGAACGCCTGGACCACCGCCGCGCAGCGCTCCAGCGCCCAGTCGACCGCGTACGGCCGGCCGGTGAGCAGCACGAGGACGACCGGTGTGCCGCTGGCCAGCACCGCCTCGACGAGTTCGCGCTGGACGCCCGGCAGCTCCAGGTCGTCCCGGTCGCAGCCTTCGCCGACGGTACCGCGCCCGAAGAGGCTGGCGTGGTCGCCGACGACCAGTACGGCGACCTCCGCGGCGGCCGCCGTGGCGACGGCCTCGTCGAACCCGGACCGGTCGTCGTCGTCCACGTCGCAACCACGCGCCCAGGTCACCAGCTCGGCGCCGAATTCGATGCGCATCGCGTCGAGGACCGTCGGGACCTCGATACCGGTCTCCACTCCGGGATGCTGGACGAGCACGTGGTTGAGGAAGGAATAACACCCGAAGAGCGCACCCTGCCGGTCAGCGTTCGGGCCGATGACCGCGACGCGCCGGCCCGCCGGCAGCGGAAGCGCGTCCCGGTTGGAGACCAGGATGATCGACTCCTCGGCGAGGCGGCGTGCGATCGCCCGGTGCTCGGGCGAGTCGAGGTCGACCGCCTGGGTCGGCTCGTCGGTGAACGTGGCGTCGAGCAGCCCGAGTTCCAGCTTCTGGCGCAGGACCCGCAGCACCGCCCGGTCGATGAGCGCCTCGTCGAGCTTGCCGGCCTTCACCGTCTCCCGCAGGGTGAGGTAGGCGTCGCCCGTCGGAAGCTCGACGTCGAGTCCGGCGGTCAGCGCCTGCACGGCCGCCTCCGCGTGGTCGCCGGCCACGTGGTGCAGCAGGTTCAGGAATGCCACCCCGTAGTAGTCGGCCACCACCGTGCCGTCGAAGCCCCACCTGTCCCGCAGCACGCCGGTGAGCAGTGCCGGATCGGCGGCGACAGGCACGCCGTCGATCTCGGCGTAGGAATGCATGACGGAGCGTGCGTTGCCGTCGAGGATCGCCATCTCGAACGGGAGGAGCAGCACGTCGGCGAGCTCCCGCGGGCCGGCGTGCACCGGGGCGAAGTTGCGCCCGGCGCGTGAGGCGGAGTAGCCGACGAAGTGCTTCAGAGTGGCGTGCACCCCCCGCGACTGCAGGCCACGCACGTACGACGTGCCGAGGGTGCCGACCAGGTAGGGGTCCTCGGAGATGCACTCGTCGACCCGGCCCCAGCGCGGGTCACGGATCACGTCGAGCACCGGGGCAAGACCCTGGTGGATGCCCAGGGCCCGCATCGACGCCCCGATCGCCTCAGCCATATCGGTGACGAGCTCGGGATCGAAGGCGGCTCCCCACGCCAGCGGAGTGGGGAAGGTGGCCGCCTTCCACGCCGAGAGGCCGGTGAGGCACTCCTCGTGGACGATCGCCGGTATGCCGAGCCGGGTGCCCGTCACCAGGTCCGACTGGAACTTCCACAGCCAGGACGCGCGTGCGGCGGCGTCGACCGGGCGGGTGCCGTAGGGCCGGGTGAGGTGGCCGAGCCCGTGCCGGGAGAAGTCCTCGAGCTTGGCGCTGTCGCCGAACTCGCCCTGCAGCGGTGCGACGGCCTCGCCGTCCTCCTTCTCCCAGAAGCCGACGAGCTGCGCGACCTTCTCCTCGATCGTCATCCGGCCGAGCAGTTCACGGACGCGCGCCTCACCGTCCTGCCCGTCCCGGCGGTCGTGGTCCGCAACTGCCTGAACCGGAGCCGACGTGCCCACCGCATCGCGGACCTCAGTCATACCGTGCTTTCCCCTTTTTTGCTCATGCCGCTGCTGCTCATCCCTTGACCGCACCCTGCAGGCCACCGACGATCTGCTTCTCGGCGAACGTGAAGAAAAGAAGTGCCGGCAACATCGCCAGCGAGGTGAAGGCGAGGATTCCCGCGGTGTCCGAGGTGTACTGGCTCGAGAAGTTCTGCACACCCAGCGGCAGGGTGTGCAGCCCGGCGTCGCCGAGGACGAGCAGCGGCAGGAGGAACGCGTTCCAACTCGCCACGAACGCGAGGACGCCGACGGTGACGAGCGCGGGTCGCGACAGCGGCAGCATGATGCGCCAGAGGAACCCGAGCCGTCCGGCACCGTCGATCGCGGCGGCATCCTCCAGCTCGCGGGGTACCGCGGAGAGGAAGGGACGCAGGATCACGATCGTGAGTGGCAGCTGGAAGGCGACCTGCGGGAGGATCACCGCGTAGTAGGAGTTGATCAGGTTAAGGTCGCGCAGCATCAGGTAGAGCGGCAGGATCGCCGCCCCGGCCGGGAAGAGCAGGCCGAGGGTGAAGAAGGTGTAGAGCCCCTCCCGCCCGCGGAAGGTGTACCGGGCGAGCACGAACGCGGCGCAGACGCCGAGCACCACCACGCCGAGCGTCGTACCCAGGGCGATCACGGCGCTGTTGAACGCCTGCTGCCAGAAGTCGCTCTGCGTCAGCACCCGGACGTAGTTGTCGAAGACCCACGGGTCGGGCAGGCCGGCCGGGTCCGCGATGATCTGCGGGGTGGTGCGGAAGCCTCCGACGATCACGTAGACCACGGGGGTGATCGACACGGCCGCGACCGCGAGCGCCAGCACGTAGGTGAGCGGGGTGCTCCACGCCACCGGGCGGCCGGACGGCGACGGAACGGGATTGACGGCCACGGTCAGTTCACCCTTCCGGTGATGGCGCCCTCGATGTCCCGGCGGAGGAGGAAGCGCTGGAACAGCAGTGCCGCGACGAACGAGATGACGAACAGGATCACGGCCACCGCGTTGCCGTAGCCCCACAGCCGGGCGAAGAAGCCGTTGTCCACCATGTACGTCGCCATGGTGGCCGAGGCGCCGAGCGACCGCACCGCGGGCACCGAGGTCACCCAGATCACGTCGAAGACCTGCAGCGACCCGATCATCGACAGGAACATCCAGATCCGGATCGTCGGGCCCAGCAGCGGGAGCGTGACGTGGCGCTGGGTCTGCCACCAGCTCGCGCCGTCGATCGCGGCGGCCTCGGTCAATTCGGGCGGCACGTTCGACAGGCCGGCGAGCAGCAGGATGATGGCGAAGCCGACGTACTTCCAGGTGAGGACGAACAGCAGCGTCCAGATGACGACGTCGAGGTCGGCGAGCCACGCCTGCACCAGGCCGCCCAGCCCCAGCGACCGCAGCAGCGCGTCGACCGAACCGCCGCCGGTCAGCAGCAGCTTCCACATGATGCCGACGGTGACCTCGGCGAGCACGTAGGGCACGAACACCAGCAGCCGGAACACGGTGCGCCCGCGGAAGCGGCGGTTGAGCAGCAGGGCCACGCCCAGGGCGATCGGGCCCTGGATCACGAGTGACCCGACCACGATGATGGCGTTGTTGCGCAGCGCGTCGAGAAAGATCGGGTCCTGGAAGGCGAGCACGTAGTTGTCGAGACCGACGAAGTCGGTGGGCGGCCCGACCCCGCGCCAGCGGAAGAGGCTGTAGTAGACCGCGAAGCCCATCGGCACGAGCACGAACATCACGTACACGACGATCGCGGGGGTGGTGAGCCCGATGATCTCGTACCACTTGCGTCTGGTCTCGGCCGCGCGGGAGGACGGGCGCCGGGCGGCCGGGGGGCCCGCCGGCGGCGCGAACGCGCCGCCGGCGGGGTTGAGGGTCGGGTTGGTGGAGGTCACTTCTTCGCGGCCGCCTTCATCGCCGAGACGACCTGCTCGGGGCTGCCGTTGCCGGCGAAGATGGCGACGATCGCGTCGTTCATCGCGTTGCCGACCGTGCTGCCGAAGGCCGTGTCCAGCCAGAGCTGCACGTAGGTCGCTCCGGACGTCGCCTCCAGGATGGACTTCAGCGCGGGGTCCGCGACGCCGGACTCCGCGCCCTTGGCGACGGGCAGGCCGGTGCCGGTCTCGGCGTAGCCCTTCTGCACCTCGGGGCTGACGATGTACTTGAGGAACTCGACGCATTCGGCCGGGGCGTTCTTGGCGCAGGCGAACCCGTCGCCGCCGCCGAGGGCCGCCTTCGGGTCACCCGCGGAACCGGAGATCGCCGGTACCGGGAACCAGCCGAGGAACTTCTTGACTGCCTCCGGGTCCTCGGCGGCCGTGTCCAGGGTGCCCCGGTTCCAGTCCCCCATCAGCTCCATCGCGGCCTTGCCGTTGGCGAGCAGGCCGTTCGCGCTGGTCGGGTCGTTCTGCCCCGGGGTGGCGATGAAGTTGGGCTGGAACGGCCTGGTGTCGATGAAGGCTTTCAGGTCCTCGCCGGCCTTGACGAAGCACGGGTCGTCGAAGACCAGGTCGACGGACGCCTTCTTCAGCGTGTCGACCGAGCAGGCGCGCAGCGCGAAGTTGTACCACCAGTGCGCGGCGGGCCACTTGTCACCGGCGCCCAGAGCGATCGGGATGACGTTGATCGCCTTGAGCTTCGTGACCGCGTCGTTGAGCTCCTCGAGGGTGGTCGGCGGGGTGGTGATGCCCGCCTTCGCGAACATGTCCTTGTTGTACCAGATGCCCTCGATGCCCATCCGGAACGGCAGGCCGTACTGCTTGCCGTCCACCTGCCAGATCTCGGCCGCGCTGCCGATGTTGGCGACCTCCGTCTTGACCTGGTCGGTGATGTCCTTCAGGTAGTCGGCCTCCACCTGCTCGCGCATCTCACCGCCGCCCCACGCCGCGAAGATGTCCGGCGGGTCACTGGTGAGCAGCGCGGCGGGGAGCCGGGTGCGCTGGAGTTGGTTCGTCTCGATCGCCTCGATCTGGATCGTGACGGTCGGGTGAAGCGCGGAGAAGTCCTTGGCGACCTTCTCCCAGTAGGTCTTGCCGGGCCCGTCCTGGGAGGCGTTGTGCCACCAGGTCAGGGTCACCGGGTTCTTGTAGAGCTCGCTCTCGGCGGGCGTTTCGTCGTCGCCGCCGTTGCAGGCGGTGACAAGGAGTGCGCTGGTCAGGAACAGCGCTAGGACGGCGCCCGCACGGCGCTTCATCGCCATCGGTGTCTCCTCGACTGGTCAGTCGCGATACTCGGCTGGGGGCCGAGTTTTACAGCCGTGTAACCCAGTGTCAATCGTTATCGATAACGTTTTCGAATCTCCGGTGACGGGCTCCGGAGGGCCCTCTATCATCGTCGGCGTGGCGTTTCCGCAGCGTGTGAAGATGTCGGACGTGGCCCGTACGGCCGGCGTCTCGGTGGCGACCGTGTCCAAGGTCGTGAACGGCCGGTACGGTGTGGCAGAAGCGACGGTGGAACGCGTCCAGCAGGTGATCCGGCAGCTTGGGTACGAGGCCAGCCTGGGGGCACAGAGCCTGCGAAGTCACCGCACGAACGTGCTGGGCATCCTGGTCGCCGAGTTCGAGCCGTTCTCGACCGAACTGCTCAAGGGGGCGTCCCGGGAGGTCGCCGGCACCGGTTACCAGCTGCTGGCCTACTCCGGCGGCGACGGCGACGGCGCGGCCATCGGCTGGGAACGCCGGTCGCTGGCCCGCCTGTCCGGCACGCTCATCGATGGGGCCGTGATCGTCACGCCGACCGTGGTGGAGACCAAGCAGGGTTTCCACGTCGTGGCCGTCGACCCGCACACCGGTCCGTCCGGCCTGCCGACCGTCGACTCCGACAACTTCGCCGGCGCCGTGCTCGCCACCGAATACCTGCTCTCGCTCGGCCACCGTCGTATCGGGCACATCAGCGGGCGCCCCGACCTCGAGTCGGCGCGCCTGCGCGAGGCGGGCTTCCGCAAGGCCATGGCCGATGCCGGCGTGGCGGTGGACGAGCGGCTCGTGCGCGTCGGCGGGTTCCGGACCGAGAGTGCCGCCGGCACGGCCGCGGAGCTGCTCGCGCTCCCCGACCGGCCGACCGCGATCTTCGCGGGAAACGACCTCTCCGCCATCTCCACGATGGACGTGGCCCGGAGCATGGGCCTCACGGTCCCCGACGACCTGTCCGTGATCGGCTTCGACAACGTCCCGGAGTCGGCGCTGGTCGACCCACCGCTGACGACGATCATGCAACCGCTGCAGCGCATGGGCGCCGAGGCATTGCGCCTGCTCGTCGACCTGATCGCCGGGGTCGAGCGGGACACGCACATCCGGCTGCCTACCGAACTGGTCGTCCGCGCGTCCTGCCGCCCCTACGAACCTGCCCCGCCGCCGAGCCTGCCCGCCTCCCCCAGCATCGCGGCGGCGGGTGGCTGAGCGCGAGCGCAGCGGGGCCGCATGGCCTGCTGACGTACGAAGGCTCATGCGGCCCCGCCTCCGGGAGTGACTCATCGGCGCGGCTTGTGCGGGACGCGCGGCAGGACGTACGGCGGGCCGGCGTAGATCAGGTCGGCCTTCAACTCGTGGTAGGCCCGCTTGGGCTGGTAGTTCTCGTCGTAGATGGTGGCCAGGCCCTCCGGCGGGTTGTTGAACCAACCGGGCACCCAGGAGTGCTTGTCGGTGAAGCCCCAGACGGTGAACGACAGGCAGTGCCGGTCCGCCAGGCAGGCGCGCAGCAGCACGCTGAAGTTCGCCGCGGACGCCTGCAGCCGTGGATTGATCTCGGCGGAGTCACCGGCCTGAACTCCCTCGGTCAGCTGGCTGCGCACGTCGACCTCGGTGAACGCGGTGGCCAGGCCCAGCCCGGAGAACTTCTTCAGCGCCGCCGCCACCTGGAGGGTGTCGTAGTTGCCGTACTGGGTGCCGAGGTGACCCTGGCTGCCGATGCCGTCGATGGGCACGCCCTCGGCCCGCAGTTGCCGGGCCATGTCGTAGACGAACTGGGTCTTGTCGTTGGTCGGATCACCCGAGCCGAACGCCTCGATGTTGTAGTCGTTGTAGAACAGCAGCGCCTTCGGGTCGGCGGCGCGCGCCCAGCGGAAGGCGTCGGCGATGTAGCCGGGCCCGAGGTGCTGCGCCCAGAAGCCCTTGTAGTGCAGGGCCGGCGGGTTGTCCCACGGGTCGCTGACGGCCTCGTTGACGACGTCCCACTGCCAGATCTTGCCCTGGTAGCGGCTGACCACCGTCGTTATGTGCTTCTTCAGCAGGCTCCGCAGCTCCTCCTTGCTGATGGAGCCGTCGGCGACGCCGCTGGTCAGCCAGCTGGGCAACTGGTTGTGCCAGACCAGCACGTGACCGCGTACACGTTGGTTGTTCTGGCGGGCGAAGTTCACGAGTTCGTCGGCCGGCCCCCAGTTGTAGGTGCCCCGGGCGGGCTCCAGGCTCTCCCACTTCATGGCGTTCTCGGCGGTCACCGAGGAGAACTCCGACGCGGCGAGCTGGCGGTACCGCGGGTCGGCGGGGTCGTCGAGGACGGCCATGTCGACCGCGGTGCCGATGTGCAGGCCGTGCCGCAGACCGAGCGCACGCAGGCTCTGGTCGGTCGGGTCGAACGGACGGCTCGCCGTGGCGGGCAGGGCGTTGAGCGCCGCGACAGTCGCGACGGCGACCGCGCCGGTGGCTATCCACCGTCTCAACTTCATGGGCGTTCCTTTCGGGCGGACCGTGGACCGGCGCCGAGGATCAGGGACGGAGTTCGCGCTGGTGCCGGGCCGTGCGGTCACAGGGTGTGTGGGGTGGGCGCGGGCCGGTCCGGCGGCCGCAGCGCCGAAAGTTTCGGAACTTCACCGGAACTTGCCCGAAACGGTAGGAGTCGATGTGTGCGGTGTCAACCAGGAGTTCTGGAGGACCGCTGACGTTGTCTCGGCGTTGACGGAGCCCGGCACGATCTCGAAACTTTCGAGCTGCCGGTCCAGGTAGGACACGGACAGGCGGTGCCCGGTGGGACGGCGCAGACCGGCCCGCGTCGGGCGGACGACCCGGTCGGTGCGGACGATCCGGGCGTCCCGGCGTCCGTGCCGGTTCAGTGTTCGCGGTACGTCGCGTGGTCGAAGTCGGCGTACACCCCGTCGCCGCCGAGGTCCTGCACCCACAGCCCGAGCAACGAGCCGGTGAAACCCCACGCGGCCGGTTCGTCGTCGACGATCAGTGCGGCGTGCTCGTCCGAGAGGATGGTGGCGTCCAACTCGACGGGGAGGTGCCGCCAGCCGTCGCCCAGGTCGTAGCCGAACCGCAGCACCGGCCCGTCGAACTCGACGCGCAGGCCGACGCGGCCGGCGGCGCCGGCGTCGACGCTGAGCTCCGGGTAGGCGGTCCGCCGACCGCTGTCCGAGCTGATCAGTTCCAGCACCACCCGGCCGTCGTCGGCCCGGGTCAGGTAGAGGTAGTACCAGTTCAGGGTGTTGTAGTAGCCGGTGATGCCGGCCAGGTGCCGGTGGTCGATCGGGTCGAACTCGACGACCGTCTCCAGCGAGCAGCGCGCCGCCCCGGCCCGCCGGGCGACCAGACTCGGTGTCTGCTTACCGACCGGGGACTGGCCACCGTGGACGCGCAGGTGCGAGGGGCGGGCCCGCAGGTCGACCCAGTCGGTGGTCGCCGGGCGGCGCAGCGTGGACCACCAGGTGGCGAGCTGCGCCGCATCGAAGTGGTCGGTGGCGGGCTCGGCCGGCCACGGGTGGGCGGGCAGGTCCGGGGCGAGGATCTCGGTGGCGGGCACGCCGCCGGGAATGCTGGGCCAGCCGCCGCGGGGCCAGTCGACCTTCTGGATGGCGGTCTCCCGTCCCAGGACGCAGTTGCCCAGCGGGGTGTAGGGACGCGCGGCGAGGTGGGCGAGATACCAGTCGCCCCGCTGCGTCCGCACCAGGCTGCCGTGACCGGCCTTCTGGAGCGCGAGGTCCGGCCGGCCGACGGAGGTGAGCAGCGGCCCGGCCGGGTCGACCTCGTAGGGGCCGTGCAGGTTCCGCGACCGGGCGACCGTGACCTGGTGCTCCCAGCTGGTGCCACCCTCGGCGGTGACCAGCCAGTACCAGCCGTCGTGGCGGTAGACGTGGGGCGCCTCGGTCAGGCCGGCGTCCGTACCGGCGAAGATGATCTTCGCGTCCCCGACCAGTTGCCGCCGGTCGCGGTCGTAGCGCTGGATCTCGATACCACCGAATCGGTCGCGGCCCGGCCGCCAGTCGGCGCTCATGGACAGCAGCCAGCTGGAGCCGTCCTCGTCGTGGAAGAGGGAAGCGTCGAAGCCGTGCGCGTGCAGCGCGACCGGATCCGACCAGGGGCCGGCGACGTCGGGCGCGGTGGTGAGGAAGTTCTGCGCGTCCCAGTAACCGCTGGCGAAGCTGGCCACGTCGCTGTAGACCAGGTGGAACAGACCGTCGTGATAGGACAGGTCGGGCGCCCACACCCCGTTGGAGTCGCCGCACCCGCGTAGGTCCAGCAGGCGGCGTTCGGTGATGATCCCGCCCAGCGCACGCCAGTGCACGAGATCCCTCGAGTGGTGCACGCGCACTCCGGGGTACCACTCAAAGGTCGAGGTGGCCAGGTAGTAGTCGTCGCCCACGCGCAGGATCGACGGGTCGGGGTGGAATCCGGTGAGGACGGGGTTGCTGATCGACCGGGCGGTGGTCACCTCTGCGATCTCGGTCGACATGTTCGACTCCTTGGGTCTATTCCCGGCATCTTTCCGGAAGCCGTCGCCGGACAGGTCAGAACTCCGCCCACCGTAACGGCTCCGGTCCAGATGCGAACAGACCCTTGACCGGTGGCGCCCAGGCCATGACGCGCCCACCATCACGTCGGAAGGCGTCGGTTGGACGTCGAAACTTTCGGTCTCCCCTCGCCACCGAGCTCGTCGTACCCGGTAGTGCGGCGCCACCCCCGGCCCGATAGGCGTCGTTCGTCAGCCGCGCCGCTGACACGCCAGCCCGGGGCGGCGACACCCGCAGCTCGATGTCGCTGATCGGTCCGCCCTGGCGCGGGCCGCAGCATCTTGCGACGCTTGTGTCGTGTATGACTACGACCTGTTGGTGCTGGGCTCCGGACCCAGCGGCCAGAAGGCCGCGATCGCCGCCGCGAAGCTCGGCAAGCGGGTCGGCATCGTGGACCGGCGCGACATGATCGGTGGGGTCTGCATCAACACCGGCACCGTCCCCTCGAAGACGCTGCGCGAGGCCGTGCTCTACCTCACCGGCCTGACCCAGCGGGACCTGTACGGCAGCAGCTACCGGGTCAAGGAGGAGATCACGGTCAGCGACCTGGCCGCCCGGACCCAGCACGTGATCAGCCGACAGACGGACGTCATCCGCAATCAACTGGCACGCAACCGGGTCGCGATGATCACCGGCACGGGACGGTTCGCGGACCCGCACGCGGTCTGGGTCGACGGCGGCTCCGGGCGCGAATCCAAAATCACCTACGACAAGGCCATCGTCGCCGCGGGTACCCGCCCCGCCCGCCCGGACAGCGTCGACTTCGACGACCGGACGATCGTGGACTCCGACGGCGTCATCAACCTTCAAGCCGTACCCCGCAGCATGGTCGTGGTCGGCGCCGGCGTGATCGGCATGGAGTACGCGTCCATGTTCGCCGCGCTCGGCACCAAGGTGACCGTGGTGGAACGCCGCGACCGGATGCTCGAGTTCTGCGACGAGGAGGTTGTCGAGTCGCTCAAGTACCACCTGCGCGACCTGTCCGTGACGTTCCGCTTCGGCGAGGAGGTCGCCGCGGTGGAGAAGCACCAGACCGCGGCGCTGTGCATCCTGAAGAGCGGCAAGAAGATCGTCGCGGACACGGTCATGTACTCGGCCGGCCGCCAGGGCCAGACCGACGACCTCGCGCTGGAAGCCGCCGGCCTGGAGGCGGACAGGCGCGGCCGGATCGCGGTCGACGCGAACTACCGCACCGCGGTGGACAACATCTACGCGGTCGGTGACGTGATCGGCTTCCCCGCGCTGGCGTCCACGTCCATGGAGCAGGGCCGGCTCGCCGCGCAGCACGCCTGCGGCGAGCCGGTCCGCGCGATGCACGAGTTGCAGCCGATCGGCATCTACACGATTCCGGAGATCAGCTTCGTCGGGAAGACCGAGGAGGAGCTGACCGACAGCTCGACCCCGTTCGAGGTGGGCATCGCACGCTACCGCGAGCTGGCCCGCGGCCAGATCGTGGGTGACTCGTACGGGATGCTGAAGCTGCTCGTCTCGCCGGACGACGGCCGGCTGCTCGGCATCCACGTGTTCGGCACCGGCGCCACCGAGATCGTCCATATCGGACAGGCGGTGATGGGCTGCGGCGGCACGGTCGACTACCTGGTCGACACGGTGTTCAACTACCCGACACTGGCCGAGGCGTACAAGGTGGCCGCCCTCGATGCATCCAACAAGATCCGCAACATCACCCGCATCGACGGATGACGGGGTTTCCGGCACCGCCTGAACCCCTTCCCTCCCCCGACCGCCGGACCACCGGCCAGGGCGGGCACGTCGATCCGGCCCGGGGCGGCGTGAGATCGGCGTAACAGGTGATCAGCCGGTACGGCGGGCGTACCCCGACGTACCGTGAAACCGTGCCGACAAAAGACGTGATCACCAGCGCCGACCTCGCCGAACTTCGCCGCTCGGCGCTCGGGACGGCCGATCCGCTCGGCGTTGCCGCCGAGCTCGCCGAGGCGGTGGAGCAGGGCCGGCTGGCCGAACCGGCGGACGCCGGGGACGCGCTGACCCTGGCCGCCGAGATCGCCGAGATCCGGGCGAGGCTGGACGCCGCGCTCCGGTACGCCGACCGGGCGGTGGCCGCGTACCCGTCCGGGGACGACCCCCGGGCCGGCATCGCGCGGGCGCTGCGGGCGCGGATCCTGTTCCGCTCCGGCGGCCGGCAGGACGAGGCGATGGCGGAACTCACCGCCCTGCGCCCGCTGCTGACCGAGCTACCGGACGCCCCCGCGTACCTCAGCGCGGCGCTGGACGCCGGCGGCCGCACGGCGCTCGCCGAGGAGTGGCTGAGCGAGGCGGTCGACGGCCTGCTCGGCGAGCGCGCCACCGCGACCGGCGCGGCGGCGGCCGCGACCGCCGTCGAACCGGCGGTCGAGGTCGGCCCGCCGGAGGCGCCCGGTGTCCTCTTCTTCCTGCTGCAACAGCGGCACCGGGTACGCCGGGACCTCAACCTGCCGCACGACCGCAACGACGATCTGGCCGACCGGCTGGAGGCTCGGCTGGTCCGCCGGGCCGAGGAGCGGCAGCCCACCGAGCCTGACCTGCTCTTCTGGCCGCGGGCCGAGTTCGACCGCCTGCTCACCGAACAGCCCGCGCTGACCGACACGTACGGCCCGGACTGGGACGCGCACCGGGCCCGCCTGGAGAAGCAGCTGGTACGGCTGGCCAACGCCGGCGGGACCGGGCTGAGCGTGCTCAGCGGCTCGGTCGACGGGCTGGCCGGCTCCGCCGGCCGACGCGACGGCGACCCGGCGGATGCGGAGATCCGGACCGGTTACGCGCGGGAGCTCGCGACCCGGCCCGGGGCGCACATTCCCTGGCCGCCGGAGCGCAACGACGCCTGCTGGTGCGGCTCGGGCAACAAGTACAAGAAGTGCTGCCTGCCCCGATCCCGCAGCTGACCCGGATCGCTCACGCCAACGGCGGACGCCGGTTGACGGACGCGACACCGGCGGCGTACCGGCGGTTCGCCGAGGACTACTACGAACGACCCGTGGACGGCGAAGCCGTGGCTGCGGTCTTCGCGCTGCACCCGCTCACCGACGAGCTGGTGCGGCGCCTGAACTCCGACCTGACGGTGGCGGACCTCGCGGACGATCTCGCCGAGATCAGGTACCCGTCGGCGACGACCGGCCACGACCGCCGCGGGTGATGCCAACCTCTTCGGTTGGGGTCGCCGGCGCGACGGTCACGCGGTGCGCTTCACCGACACGGTCCTGGCGCGACCGCGAACGGGCGGCGTTGCGCCGCCTCAGCGGGCGGTGGGCGGTGACCAGCA
Organism: Micromonospora sp. R311; assembly: GCF_056780015.1. Lineage (NCBI taxonomy): Bacteria > Bacillati > Actinomycetota > Actinomycetes > Micromonosporales > Micromonosporaceae > Micromonospora > Micromonospora sp. R311. Next base: position 86,804 of record NZ_JBSWCE010000033.1, read on the forward strand.
CCGAGATCAGACAGATCACGGCAGCCGCGACGAGTGGCGGGCGGCCGCCGAGGTGGACGGCGGCGGAGCCGAGCGGGATCGCCACCGCGATCGGCCCGAACATCGCGGTGGTCGCCGTCGCGGCCACCCGGCCGAGCATCGCCGGCGGCGTGTGCGTCTGCACCGCGGTCACCGCCGCGACCAGCGTCCACGGTAGGCCGACGCCGGCGACCGCCGAGGCCGCCACCGCGACCGGCCACCAGGGCAGGCAACGGGCCAGGCAGCCGACCGCGAACAGCACGGTGCCGGCGAGCGCGACAGCGACCGGACCGCGCCGGGTGATGCGCCGGCCGACGATCAGCCCGCCGACGACGGAGCCGGCGCCCTGGGCGCTGACCAGCACGCCGAGGAACGTCGCCGGCAGGTCCAGCTCGGTGATGACGATCGCGTACGTGGCCGCGGTCGTGAAACCGGACATGGCGATCGACACCGCGGCGAGCGCTACCGTGACCCGCGTCGCCCGCTGCCCGGCCAGGACGGCGAGCCCGGCGCGGATGCCGCGCTGCCGCCGGGTCGGCGGATCGGGTGGGGTGTGGACCAGTTGCACCGCCAGGTACAGGCCGGCGACCAGGACCGGCATGGCCGCGCTGAGCACGGCGACGGCCTGGCCACCGTGCCATGCGTAGAGGCCGGCGCCGGTCGCGGGAGCCACGAGCTTCATGCCCTCCTGCGCGCTCGAGCGCCACCCGTTGACGTCGCCGAGTTCGGCGGGTGACAGGGCGGCCGGCAGCAGCGCGGTCTCACCCGCGTCGATGAGCACGTAGCTGAGCCCGTAGGCGCACGAGACGGCGAAGATGAGCCAGGTCTGCCCCGGGCCCTCGACGGCGAGGAGAGTCAGCAGCACGGCGGCCAGCGTGAGGTTGACGGCGATGACCAGCGGCCGTCGCGGCGCCCGGTCGAGCAGGCCGCCCAGCCACGGGCCGGCGAGCACCGGGGCGTACACGCACAGCCCGGCGAGGGCGGCGAGGCTGGTGGAGCCGGTGAGGTCGAGGATCCAGATGCCGGCGACCAGGGACATGGCGCTGCTGCCGAAGCCGGACAGCAGCGAGATCGCCACGAACAGTCCAGCGTTGCGGCGCATGAGTCCTCCAGGGTTGAGCCGGGACGACTCACATCTTCAGTCTTGAGCGCGGGACAAGCAATATTGGCGATGTCTGTCAATGTTCTGTTGACAAGGCGGCGTGCAGCGATGCGGCGACAGCCTGGACGGGTACGGGCAACCGTTCCCGCCCCGCCTCGGCGAGGTCGGCGGCGATCAGCACCGCCAACGCGTACAGCGAGCCCGGAGGGGCATCGAGGGCGGCCTCGGCGGTGCGGCGCACCAGCTCCGCCCGACGGAACCGGCTGTCCCAGCGCCGGTCCGTGTCGATCCACCGCTGAAGGTCGGATACGGCGTTCCGGATCGCCGCGATCGTTCCGGAGTAGCCGAGATCGAGGCTGCGCCGCCGCGACCGCCGTGCGGCCGCCAGGCGCTGCCGGCGCTGCTCCGCGGCCTGCCGGCTGCTGAGGCCCAGCGCGGTGGCGATCTGCGCCCACGTCGCGCCGCCGTAGCGCGCCCGGTCGATGAGCTCCAGCTCCTGCTCGTCCAGTCGGGCGCGGGCAGCGCGAAGGTCGGCCAGCTGAACCAGCTCCGACGTCACGTGTCAACGCTACATTGACAGACAGGTGTCCGGTGGCCCGGCAAGTCCACCGCCCGGACCGGCGGATTCGAGGTGCGACGGCGTGTTACTCCGTTCCGCTCGGGTAGCCCCTTCCGTGGGGAAGCAGATCGCAGACCAGGGTTTCCTGGCCGATGGTCGCAGCGCGGTGCTGGTGGATCGCGCCGGATCGGTGAACTGGTGGTGCCCTGCGCGGTTCGACGCTCCGTCGGTGTTCGCCCGGCTGCTCGACGATGACGCCGGGCACTGGATGATCCGCCCCGAGGGCCGGTTCGAGACCGAACGTGCCTATCTGACGGACACCCTCGTGCTCCGTACCGTCTTCACCACCGCCACCGGCAGCGTGGCGATCACCGACGCCCTGGCCCTCGAGCCCGGTGCGCGGGGCCATGACGTCGGTCTACGCTCGCCGGGGGTGCTGGCCCGGGTGGTGCGGGGGCTCTCCGGCGAGGTTCGACTGCGGCTGCACTACCGGCCACGGTTCGAGTACGGCCGGATGGCCGCCCAGCTGATGCCGCAGGACGACGCACTGGTCGCCATGGCCGCGTCGGCCCGGCTGGATCTGCGCGCCACCATCCCGTTGGACTGCGAGGCCGGGGAGGCCTCCGGGTCGTTCACGGTACGGGCCGGCGAGACGCAGGGCTTCACCGTGGGGTACGCACCGGCCTACGGCGCCGGCCCACCGGCGAGGCTCGACGCCGAGCAGGTGGTCGAGAACGCGGTCGCGGGCTGGCGCTCCTTCATGGGTCTGCACGACTACCGTGGCCTCTACCGGAACGAGGTCCTCCGCAGCGCGCTGGTGGTGCAGGGCATGACCTACCGGCCCAGCGGCGCGATGGTGGCCGCCCCGACGATGTCCCTGCCCGAGGAACTGGGCGGCGAGCGCAACTACGACTACCGCTACGGCTGGGTACGCGACTTCAGCTTCACTCTTGAGGCGCTCTGGCGCGTGGCCTGCACGGATGAGGTCAACCTGCAGATCGGGTGGTTGTCGCGGTCGATGGGTGTGAACGAGGGCATCGTGCCGATCATGTACGGCGTGGAGGGGGAACGGGACCTCACCGAACACCACCTCGACCACCTCTCCGGCTACGCCGGCAGCCGCCCGGTGATGGTGGGCAACGACGCCTGGCAGCAGCGTCAGAACGACGTGCCCGGTGAGGCGCTCGCCGCCGCCTGGCTGTTGCGCGAACACCTCGACCCGATGCCGCCGCACGTCCGCCAACTGCTGCGCGCGATGGTCGAGCGGGCTGAGCAGGACTGGCACCTGCCGGACGCCGGGATGTGGGAGGCACGCGACGACGCACGCCACTACGTGTCCTCGAAGGTGCAGTGCTGGACGGCGTTGGATCGAGCCGTCCGTTTCGGGTCCCGCCTCGGTTCCGAGGCGGAGGTCGCCAGGTGGGCAGCGGTACGGGACGAGGTACGCGGAGCCGTCCTGACCCAGGGGTGGAACAACCGGCTCGGCGCTTTCACCGCGGCGTTCGGCACCGAGGAGTTGGATGCGTCGGTGCTGGTGATGCCGTTGGTCGGCTTCCTTGCCGCCGATGACCCGAGAATGCGTGCCACCATCCGGATGGTCGAGGACCGGTTGTCCCACAACGGGCTGCTACGCCGCTGGGAGGGCGATCCCGCCGGCTTCGTGATCTGCTCGTTCTGGCTGGTCAGCTGCCTGGCGCTGGCCGGCGAGCGCGACCGGGCCGGGCAGCTTTTCGAGCGGCTCGCCGACCGGGTCAACGACCTGGGCCTGTTCGCCGAGCAGATCGACCCGTACAGCGGGGCAGCCCTGGGCAACTTCCCTCAGGCGTTCTCACACATCGGCCTCATCAACGCCGCCGGAGACCTCACTGACCTGGACACCGGGCGGCGCGACCTTCCGCCGGCGCCGGACCGGCTCATCCCGTCCTTCGAGGAGGGCGAACAGCCGGTCAGCGACCAGTGACGGTGCACGGACGGCGGGGCGGTCAAACCCTGCCTACGGCCGTCCGGGGCGGAAGGCAGCCGCCAGTTCCTCGTCGTACGCGGCGATCTCCCGGCCGTCGGCGGCGTAGGCGACCAGCCGGCCGTGCGCCATGGTCGCCGACCGGAACGAGAACGTCCGCGTCCCCGGATACGCGGCCAGCAGCGGGATCTCCCGGGGCGCGCCGCCGGGCGCGGAGTAGTACGCCAGCCGGGCCACCTGCGGGGCGACCACCCCGTTGACCCGTACCTTCGTCTTCTCCATGCGGGTGCCGAAGGTGACCGGCGCGCCGGTGCCGAAGGCGGCGCACTCGGCTGGCCCCCGGCAGACGAAGAAGTAACGCGGGTTGACGACGTCGTCGAGGTCGTACGCCTTGAAGGTGGGGTCCGCGCCGGCGGGCAGCGGCTGCACGGCGAAGAACGCCAGCGTGGCGGTGGCCGCGACGCCCACCCGCAGCCAGGCCCGACGCGGCGTCGCCGTGCGGGCGGTCCGGGTGGCGGCGACCGCCGCCCCGCCGAACCCGGCCAGGCAGAGCAGGCATACGCCGAGCGTGCGCGCGTTCTCGAAGAGGAACTGCACGCCCGGCCGCGTCGACACCGGGCTGAGCACGGCACCGAGCGACACCACCATGGTGACCAGCAGCGCGACGCCGGCCACCTTGCGGGCGGGGCCGGACAGGCCGATCAGCAGCATCGCGGCGAGGACCGGCCAGATCTGGTGGTGCGTCCAGGACACCGGAGAGGCGGCGACGGTGGCGCAGCCGACGAGCACCGCCGCGTGCCCCGGCCGGCCGTGCCCGGCCAGGTGCCGGGCGCGCAGCAGCGCCACCGCGCAGATGGCGGCCACCAGGGCGGCCCACACCAGGGGCAGGGACGTCTCGTCGAGCCCGATCCGCAGCAGCATCCCGTGCACGGACTGGTTGCCCAGCGAGGCCAGGTTGCCGATCCGGGACGTCGCCAGCATCGTGCCGGCCCAGTAGGTCCAGCTCTCCCGGGGCAGCACGGCGGCGGCGATCGCCGCGCAGGCGCCGAAGGTGGCCACCGCCCGGGCGGCGTCCCGGTACCGGCCGGTGACCAGGAAGTAGACCACGAACAGCAGCGGGGTCAGCTTGATCGCCGCGGCCACCCCGACCAGCGTCCCGCGCAGCCGGGGCGGGACGACGCCCATGGCGTCGAGCAGCGCCGCCAGGACGATGAAGATGCTCACCTGCCCGAAGCGCAGGTTGCTCTGCACCGGCGCGGACAGCAGCAGCCCGAGCGCCACCGCCGCCACCGCCAGCGGCCGCCGGGACCGCCCGGCGGCCAGCGCGGCGCCGACCGGCACCGCGACGGCGACCACCGCGGCGTACGTGGTCAGCAGCCAGATCGCCTGCGCCAGACCCTCCGGTACGGCGGTGATCGGCCACAGCACCAGCGCCGCGAACGGCGGGTAGGTGAACGGGCCGCCATTCTCCGCGACGTATCCGTAGAGCGGGCGCCCGGCCCGCAGGTCGGCCAGCGCGCCGTAGTAGATGTGCAGGTCGGAGAGGCGATCCTCGCGGCGTAGCACGAGCACCGTCGACACCAGCGCGGTCACCGCGAACCCGGCCCACAGCAGCACCACCCGACGGTCTCGCATGCCCCGAGGATAGGAGAGACAGGGGCCGATCGTCGGCCAGCGCGCGGCCGAGCGGATCAGCACCGAGACGGACCGGGATCGCCACCGAGGCCGGGGAGACAACCGCGGCGGTACGACGCCGCGAGCGCGTACAACCCGGGTGGTAGGCCGATCGGCAACTCCGGCATGACGACCCGTGACCATGCCGGTACATACGCTGCCGCTGTACCCGTCATGCCAGTGAAGGGATCCCCCGATGTCTGTCCGTCACCTGCTTGCCGCCGCCGCGGCCGCCCTGCTCGGGGCGTTCGGGCTTGCCGCACCGGCGGCCGCGCACGTCTCGGCCCAGCCGGCCGCCGCCGACGCCTACACCATGAGCGCCGGGCGCCTCGGGGCCAGCGTGGCCGCCCTGCTGGGACTGGCCGGCGCGATCATCGGTGGGCTCGCGCTGGCTCGCCCCACCAGTCGTATCGGCACCGGCAACGGGCGACTCGGAGCCACCGTGGCCCTGGTGGCGGGCCTGATCGGCATCGCACTCGGTGGGTTGGTCGTGGCCACCTCCGACAGTGGCATCGGCACCGGCAACGGGCGAGGCGGAGCCTACGTGGCCCTGGTGGTGGGGCTGATCGCCCTGGTTCTGGGTGGGCTGGCGCTGGCCCGCTCCCGCCGCACCGGGCTGACCGGCTGACCGGTTGTGCGGCTGACCCGGCCATGGTGCCGGGTCAGCGCCCGTGTGTGGTTCCTGCCCTCCCGGGGTGGCGGCGGGCGCAAGGGCCGGATCCATCCGCGACGGGCCGTCACCTGCGGCAGCACCGCGCGGTGAAGTCCACGAAGCAGAAGCTGGACCCCGACCTACCGACCAAACACTGGTCGATCGTCGACCTGCTCAGCTGTCGACGCGCTCGCCTGCCTGGCCGCGGCAGAGTGCGCTTCCCGGCTGGCCTCCTCCCGCGTCGGAGCGTCCGACCCGCACGCTGTCAGCGCGAGCGCCAGAACGACAGCCGTCGCCAGCCGAATGGGGCGAAGCAGAGCCATGGGACGAGCATGCCGGCTGGGTGCCGCAGCAGGTGAGTCCTCGTACTCAACCCGCGGTGATTCGACCCCCGCAGACCACCCACAGTCACCGATACGACCGGAACCGGGAACCCTTGGAAGGTGCCCCGCCCCTGCCTCGCTCGTGGCAGACGACGCCCCGGCAGGCACTGACGGCCGGAACGGTGTAGGGCCAGATGGCTAGTGCGGTGGCCACTAACGTTCGCCGGGTTGGTCAGGGCCGGGGAATTGTCGTAGGGGTGGTGTTGGCTGGGGTT
>NZ_JBSWCE010000034.1:0-84878 GCF_056780015.1 Micromonospora sp. R311
CCCCCGCCCCCCGCCGCCCACCAGGCCAACCGGGGTGGCGACGCGGTCAAGATCCGCACAACTTCCCTGAAGTAGTGGCCTTCTAGCGCGTCGGAGGCCACTACTTCCCTGAAGTTGTCCGGATCTTGGGTGCGGGTGCGGGTGCGGGTGCGGGTGCGGGTGCGGGTGCGGACACGGGCGCCGGCCTGGGCGCCGGCGTGGGCGTTGGGGTGGCGCGGGCGCGCAGGCGGGGGCCGGGTTCGGCGGTGGGGTGCGGGTGGGGCGGCGGCTCGCGGTGCCCCGGTCCGCCGGGCTCGGGACGCGGGCGGCGTGGGCGGGAAGGGGGTGGGGTGTCGGTCGGCGGGGATAGGCTGGCAGTCGTGCACCCCCCGTCCGGCCGGACGCGGGGCATCTGTCGTGTGCCCGTCCACGCGTGCCGACTCCCCTGGAAGTGATCACATGCTCACCGGTCTGTTCTCCGCCGCCCTGGCCGACCCCGGGCTGGCCCGGGCGCGTGACCTGGCGCGCTCCGGTGCCGCCCAGGTCGACGGGCTCGACATCACCGCCCCGGCGGCGCTGCGCCCGTTCGCGGTCGCCGCCGTCGCGGCGGACGCCGACGGGGCCGGCGGGGGAGCCGGCCGGCCGGTGCTGGCCGTGACGGCCACCAGCCGGGAGGCCGACGACCTGGCCTCGGCGCTGGGCAGCCTGCTGCCGCCGGAGCAGGTGGCGGTCTTCCCGTCCTGGGAGACGCTGCCGCACGAGCGGCTCTCGCCCCGATCCGACACCGTCGGGCGGCGGCTGGCCGTGCTGCGCCGGCTCGCCCACCCCGACGCGGCCGACGCGCACGGGCGCACCGGCCCGCTGCGGGTGGTCGTCGCCCCGGTCCGGTCGCTGCTCCAGCCGCAGCTCAAGGGCCTCGGCGACCTGGTTCCGGTGCAGCTCGCGTCCGGCGACGAGGCCGACCTGGAGGACGTCGCGCGCCGGCTCACCGACATGGCGTACGCCCGGGTCGACCTGGTCACCAAGCGCGGCGAGTTCGCGGTGCGCGGCGGCATCCTGGACGTCTTCCCGCCCACCGACGAGCACCCCTCCCGGGTCGAGTTCTGGGGCGACGAGGTGGAGGAGATCCGCACCTTCGCCGTCGCCGACCAGCGCACCATCGAGCAGGTCGCCGGGCTGTGGGCGCCGCCCTGCCGCGAGCTGCTGCTCACCCCGGCGGTACGCGAGCGGGCCGCCGCCCTGGCCCAGCGGCACCCGGAGCTGGCCGAGATCCTCGACAAGCTCGCCGAGGGCATCCCGGTCGAGGGGATGGAGTCGCTGGTCCCGGCGCTGCTCGGCGACGAGAGCCTGGAGCTGCTGCTGGACACGATGCCGGCCGGCACCCACGTGATCCTCTGCGACCCCGAGCGGATCCGCACCCGGGCGCACGACCTGGTGCGTACCTCCGAGGAGTTCCTCCAGGCCAGCTGGGCCGCGGCCGCCACCGGTGGCCAGGCCCCGGTCGACCTCGGCGCCGCCGCCTTCCGCACCCTGGCCGACGTACGCGCCGCCGCGGCGGCGCTGCGCCAGCCGTGGTGGACGCTCTCGCCGTTCGGCCTGGCCGAGGCGGCCGGAGCCCCGGCGCGCCAGCCCTGGGAGGACGAGCCGGAAGAGGTGGCGGTCACCCCGGACGACGCGATCGGGGTGACCCTGGCCGCCCAGCCGGCCCCGCTCTACCACGGCGAGACCGTCCGGGTGGTCGACGACCTGAAGCGCTGGGCCGGCGAGGGCTGGTCGATCGCGCTGGTCTTCGAGGGCCACGGTCCCGCCCAGCGGGCGGTCGAGGTGCTCCGCGACGCCGGCCTCGGCGCCCGCCTGGTCGAGGAGGTGCCGCACGCTCCGGCCCCGGGCGAGCTGCTGGTCAGCTGCGGCAGCCTGACCAGCGGGTTCGTCGACGAGGCGTCCCGGTTCGTGCTGCTCACCGGCAACGACGTCACCGGCGGGCGGGGCACCTCGACGCGCGACATGCGCAGGATGCCGAGCCGCCGCCGCAACACCATCGACCCGCTGGAGCTGAAGGCCGGCGACCACGTGGTGCACGAGCAGCACGGCATCGGCCGCTACCTCGAACTGGTGCAGCGCACGGTCAACGGCGCCAGCCGGGAGTACCTCGTCATCGAGTACGCCCCGAGCAAGCGCGGCCAACCGGGCGACCGGCTCTTCGTCCCCACCGACCAGCTCGACCAGCTCTCCCGGTACGTCGGCGGCGAGCAGCCCACCCTGCACAAGATGGGCGGCTCGGACTGGCAGAAGTCCAAGGCGCGGGCCCGCAAGGCGGTGCGCGAGATCGCCGCCCAGCTGATCCAGCTCTACGCCGCCCGCAAGGCGTCCAAGGGGCACTCGTTCGGCCCGGACAGCCCGTGGCAGCGGGAGCTGGAGGACGCCTTCCCGTGGCAGGAGACGCCCGACCAGCTCGCGGCCATCGAGGAGGTCAAGCGGGACATGGAGCAGTCGGTCCCGATGGACCGGCTGATCTGCGGCGACGTCGGCTACGGCAAGACCGAGATCGCGGTCCGGGCGGCGTTCAAGGCGGTGCAGGACGGCAAGCAGGTGGCCGTGCTGGTGCCCACCACGCTGCTGGTGCAGCAGCACTACAACACCTTCGCCGAGCGGATGAGCCAGTTCCCGGTGACCATCCGGCAGCTGTCCCGGTTCCAGACGCCGAAGGAGGCCGAGCAGACCCTGGCGATGGCCGCCGACGGCACGGCGGACATCGTCATCGGCACCCACCGGCTGCTCCAGGCGGCGACCCGGTTCAAGCAGCTCGGCCTGGTGATCGTCGACGAGGAGCAGCGCTTCGGCGTCGAGCACAAGGAGCACCTGAAGTCCATGCGCGCCTCGGTCGACGTGCTGAGCATGTCGGCCACGCCGATCCCGCGCACCCTGGAGATGGCGATCACCGGCATCCGGGAGATGTCCACCATCGCCACCCCGCCCGAGGAGCGGCACCCGGTGCTGACCTTCGTCGGGGCGTACGACGACAAGCAGGTGGCCGCCTCCATCCACCGCGAGCTGCTCCGCGACGGGCAGGTCTTCTACCTGCACAACCGGGTGGAGTCGATCGACCGGGCGGCGCGGCGGATCCGTGAGCTGGTGCCCGAGGCACGGGTCGCGGTGGCGCACGGCCAGATGGGCGAGGAGGCGCTCGAGAAGGTCATGGTCGGCTTCTGGGAGAAGGAGTTCGACGTGTTGGTCTGCACCACGATCGTGGAGTCGGGCATCGACATCCCCAACGCCAACACCCTGATCGTGGAGCGGGCCGACCTGCTCGGCCTGGCCCAGCTGCACCAGATCCGCGGCCGGGTGGGCCGGGGCCGGGAGCGGGCGTACGCGTACTTCCTCTACCCGCCGGAGAAGCCGCTCACCGAGCACGCCCACGAGCGGCTGGCCACCATCGCCCAGCACACCGAGCTGGGCGCCGGCATGTACGTGGCGATGAAGGACCTGGAGATCCGGGGTGCCGGCAACCTGCTCGGCGGCGAGCAGTCCGGGCACATCGAGGGGGTCGGCTTCGACCTGTACGTGCGGATGGTCGGCGAGGCGGTGCAGGCGTTCAAGGGCGAGCGCCCGGAGGAGGAGGTCGACGTCAAGATCGACCTGCCGATCGACGCGCACCTGCCGCACGACTACGTCGGCGTGGAGCGGCTGCGCCTGGAGATGTACCGCAAGCTCGCCGAAGCCCGGGACGAAGAGCGGCTGAGCGAGGTCGTCGCCGAGATGACCGACCGGTACGGCGAGCCGCCCGCCCCGGTGCAGAACCTGGTCGCGGTGGCCCGGTTCCGGCTGCTGGCCCGCCGGTACGGCCTCACCGACGTCTCGATGCAGGGCAAGCACATCCGGTTCGGCCCGCTGCCGCTGCCGGACTCGAAGCAGCTGCGGCTCAAGCGCTACCACCCGGACGCGGTCTACAAGTCCGCGCTGGACCAGGTCAGCGTGCCCCGGCCGAGCACCCGTCGGGTCGGCGGCGAGCCGCTGCGCGACCAGGCGTTGCTCCAGTGGTGCGCCCAGCTCCTCTCCGACGTCCTGGGCGACCCGACGCCGGCCGTGCCGGCGGGAGCGACGGCCTGACCCGGCGACCCCGGCCGTGCCGGCGGGAGCGACGGCCTGACCCGGCGACCCCGGCCGTGCCGGCGGGAGCGACGGCCTGACCCGGCGACCCCGGCCGTGCCGGCGGGAGCGACGGCCTGACCCGGCGACCCCGGCCGTGCCGGCGAAAGCGACCGCCTGACCCGGAAGGCTTCCGGTCGACCGGGGAGGTGTCGGTGCCACCGACGGCGGCGCCTCCCCGGTCGCCGGCTCCGGCCGGCCCGGGGAGGTGGGGGGCGTCACAGCGAGGTGGGATGGCGTGAGAGAGTGAGCCCCATGCGTGCTCGCCGTCTTGTCGCCGTCGCCAGCGTGGCGGTCGGCCTCGTCGCCCTCTCCGGTTGCCGTGCCGAGCCCGGCGTCGCCGCGTACGTCGGTGATCACCGCATCACCGAGGATGCGGTCAGCGCCGTGCTGGACGACGCGCGGGCGAAGAACCCGGCACCGAGCCCGAGCCCCGCCGCGGAGCCCACCGACGGGAACGAGCCCGTGCCGCAGGGGTCGCGTCTGCCCCGGCGCGCTCAGGTGGCGAGCGTGCTGGTGCTCACCGAGGTGTGCGAGCGGGTCTCGGCCGAGCGGAACTACCAGCCGCGCGGGCAGGTGTCGCCGGAGCAGGTCGCCGAGCAGTCCGGCCTCTCTCCCGACACCGACTACGTGCGGCAGGTGGCCACGCTCTACACCTGCCTGTCCGGCGTGCCGTCCGCGGCGCCGGCCGCGCCGACCGAGCAGGAGATGGCCGACGTGATCGCGGCGGGCCGCAAGGCCGGGGCGATCCCGGCCGACGTGACCGACGAGGCGGCCGCCGGTCAGCTCGACGGCGAGCAGCTGCGCGGCGCGCTGGCCACCCGCAAGGCGCTGGCCGAGGCGGTGGAGAGCCACGACGTCACGGTGAACCCGCGCTACCGGCCGCTGGAGGTCCCGCTGCTCAACTTCTCGGCCGAGGTCGCCGCGGTGAGCGTGCCGCTCGGGGAGCCCGGTTCCGACGCGGTGATCGACCTCTCCTGAGCATGGCGCCACGGATCGTCCTGCTGGTCACCTCGCCCCGGTTGCCGGCCGGGTTGCTGACCGCGGCCGCCTGGGACGTCGTACGACAGGCCCCGGTGCTGGCCGGCGCGGAGAGCGAGCTGACCACGGCGGTCCGCGCGGCGGGCGCCGAGGTCACCGTGGTCGAGAGCACGGCGACGACGGCGCTGCTGGACGCGGCCGCCGCGCGCGGCACCGCGGTCTGGCTGGCCGGGCCGACCGGCGACGAGTCGCTGGCCCGGGAGCTGGGGCTGCGGCTGGCCCGCGAGCCGGGCCTGGCCGAGCTGGAGCTGATGTACGGCTCGTGGGATCCGCCCGGCGCCCGGCTGCTCGACGCGGTCGCGGTGATGGACCGGCTGGCGTCGCCCGGCGGCGATCCGTGGAAGCGGGCCCAGACCCACGAGAGCCTGGCCCGGTTCCTGCTCGAGGAGTGCTACGAGGCGTACGACGCGATCGGCGCCGGGGACACCGACGCGCTCCGCGAGGAACTGGGCGACGTGCTGCTCCAGGTGGTGCTGCACGCCCGGCTCGCCGAGGAACTGCCCGAGGGCGAGCGGTGGAACATCGACGACGTGGCCGGCGGGCTGGTCGACAAGATGATCCGGCGCAACCCGCACGTCTTCGCCGGTGCCGAGGCGGGCACCCTGGAGGAGATCACCGAGAACTGGGAGCGGATCAAGCGGGCCGAGAGACCGCGCGCCTCGGTGCTGGACGGGGTGGCGCCCAGCCAGCCCGCGCTGTCGCTGGCCGCGAAGATCCTGGAGCGCGCCGCCCGGGTCGGCCTGGCCGTGCCGCCCCCGCTCGCCGAGTCCCAGGTGGACCCCGAGGCGCGGCTCGGCGCCAGCCTGCTGGCCACCGTCGCCGCCGCCCGCGAGGCCGACCTCGACCCCGAGGCCGCCCTCCGCCGCACCGCTCTCGCCTACGCCCAGGCCATCCGCGCCACCGAGCCCCCCACCCCCGACCAGTCCGGTTGATCATGAAGTTGTCGTCACGACACGCCGTGGCGGGTGGCAACAACTTCATGATCAACGCATCGGGCCGGACGGGTGGGTAGGGTTTCGGGGTGCAGGAGTTCGGGTCGCTCGCGGAGCGGATCGTCGAGGCGTTGCTGGAGAGCCGGCCGGGGCTGGCCACGTCGGCGGGGGACCACCGCTACGACGATCGGCTGCCCGACCTCTCCGCCGACGCCCTCGCCGCCGACCAGGCGATGCTCCGGGAGGCGGCCGACGCCCTCTCCGAGCTCGACCCGGACGCGCTGGAGACCGAGGAGCGGGTCGACCACGCGCTGCTGAGCGCCCTGGTCGACCGGGCGCTGTTCGAGGCGACCGAGATCCGTACGCACGAGTGGGATCCGCTGCGGCACAACCCCGGCCCGCTGCTGCACGCGCTGGTCGCCCGCCCGTACGCCCCGGTCGAGGTCCGGCTGGAGAGCCTGGCCGGCCGGCTCGCCGCCGTACCGGACGCGCTGGCGACCGCGCGCGCGACGCTGCGCGACATGCCGCGGATCCACGCCGAGACGGCGGTCGGGCAGTTCACCGGCACCGCGGCGCTGATCCGCGACGAGGTGCCGGCGCTACTCGCCCAGGCACCCACCCGGTACGACCGGATCGAGCCCGCCGCCACCGCGGCCATCGCGGCGCTGGAGGAGTTCGTCGCCTGGCTGCGCATCGGGCTGGCCGACGACACCGGGCCCGGGCGGGACCCGCGGCTGGGCCGGCGCCGCTGGGAGGCGCGGCTCTGGCACACCCTGGACACCGAGCTGGGCGCCGCCGAGATCCAGCGCCGGGCCTGGGCCAACCTGGACCGGGTCACCGAGGAGATCCGGGCGGCGGCGGTCGAGCTGGTCGGCGGCCCGGCCGACGACGAGACGGTACGCCGGGCGCTGGACCTGCTCGCCGCCGAGCACCCGGACAACCACTCCATCGTGGACCTGGCCGGCGTGACGCTGGACGAGGCGACCGACTTCGTCCGCGTGCACGACCTGGTCACCCTGGTCGACGACCCGTGCGTGATCCAGGAGATGCCCGAGTTCGCCCGGGGCGTGGCGGTCGCCTACTGCGACTCGCCCGGCCCGCTGGAGACGGCCGACGTGCCGACCTTCTACTGCATCTCGCCGACCCCGGCGGACTGGCCGGCGCACCGGGTCGAGTCGTTCTACCGCGAGTACAACGACCACATGGTCCGCAACCTGACCGTGCACGAGGCGATGCCCGGGCACTTCCTCCAGCTCGCCCACGCCCGCCGCTACGCCGGCGGCACCCGGGTGCGGGCGGTGGCCCGGTCCGGCCCGTTCATCGAGGGCTGGGCGGTCTACGCCGAGGAGCTGATGGCCGGGCTCGGCTTCGGTGGCCTGCCGGTGCGGTTGCAGCAGCTCAAGATGCAGCTGCGGATGACCATCAACGCGCTGCTCGACCAGCTGGTGCACTGCGAGGAGATGACCGAGGCCGAGGCGATGGCGCTGATGACCGGGCGTGGCTTCCAGGAGGAGGGCGAGGCCGCCGGCAAGTGGCGGCGTGCGCTGCTCACCTCGACCCAGCTGTCGACCTACTTCGTGGGCTACAGCGAGGTGGCCGACCTCGCCGCGGCCCGGCCGGACGGGGTGTCGGTGCGCGACTGGCACGACGCGATGCTGGCCCACGACTGCCCGTCCCCGCGCCACCTGCGCACCCTGCTCGGCGTCTGAACGGCCGGCGCGGCCCGCGCGCCGGCCGCCGCTCGGATCAGCCCCGCTCCGCGGTCGCCGCCCGGATCGGCCGCGCGCGCCGGACCGCCTGGGTCAGCCGCGCGCGGCGGTCACCGCCGCGTCGATCAGCCAGCGCGCGAGGGAGTACCCGGGCGGCAGCTCCGCCGGCAGCGCGTCCAGCGGAAACCAGCGCGCCTGCACCAGCTCCCTCCCGTCGACCACCGGCTCGGCCGACGGGTCGGCGGCGGTGGCGGTGAAGCCGGCGAGCAGCACCCCGGGGCCGGACATCGCCCACGGCTGGCTGCCGAAGTAGGTCAGCCGGTCGAGGGTCAGCCCGACCTCCTCGCCGACCTCCCGGTGCACGGCCGCCTCCAGCGTCTCGCCGGCCTCGACGAAGCCGGCGACCAGCGCCCACAGCTCCGTCGGCCCGTACGAGTGGCGGACCAGGAGCAGCTCGTGGGGGCGGCCGGCCGGGCCGGGCCGGGTGATCGCCACCAGCACGGCCGGGGAGAGCTGCATCGGCACGTACAGCCCGCAGTCGGGGCAGCGCCGGGCCGACTCGCCCGGCACGTCGGCGAGCTCCGCCCGGCAGGCGCCGCACCAGCGGTGGGCGTGCCGCCAGGTCGCCACCTGCAGCGCCCGCCCGGCCAGCGCGGCCAGCGGTCCGGGCACCTCGGCGGCGAGCGCCCGCCAGCTCAGCCAGCGACCCGGATAGCTGCCCTCGGAGCGGGCGGTGGCCCAGACCGGGGCGCCGTCGAGCGTGCCGAGCGGCACCCAGCCGGTGTCGGCGGGCAGGTCGGCGATCCGCGGGAACCGCCCGTCCGCGCCGACCAGCAGCTTCCGGCCGGCCACCACGAGCGCGGGGTCGTCGGGCGCGGGCGGGCCGGCCTGTCCCGCCCCGGGCACGAAGCGCGCGCCGGCCCCGGCCGCCGTGGTCATGACCTGGTCGAGCGGCGGTCGACCACGCCGGCGCCGGGCGGCAGGTCGAACGCCGTCCCGTCGACGGTCTCCCGGTAGCGGCTCAGCGCCAGCTCCACCGGCTTGCCGTCGACCTGCCCGGTGAAGCTGCCCAGCGCGCCCTCGGTGGTGACGCAGGCGGTGAAGTTGTCGGCGGACTGCCGCACGTCCACGCAGGTGGCGTGCCGACCGGCCAGGGTGGTGTCACTCTGCGTGATCACCGCCTCGGGGTCGAGCGCGGCGGCGGTGAGCAGCCCCACCACGACCGGCGGGGTGACCAGCCCTCGCTGCTTGGCCTCGGTGAAGACGGCCACCGACGGCTTGCTGTTCGGCGCGGGTGGCGCCTCCAGGGTGCAGACCGTACGGCCGCCGGTGGTCTCGCAGCGGGTGGTCGCCTCATCGGTGACGGTCAGCTTGCCGCCCGGGTAGGTGTACGCGGAGCGGGCCGGCTCCTGCGCCTGGGCGATGTTGGCGGTCTGCCCGCCGGGCAGCTGGTAGTCGGCGGAGTAGGTCAGCTCCAGTGCCCGGTCCAGCTGGGCGGCGAGGTCGTTGACCAGATCGGCCCGTCCGATCGCCCGGCCGGCGTCGTCGAGGGCCTGGCAGCCGGTGACGGTGAGCGACGCGATGACCGACACGGCGAGCATTCGGAGGGTGGTCGAGGCGGCGGGCATGGCGCCCAGCCTCCTCGATCGGGTCCACGGTACGCAAACCCGTTGCCGGTTGAGGCCCGAGAATCCGGGAATGTCCGGGTAACCCGGCGTCGAGGGCAGGTTTCGGGCCGGGCCGCGCCCGATCGGAAGGGCTCCTCGTGTGACCGCACGGCCCGTGCCCGAGTCCCGCCCGATACGCTGCGTTCAACACCTGCCTCAGCCGCACCGTCGCGGCTCATACCGCACCGGAACCACACAAACGAGGAGCGACTCAGTGGCAACCATCGAGGGAATCGTCGCCCGGGAGATTCTCGACTCGCGGGGCAACCCGACGGTCGAGGTCGAGGTCGGCCTGGACGACGGCACGGTGGCCCGCGCCGCGGTGCCCTCCGGCGCCTCCACCGGCGCCTTCGAGGCGATCGAGCTGCGCGACGGTGACGCCGACCGCTACCAGGGCAAGGGCGTGGAGAAGGCGGTCTCCAACGTCGAGGACAAGATCGTCGACGAGCTGATCGGCTACGAGGCCAGCGAGCAGCGGCTGATCGACCAGAAGATGCTCGACATCGACGGCACCGACACCAAGTCCGAGCTGGGCGCGAACGCCATCCTCGGGGTGTCCCTGGCGGTGGCGAAGGCCGCCGCCGGCAGCGCCGAGCTGAGCCTCTTCCGCTACCTGGGCGGCCCGAACGCGCACCTGCTGCCGGTGCCGATGATGAACATCCTCAACGGTGGGGCGCACGCCGACTCCAACGTCGACATCCAGGAGTTCATGATCGCCCCGATCGGCGCTCCCAGCTTCCGGGAGGCGCTGCGTTCCGGCGCGGAGGTCTACCACGCGCTCAAGTCCGTGCTGAAGAAGAAGGACCTCTCCACCGGCCTCGGCGACGAGGGCGGCTTCGCGCCGAACCTGCCCACCAACTCGGCCGCGCTGGACCTGATCGCCGAGGCGGTGGAGAAGGCCGGCTACCGGCTCGGCACCGACATCGTCTTCGCGCTCGACGTGGCGGCGACGGAGTTCTTCGACAACGGCACCTACACCTTCGAGGGCGCCACGAAGACCGCCGAGGAGATGAGCAACTACTACACCAAGCTCATCGGCGACTACCCGATCGTGTCGATCGAGGACCCGCTGTCCGAGGACGACTGGAGCGGCTGGCAGACGCTGACCGCGTCGATCGGCGACCGGATCCAGATCGTCGGCGACGACCTGTTCGTCACCAACCCGCAGCGGATCGCCCGGGGCATCGCCGAGAAGGCCGCCAACGCCGTGCTGGTCAAGGTGAACCAGATCGGTTCGCTGACCGAGACCCTCGACGCGGTCGACCTGGCGCACCGGGCCGGCTTCACCTGCATGATGAGCCACCGCTCCGGCGAGACCGAGGACACCACCATCGCCGACCTGGCCGTGGCCACCGGCTGCGGCCAGATCAAGACCGGCGCCCCGGCGCGTTCGGACCGGGTGGCCAAGTACAACCAGCTCCTGCGGATCGAGGAGGAACTGGCCGACGCGGCGCGGTACGCCGGCGCGGGCGCCTTCCCGCGCTACCGTTCCGCCTGAGTCGCGCGAAGCCTCGGGGGAGGGGTGTGACGATGCAGCAGCGCCGCACACCGGGTGGTCAGCGTCCCGTCCGCCGGCCGGGTCAGCCCGGCCGGCCGGGCGGGGGCCGGGCCGCCCGGGGATCGGTCCGCGACGGCGGGGTCCGCGCCGACCCGCGCGCCGCTGCCGGCCGCGCGCCCGGCACGGCCCGCGGCGCCGAGGGCGTACGCTCCGCGAGCCGGCCCGCCGCCGCCCGTCGTACGGCGGCCGGTGGCACCGTCAAGCGGCTCACCGCACCCCACCCCCGACGCTTCACCGGGCGGGCCACCGTGCTCTTCGCGGTGCTGATCGCCCTCGCCCTGGCCTACACCTACCCGGTGCGGGTCTATCTGGATCAGCAGGCCGACATCGAGCGGATGGAGGCGTCCCAGGCGAAGCAGGAGAAGCTGATCGCCGACCTGTCCGCCGAGGCGGCCAAGTGGCAGGACGACGCGTTCATCGAGACCAAGGCCCGGGAGCGGTTCTTCATGACCCGACCGGGCGAGAAGATCGTGATCCTGCTCAACGACCCGGCGGGCGCCGCCCGGGACGCGGGTCGCGGCAACCCGGCCAGCCCGGCCACCCCCGACCCCTGGTACGACACCCTCTGGTCGAGCGTGGAGGCCGCCAACGGCGAGCAGCCCGACAAGTGAGCACCGACCCAGCACCGAACGAGAGATGGGCACCGTGACTGTCGTACCACCGCAGGAGCCGGCGGCGAGGTCCGTACCCCTGCCGCAGCGGGAACCGGCCACCGAGGCCGACCTGGCCGCGGTGGCCGCGCAGCTCGGCCGCCCGCCCCGGGGCACCCGGGCGGTGGCCCACCGTTGCCCCTGCGGCCTGCCCGACGTGGTGGAGACGACCCCGCGGCTGGCCGACGGCACGCCCTTCCCGACGCTGTACTACCTGACCTGTCCCCGGGCGACCGCGGCGTGCAGCCGGCTGGAGTCCGCCGGGTTGATGAAGGACATGGCCGACCGGCTCGACACCGACCCGGAGCTGGCCGCCCGCTACCGGGCCGCGCACGAGGACTACCTCACCCGCCGCGAGGCGATCGGCCAGGTGCCGGAGATCGCGGGCATCTCCGCCGGCGGCATGCCGGGACGGGTGAAGTGCCTGCACGTGCACCTCGGCCACGCGCTCGGCGCGGGGCCCGGGGTGAACCCGTTCGGCGACGAGACGCTGGAGCTGGTGGAGCCCTGGTGGACGGCGGGGCCGTGCGTGGACGTGCCGGCGGGCGAATGACCGGGGAGGCCGGACCGGGCCGGGCGGCCGCGGACGAGATCGTCGTCCGCCGGGCCCGCACCCGCGACGTACGCGGCATCCGGCGGCTGGTCGACACCTACACCGACGACCGGCGGCTGCTCAGCAAGGCCACTGTCACGCTCTACGAGGACGTGCAGGAGTTCCGGGTCGCGGTCCGGGCCGCCGACGACGCGGTGGTCGGCTGCGGCGCGCTGCACGTGATGTGGGAGGACCTGGCCGAGATCCGGACGGTCGCCGTCGACCCGGCGTGCCGGGGTCGCAAGATCGGCCACCGGATCGTCGGGGAGCTGATCGACGCCGCCCGGGAACTCGGGGTGGCCCGGATCTTCGTGCTCACCTTCGAGACCCGGTTCTTCGGCTCGTTCGGCTTCACCGCGATCGACGGCGCTCCGGTGCCGCAGCCGGTCTACGAGCAGCTGCTGCGCTCCTACGACGAGGGCGTCGCCGAGTTTCTGGACCTGGAGCGGGTCAAGCCGAACACCCTCGGCAACACCCGCATGCTGCTGCGCCTCTGAGCGTGTGGTCGGTCGCCGGTTCCCGTGGAGGGCCCGGCCGGCGGGCTCCCGGCGCGTCGGCGGCCGGAGGCATGCCGCTGACGACCGTGCTACCGGAAAGTCATATTGATGCCTCAGCGGCATCGCACCGTTGCGGGAACACCGCCGCCCGCCGAGAGGCGTCGCCGCCGCTCGCGCCGGCGCGGACCGTCGGCCCGGTGCCGGCGGACTGCCGTAGGGTTGCTGCCGTGACGACGCGCGTGGCCGCCATCGACTGCGGGACCAACTCGATCCGCCTGCTGGTCGCCGACCTGCCCGATCCGGACGCCGGGCCGGAGGCGCCGCTGGTCGACCTCAGCCGGCGGATGGAGATCGTCCGGCTCGGCCAGGGCGTCGACAAGACCGGCCGGCTGGCGCCGGAGGCGATCGAGCGCACCCGGGTCGCGCTCGCCTCCTACGCCGCCGAGATCGAACGGCTCGGCGCCGGGCGGGTCCGGATGTGCGCCACCTCGGCCACCCGGGACGCCACCAACGCCGGGGACTTCCGCACCATGGTGGAGCGGACCCTCGGGGTCGCCCCCGAGGTGGTGACCGGCGACGAGGAGGCCCGGCTCTCCTTCACCGGCGCGGTGCGCGGGCTGCCCACCGACGCCAAGGAGCCGTACCTGGTCATCGACATCGGCGGCGGCTCGACCGAGTTCGTGGTCGGCACCCGCGCCGGCGGGGTCGAGGCCGCCATCTCGATGGACATCGGCTGCGTCCGGATGACCGAGCGGCACCTGCACGGCGACCCGCCGAGCCTGGACGAGGTGGCCGCCGCGCAGGCCGACATCGCGGTCGCGGTCGACCGGGCGTTGGAGGTGGTGCCCGGCCGCCGGGCGGCCACCCTGATCGGGCTCGCCGGGTCGGTCACCACCGTGGTCGCGATCGCGCAGGGCCTCCAGGCGTACGACCCGGCGCGCATCCACCACGCCCGGGTGTCCTACGACGCGGTCGCCGAGGTGACCGCCGACCTGCTCGGCAAGAGCCGCGACCAGCGGCTGGCGATCCCGGTGATGCACCCGGGCCGGGCCGATGTGATCGGCGCGGGCGCCCTGGTGCTGCGGGTGGTCATGGAGCGGGCCGGGATGCCCTCGGTGGTCGCCTCCGAGCACGACATCCTCGACGGCATCGCCTGGAGCCTGCAGCGGTAGCGCCCGTGGCGCGGCCTACGGTGGTCAGGCGCGTTCGGTGGCGAGGCGGACGCCGAAGCCGAGCAGGGCCAGCCCGGTCAGCCCGTCCAGCCAGCGGCGCACCCGCCGCCGGGAGAGCACCTGCCGGGCCCGGTGCAGCGCGCCGACCAGCACCAGCAGATACAGCAGCGAGAGCACCGCGTGGCTGAGCGCGAAGGCGACCAGCACCGTCAACGGCGCCGGCCCGCCGACGAACTGCGGCAGCACGGCCAGGTAGAAGGCGAGCACCTTCGGGTTGGTGATGTTGGACAGGAAGCCCTGCCGGAAACCGGTCAGCGCCTGCCCGGGCGGGGCCGCGTCGCCGGCCAGCGGCGCATAGCGGCCGACCCACGCCGAGCGCCAGGCCTGCACGCCGAGGTACGCCAGGTAGGCCACGCCGGCCCAGCGGATGGCCTCGAACAGCGGCTGGGAGCGCACGACGAGCGCGCCCAGGCCGGCGGCCGCCGCGATGCCCTGCACCGCGTTGGAACCGGTCACCCCGACGGCGCTCCACACGCCGCGACGCCGGCCGGAGGCCAGCGTGTTGCGGGTGATCACGGCGAAGTCCGGGCCGGGGATCAGGATCAGCACCAGGGCGAAGACCAGGAACGATCCGTAGCTGCTCCAGGACATGGTTCGACCCTACGCAGGCCGTCCGGCGCCAGCCACCGACGCGACCCGCTACTGTTCCGTTGACGGTACTACGCATCACACAGTAGTGTCCGTGGTGTGGACACCACACAGCTGCTGAAGGGCGTGCTGGATCTCGCGGTCCTCGCCGTGCTGCGCGAGGAGGACGGCTACGGCTACGACATCCTCCGCCGGCTGCGCGAGGCCGGCCTGGAGGAGGTCGGCGACGCCTCCGTCTACGGCACGTTGCGCCGGCTCTTCACCGCGGGCCTGCTGACGACGTACGTCGTGCCCAGCGAATCCGGCCCGCACCGCAAGTACTACTCGCTCAACGCCGCCGGCCGGGACCAGCTCACCCGCTCCGGCAAGCTCTGGCGCTCGTTCGCCACCACCATGGACACACTGCTCGACGATCGGGGGATGGCGGCATGACCGTCACGGAGCAGGAGATCGCGGACTACGTCGCGCGGGTCCGGGCCGCGCTGGCCGACCTGCCGGCGGCGGTCCGCGACGAGTTGACCGAGGACCTGCCGGAGCACCTCGCCGAGGTGGCCGCCGAGGCCGACGGCTCCCTGGTCGAGCGGTTGGGGCAACCCGAGGCGTACGCGGCGGAGCTGCGGGCCGCGGCCGGCGCGCCGGCGACCGCCGGGCGCAACCTCGACCAGCGGGTGGCCGCCGCCGTGGGCCGGG
Source organism: Micromonospora sp. R311 (assembly GCF_056780015.1). NCBI lineage: Bacteria > Bacillati > Actinomycetota > Actinomycetes > Micromonosporales > Micromonosporaceae > Micromonospora > Micromonospora sp. R311. Next base: position 15,282 of record NZ_JBSWCE010000034.1, read on the forward strand.
CCCGCCGCCAGCTGCGCGCGCTGGACACCCAGCTCGGCCCGCCGCTGGGGTACGCGACGGCGAGCGAGTTCCTGCGGCTGCTCCGCCCGGCCTGGTGGGTGCTGCGCGGCTACCTCGCCGCCATGCTGGTCACCGTGATCTCCACCGGCGGCAGCTTCGGCCTGCTGCCGCGGTTCGGCGGCGAACTGCTCGCCGGCCTGGTCATGCTGGCCGGCTTCGTGCTCGCCTCGATCTGGCTCGGCCACCGCTCCGGGCGGCTGCGGCGCTGGCCCCGCTGGGCGGTGCACGCGGGCAGTGCGGTGCTCGTCGTCTTCGCCCTGGCCGGGCTGGTGAACGCCGAGGACCGGGCGGGCTACCACGACTACGGCTACGACCCGATCGCGGTGCAGAACCCGTACGACCGGGTGCGGGACGTCTTCGTCTACGACAGCGAGGGGCGGCTGGTGGAGAACGCCCGCCTCTTCGACCAGAACGGCGACCCGATCCGGCTCGGCTACCCGGACTGCCCGGACGCGCGCGACCCGAGCGGCACCGGCAACCCGCTGCTGCGCACCTACCCGTACTGCCCGGACCAGGCGCCCTTCGCGCCGCGCGCCCCGGTCGGGCCGGCGCCGGGGTCGACCCTGCCCCCGCTGGCCACCCCGACGCCGGAACCCACCGGCGAGCCGGGTCCCACGCCGGGCGGCACCGGCACGCCGAGCCCGGGCCCCACGCAGAGCCCGAGCGCGACCCCGACACCGAGCGTCACCCGCTGAACGCCCCCGGAGACCCCGGTCACCCGTCCCGTGGTGACCGGGGTCTCGCCGCGTGGTTTCGAAGCTGGGAAATAGCTGAACGGATGAGGCCGACGGGACAGCGCGCCGCGTTGTTGATCGTTACGGTGTCGTCTGCTCATCAACCCCTTGGAAGGAAAGCCCGTGTCAGAGCAGGTCGCACCGCCCCCCGCCCCGGACGCCCAGCAGCCCCAGCCCGGCGTCCAGGCGCCGCCCCCGGCGAAGAAGTCCGGCGGCAGGAAGGTGCTCGGCATCGTCGGCGCGATCGTCGTGTTCCTGGTCATCGCCGGGCTGAAGTTCGGTCTCGGCAACGTCCTGAACTCCGACGAGACGGCCGAGGCGAAGACCGGCGACTGCATCGCCGAGCTGCCCGAGATCACCGGCACCGAGGAGGAGGAGGTCGACAACGCCAAGGTCGTCGACTGCACCTCGACCGAGGCCGTGTACAACGTGGTCGGCCGGGTGGACGGGCAGACCGAGGCGCAGGCCAAGACGGGTGAGGCCTGCGAGCAGTACATCAAGGAGGGTGAGGACGGCTACGTCTTCTACAGCATCGAGCCCGGCAAGAAGGGCTACCTGCTCTGCCTCACCAAGAAGGCCTGACCTCCCCGGATCGGCAGCACCCACGGCGGCGCGGAGAACCTCGCGCCGCCGTCGGCGTACCCGGAGTCACCGGCGGGCGAACGGGAGGTGAATGCCACTGTTCCAGCGTCTTCCCGGCGCGGTCGCGGCGTGGCAGGCTACCGGCACGTAGGACCACTGGGCGACCAGCCAACGATGACTGACCGCTAGGAGGACGGGCCGATGGGCGAAATGGTGAGCTTCACCAGCAACGGGGGGACGAGCGAGGGGTATCTCGCGATACCCTCCGGCGGTGCGGCCAGCCCCGCGGTCATCGTCATCCAGGAGTGGTGGGGTCTGGTGCCGCACATCACCTCGGTGGCGGACCGCTTCGCCGAGGCCGGTTTCGTCGCCCTCGCGCCCGATCTCTACCACGGCGAGACGGCCAGCGAGCCGGACGAGGCCCGGCGGCTGCTGATGGACCTGCGGATGGACGAGGCGGCGCGGGACATCGCCGCCGCGGCGAACTACCTCGCGCAGCGGCCGGAGGTGACCGGCAAGGTGGGCTGCGTCGGGTTCTGCGCCGGTGGCAGCCTGGCGCTCTGGTCGGCCACCATCTCCGAGCGGATCGTCGCCACGGTCGGCTTCTATCCGCGGCTGCCCTGGGAGAAGATGCGCCCCGACTGGGCCGACTACGCCGGCAAGGCTGCGGTCGTCCACTGCTCCGAAGAGGACGGCACCTCCACGGCGGAGGGCGTGCAGACCGCCCGCCGGGCGATCGAGGAGGCCGGCGGCACCTGCCACCTCTACGACTACCCGGGCACCGCGCACGCCTTCTTCAACGACGACCGGCCCGAGGCGTTCGACCAGCGCGCCGCGTCCAGCGCCTGGGCCCGCACCCTCGAGCTCTTCCGGGCCAAGCTTGGCTGAGCCGCGTACGCCCGAGGAGGTGGTCGCCCGCGCCGGGCGGGCGACCGACCTGGCCGACCTGGACGCCGCCGTCAGCGACTGCTTCGCCTGCCCGCGGCTGGTCGACTGGCGGGAGGAGGTCGCCCGGACCCGCCGCGCGGCCTTCCGCAACCAGGAGTACTGGGGACGGCCGGTGCCCGGCTTCGGCGCGCCCGACGCGCGGATCGCCATCCTCGGCCTCGCGCCCGCCGCGCACGGCGGCAACCGCACCGGCCGCATCTTCACCGGCGACCGCTCCGGCGACGTGCTCTTCGCCGCGCTGCACCGCGCCGGCCTGGCCAACCAGCCGACCAGCGTCTCCGCCGACGACGGCCTCACCCTGCGGGACACCCGGATCTTCGCCGCGGTGCGCTGCGCGCCGCCGGACAACAAGCCCACGCCACCGGAGCGGGACACCTGCGCGCCGTGGCTGCACCGCGAGGTCGCGCTGATCCGGCCGGCGCTGCGGGTGGTGGTCGCGCTGGGCGCGTTCGCCTGGGCCGCGTGGTGGCCGGTGCTGCGTGCGGTGTACGGCCAGCGCCCGCCCAGCCCGCGACCGGCGTTCGCGCATGGGGCACACTGGTCCGGCACGGCCGCACCGGAGCTGCTCGGCTGCTACCACGTCAGCCAGCAGAACACCTTCACGGGGCGGCTGACACCAGGGATGCTGGACGATGTGTTCGCCCGGGCGAAGCGGTCGGCCGGGGTGGACTGAAACGCGGGGCGGTGGCGATGACGGACGGAACGTGCCGGCCGTTGCCGTACGCCCCGGTGGTCCGGAGGTAGTCCCGGATGGATCTGAGCGTGCTGCGCAGGTGGTGGCCGGTGGCCGCGGTGGCGGTCCTGCTCGCCGTCGCCGCGACGGCGGCCGCGCACTCGTCGATCGGCGCGAGCCGGATCCCGCCCGCCGCCGACAACATCCCCTACGTTCCGGAATACCCGACGGTGGCACCGAGCCCGTCGATCCCGATCGAGCCACGCGACGCGGGGGAGGCCACCCAGGCGCAGATCCCGCAGTGGATCGCCACCGCGGCGATGGTGCTGCTCGGGCTGGCCCTGCTGGTCGCGTTCGGCTACCTGACCTGCACGCTGATCCGCGGCGCGATCCGCCGGACCACCCGGGCGCTGCCGGCGCAGTCGGCCCGGCGCACCGCCGAGGGCACCGCCCGCGAGGTGGTCGCCGCCCTCGACGCGGGCCTGGTCGAGCTGGACGACCAGGCCACCGACCCGCGGACCGCGGTGATCGCCTGCTGGGTCCGGCTGGAGGAGGCCGCCGCGGCGGCCGGCGTGCCCCGGCTGCCCGGGGACACCCCCACCGACCTGGTCACCCGCCTGCTGCGCGGGGATCCGGCCGCCGGCGTGCCGGCGATCGTCAGCGCCGACGTGCTGGCCGAGTTCGCCCACGTCTACCGGGAGGCGCGGTACGCCACCCACCCGGTCGACGAGCAGACCCGGGACCAGGCCCGGGCCGCGCTGCGCCGGTTGCGCGGTGAGCTCACCGCGGTGGTGGCCGGCGGTGCGGAGGTGGCGTCGTGAGCGCGAGGAGTGAGCCGGGTTTGCGAGCCCCGCAGTCGCGAGCTGAGGTGACGTCGTGAGCGCGAGGAGTGAGCCGGGTTTGCGAGCCCCGCAGTCGCGAGCTGAGGTGACGTCGTGAGCGCGAGGAGTGAGCCGGGTTTGCGAGCCCCGCAGTCGCGAGCTGAGGTGACGTCGTGAGCGCGAGGAGTGAGCCGGGTTTGCGAGCCCCGCAGTCGCGAGCTGAGGTGACGCCGTGAGCAGCACCAGCATCGACGACCTGCTCAGCTTCGAGGAGGAGCGGTCCCGGCCCGACGAGCGGGACCGCGGCAGCCGGATCGGGCAGGTGCTGCGCACCCTCGCCGGGATGGCGGCGGTGGTGGTCGTGCTGGTCGCCGGGCTGCGCCTGGTCGGCCTGCGGGTGTCCCTGCTGATCCTGGTCGCCGGGGTGGTCGCGCTGTTCGCGGTGCGCCGGGTCGTCGCCGCGCTGGCGCCTCCGCCGCCGCCCCCGGCCGGGTCCCGGGCCGCCTACGTCGACGACGACGGCACCTGGAACTGGAACGCCCGGGACGCGCTGCGCACCGCGATCAACGGCTGGGAGTGGCCGTTGGACTGGTCGACCACCCGGCCGGAACGGTTCACCGGGGTGATCCTGCCCCGGCTCGGCGAGCTGGCCGACGAGCGGCTGCGCCAGCGGCACGGCGTGACCCGCGAATCCGACCCGGCCCGCGCCCGCGCCCTGCTGGGTGAGCGGCTGTGGACCTTCCTGGAGACCCCGCCCCGCCGCACCCCGTCGCCGCGCGACCTCGCGGCGATCGTCGCCGAACTGGAGAAACTGTGATGAACGACGTCGACCGGACGATCCCCGCCACCGAGGTCGGCCACCTCGCCCGGGCGGTGCTGGACGCGGTCGGCCAGGTCGTGGTCGGCAAGCGGGACGCGCTGGAGCTGGTCCTCGCCGGGATCCTGGCCGGCGGCCACGTGCTGCTGGAGGACCTGCCCGGGCTGGGCAAGACGCTGACCGCCCGCTCCTTCGCCCAGGCGCTCGGGCTGGACTTCCGCCGGCTCCAGTTCACCCCCGACCTACTGCCGGCCGACGTCACCGGCTCGTTCCTCTACGACCAGCGCAGCGGCGACTTCGCCTTCCGGGCCGGCCCGGTCTTCACCAACCTGCTGCTCGCCGATGAGATCAACCGGACCCCGCCGAAGACCCAGTCGGCCCTGCTCGAGGCGATGCAGGAGAAGCAGGTCTCGGTGGAGGGCGTGACGTACCGGCTGGACGAGCCGTTCCACGTGCTGGCCACCGCCAACCCGATCGAGTACGAGGGCACCTACCCGCTGCCCGAGGCGCAGCTCGACCGGTTCCTCCTGCGGGTGTCCTTCGGCTACCCGGATCACGACGAGGAGTGGGAGGTGCTGCGCCGCCGGATGGGCCGCCGCCGCGAGGAGGCCGACATCAAGCCGGTGGTCGACGCCGCCACGTTGCGGGCCATGCAGGCCGCGCTGGAGGACGTGGTGGTGGAGGACTCGGTGGGCCGCTACATCGTCGCGCTGACCGCGGCCACCCGGGAACACCCCTCGGTGCTGGTCGGCGCCTCGCCCCGGGGGTCGCTGGCGCTGCTGCTGCTGGCCCGGGTGCGGGCGGTCCTCGCCGGCCGGGACTACGTGGTGCCGGAGGACGTCAAGGAGGTCGCGGTCCCGGCGCTGGCGCACCGGATCACGCTGCGGCCGGAGATGTGGCTGCGCCGGGTCGATCCGTCCTTCGTGGTCGGCGAGGTGCTCTCCGGCACGCCGGCCCCGGCCAGCGGCGCGCTGCCCAGCTACGCCGCCGGCCGGCCCGGGCTCTGATGGCCGGGTCCACGGTGTCGCGGGTCGAGGCCGGCGAGCCGGAACCGTCGCCCGGCTGGGTGCCCAGCTGGGCGCTCGGCCGGGCGGTGCTGCTGACCGGCCTGCTGCTGATCGCGGCGGTGCTGCTCGGTCGGGTCGACCTGGTCGTGCTGGCCGCCCCGATCGCGCTCGGCACGGCGTACGCGTTGCGCCGCCGGCCGACCGCGCTGCCCCAGGTCTGGATCGCCACCGAGGACGCGCACGTGGTCGAGGGGGGCGAGGTCGCCGGCACGGTCACGCTCGGCAACCCGGACACGGTCGACTACGACGTGGCGGTGGTCCGGACCCGGGTCTCGCCCTGGCTGCGGATCGAGCGGGCGAGCATCGCCGGCACCGCGATGGCGTCCGGTGCCGGGCCGGGCGCCGCGGCCGTCGCCGACCGGCCGTTCGTCACCTCCGTCGCCACCGCCACCGCCGTCGACCTGGAGCTGGCCGGCCGGGCGCTGCGCTGGGGCCGGCACCCGGTCGGCCCGGCCGGGGCACGCGTCGTCGCCGCGCAGGGCCTGCTCGTCTCCCGCGCGGTGATCACCGAGCCGGTCCGCACCCGGGTCTACCCGAAGACCGAGCCGTTCGAGGCGGTCGAGGCGATGCCCCGGGCCGCCGGCCTGGTCGGCGCGCACCGCTCGCGCCGGCCCGGCGAGGGCGGGGAGCTGGCCGGGGTACGCGTCTTCGCGCCCGGCGACCGGCTGCGCCGGATCGACTGGCGGGTCTCGCTGCGGGCCCGGCAACTGCACGTGGCGGCCACCCTGTCCGACCGGGACGCCGAGGTGGTGGTGCTGCTCGACGTGCTCGCCGAGGCGGGCCGCTCCGGTGGGGTCGGCGGCGCCGCCTCGGTGCTGGACACCACGGTCCGGGCCGCCGCCGCGATCGCCGAGCACTACCTGCACCGGGGAGACCGGGTGGCCCTGCTGGAGTACGGCCCGAGCGCGCGCCGGCTGCGCCCGGCCACCGGTCGCCGGCAGTACCTGACCGTGCTGGAGTGGCTGCTCGACGTGCACGCCGAGCACTCCCCGCACGAGCCGTACGACCAGGTGTTCGGGCCGCAGCTGCTGGCCGCGGACGCGCTGGTGGTGGTCCTCACCCCGCTGCTGGACGAGCGTTCGGCGCAGATGCTGGCCCGGCTGGCCCGCTCCGGGCGGTTCGTGGTCGCGGTGGACACCCTGCCGGCCGACCTGCCGGCGCCGAAGGACCGCGGTTGGGCGGAGGTGGCGTACCGGCTGTGGCGACTCGACCGGGACACGATGATCGGGCAGCTGCGCGAGCACGGCGTGCCGGTGGTGGGCTGGGCCGGCGCGGGCAGCCTGGACCAGGTGCTGCGCGACGTGGCCCGGCTGGCCACCGCCCCCCGGGTGGGTGCCCGGTGAGCGCGAGGAGTGAGCCGGTTCTGCGAGCCCCGCAGTCGCGATCGAAAGGTGGTTCGGTGAGCGGGCGGCGGCCGGCGGTCCCCGGCGGGGGTGGGCGCGGATGATCGACGCGGTCACCGGACGGGTCCGGGCGGTCCGGCGGGCGGCCGGCCGGGTCAGCCTCACGCCGCTGCTGGTCCGCACCGGCATCTTCCTCACCGTGCTGGTCGGCTTCGTGCTGGCGTACCCCGCGGAGGTGCTGTTCGGGCGGCCGCTCGGCGCGCTGGTCGTGGTGGCCCTGCTGCCCGCGGTCGCGCCGCGCCGGGTCTGGCCGACCTTCGCGGCGCTGGTCACCGTCGGCGGGTGGCTGCTGGCCACCGACGGGTACGGCCGGCCGATCGCGCTCTGGCGGCTGCTCGCGGTGGCAGCGGTGCTGTATCTCATGCACACCCTCTGCGCGCTGGCCGCGGTGCTGCCCTACGACGCGGTGGTCGACCCCGACCTGATCGTGCGGTGGCTGCTCCGGGCCGGCGCGGTGGTGCTCGCCGCCGCGGTGCTCGGCGTGCTGCTGGTGGAGGTCGCCGGTGCCGGCGGCGACCGCGGTTTCCAGGCCGTGACGGTGGCCGGTCTGCTGGTCGCGGCCGGGGTGGCCGGGTTGCTGGGCTGGCTGCTGCGACGCGGGTGACGGGTGTGGCCGGTCGCGGCGCCACCGGCGCAGCTGACCCCCCTCGCCCAACACGTTGCGCAGGTCACAGGGGTTGTGCTCGGTCACAGAAGGGGGGCGCGAGCGGGATTAGCCGAGCTGCGCGGGGAAAGATAGATGACGTGAATCCGAAGCGGATCCTTGTGGTGGGTGCCGGGCACGTCGGTCTCTACGCGGCCCTGCGCCTGTCGAAGAAGCTCAGCTCCCGTGAGGCTGAGGTCATCGTGGTGGACCCGCAGCCCCACATGACCTACCAGCCGTTCCTGCCCGAGGCGGCGGCCGGCAACATCTCCCCCCGGCACTCCGTGGTGCCGCTGCGGCGGGAGTTGCGCCGGTGCAAGGTGGTGGCGGGCGCGGTGACGCGGATCGACCACGACCGCAGGACCGCCGTGGTGCAGCCGATCAGCGGTCCGACCCGGGAGATCCGGTACGACCACGTGGTGGTGGCGCCCGGTTCGGTCTCCCGGACCCTGCCGATCCCCGGCCTGCACGAGCACGGCATCGGGTTCAAGACCATCGGTGAGGCCATCTACCTGCGCAACCACGTGCTGGACCGGCTCGACGTGGCCGCCGCCACGCCCGACCCGGAGGTCCGCCGCAGCGCGCTGACCTTCGTCTTCGTCGGCGGCGGGTACGCCGGCATCGAGGCGCTCGCCGAGATGGAGGACATGGCCCGCGACGCGCTGCGGTACTACCCGGAGCTGAAGCCGGCGGACATGCGCTGGGTGCTGGTCGAGGCGACCCAGCGGGTGCTGCCCGAGGTCGACCGGGACATGGGCGCCTACACCGTCCAGCAGCTGCTCAAGCGGGACATGGACATCCGGCTGGACACCCGGCTGGAGTCCTGCGTCGACGGGGTGGTGGCGCTCTCCGACGGCGACAGCTTCAAGGCCGACACCATCGTCTGGACGGCCGGCGTCAAGCCGTCCCCGCTGCTGGACGCGACCGACTTCCCGCGCGACGAGCGGCGCCGGGTCACCTGCCTGCCGACCCTGCAGGTGGTCGACGGCGACCGGGTGGTCGAGGGCGCCTGGAGCGCGGGCGACTGCGCGGCCGTGCCGGACCTGACCGGCCCGCCCGGGGCGTACTGCTCGCCGAGCGCGCAGCACGCGGTGCGCCAGGCCGCCCGGATGGCCGACAACATCGTCAACGTCATCCGCGGCCGGGAGCCGGTGGAGTACAAGCACAAGCACGCCGGCAGCGTGGCCAGCCTGGGCCTGCACAAGGGCGTCGCCCAGGTGTACGGCATCAAGATGAAGGGCTGGCCGGCCTGGTTCATGCACCGGACGTACCACATGAGCCGGATCCCCTCGTTCAACCGTAAGGTCCGGGTCGTGGTCGACTGGTCGCTGGCGTTCTTCCTGAAGCGCGAGGTGGTCGCCCTCGGCCAGCTGCACGACCCGCGCGAGGAGTTCGCCGAGGCGTCCCAGCCGGTCGGCACACCACGCGGCTGACCCGCGTACGACGGACCGAGCCCCTCCGCCCACGCGGAGGGGCTCGCTTCGTTCCGGGTCGGTCAGACCCGCCAGGTCCAGGCGTCGGCGATCCGGGTGGCCGGGCCGTAGAGCTGCTCCAGCGTGCCGCGCAGGCTCTCCGCGTGCGGGGTGTCGACGGCCAGCGCCACGCAGGAGGCGCCCCAGAAGTCGGCGTCCTTCGCCGCCTGCCGGCGCTGCTCGTCCCCGACGGCCGGCTGCAGGCCATGCTTGGCGACCTCGGCCAGCAGGGCGGAGGTGGGCCGCTTGTAGGTGCCCATGGCGGCGGTGCCGCCGCGGCCGTACGGGCCGATGAAGAAGCCCTCCGGGATCGCGAACCCGGCGTCGGCGGCGGCCGCCCAGCGCATCGGCCAGGGATCCTTGGGGGTGGGCAGCGGCACCGGCACCAGCACCCCGCCGGGGCGTACGCACTGCCGCCAGTGGCCGGCGGTGATGAACTCCGGCACCGGCGGGCGTTCGGCGGTCGGCAGCGGCGTCGGCACCACGGGCAGCAGCGCCGCGCCGACCAGCATCGGGACCACCCGGCGGACCCGCCCGGTGTCGCGCAGCGCCCGGTCCACCGCCAGCACCAGCAGCGTGGCGGTCAGCGGCAGCACCGCGAGGGCGAACCGCATCGGCAGCGCGCCGTCCACCACCGGCAGTCCGGCGATCAGCGCGTACGGGCCGGGCAGGGCGGTGCGGTCGCCGTCGAGCACCAGCCGGGGGCCGAGCGAGAGCGCGCCCATGGCGAGCACGCCGACCACGCAGGCGACAGCCAGCGGGCGGCGGCCCAACCAGAGCGCGCAGCCGGCGGTGACCGCCAGCAGCGGCCAGCCGAGGAAGGTGTTGTACTCGGCCGGGCCGGTGGTGAGCCGGGCCCCCTCCGCGCCGCCGGCGACGGAGAGCGGCGAGATCGTCCACCAGCTGCGCAGGTCGGCCGAGAAGTAGTTCGGGCTGAACATCCCGTCGGCGACGCCCTGCGGCCCGGCGAACTGGAACCACAGCGGCCCGGCGAGCGCGAGCAGGGCCAGCCCGGCGGCGAGCGTCATCCCGCTGGCGAAGCCGGGCAGCGCGCGGCGGGCCAGGTCCCGGTCCACCACCGCGTAGGTGATCGCCATGACCAGCAGCGTGACGGCGCAGAGGAAGAGCACCTCCTCGCCGATGAAGACCTGCGCGGTGACCGCGGCGGCGAGGCCGATCGCCGAGGTGGTCAGCCGGCGCCGGTCGAAGCCGTCGCCGCCCGCGCCGGCCCGGCCGGCGCCCGGCACGGTAGGGCCGGGGTCGGCGGCGCGCAGCAGCCGGATCACCAGCCAGACGATCACCGGCACCAGCCACTGGGCGGTCATGTGCAGGTGGCTGTTGGTCTGCGAGACCATGCCCGGGCCGAAGCCGCAGAGCGCGGCGCCCAGTCCGGCGGCGAGCCGGCGGGCCCGCAGGGTCCGGGTGAACAGCAGGTACCAGGCGACCGAGGTGCCGGCCAGGTTCACCGCCGCCAGCAGCGCGAAGGTCACCGGCGCGCCGAGCAGCAGGGTGACCGGGGCGAGCAGCACACCGAGCGCGATGACCGAGGTGTTGGTCATCAGGTTCACCCCGTCCGGCGCGTTGAGCCGGTCGGTGAGCAGGCCGAAGTCGCCGAGCAGGGCCCGCGAGTCCACCGCCAGGAACCACTCGTAGAGGGTCTGGTCCTCCGGGTTGAGCGCCAGCGTCCGGCCGGACGGGTCGGGCCAGAGACCGTGGGTGAGCCAGCCGGCGAGTGCCAGGAAGAGCAGCCCGACGAGCAGGTCCGTACGGTGCCGGGTGGCGGTCGCCAGCAGGCGGGCGAGCCGCGGCCGGGGTGCCGCTTCGGTGGGGTGGACAGCCTGGCCGGGGACGGCGTCGGGGGCCGTGGGGGCTGCGCTGCTCACGGTCTCGACCCTAGTGTCAGCCAGGCGTCGGGGTACGCCGGGTCGCCGACGACCCGCTACCGTGACACTGCACCGCGCGTGTCGACGCGCCGGTGCCGCCCCGCCCGGGTGGTGGAACGGCAGACACGGCCGCCTTAAAAGCGGCTGCCGCAAGGCGTGCGGGTTCGACCCCCGCCCCGGGCACCGACACTTTCGCCTCCCTTCTCGGTCGGCGATCTCCACGGGACTGGCCGGGCCGTTTACTCTTGACACTGCACGTTCACGTGCATCGACCCCCTGAGGGAGGCCTGACAGTGAAGACTTCGAACCCGGTGCTCGCCCGGCTCGGCCAGGCGGCCGAGCGGGAGCGCTCCGCCGGGTACGCCCCGACCGGGCCGTACGGACAGCCCGGCTACCCCCAGCAGTACCCGACGGAGGCGGGCTACCCGGCCGCTCCGCCGGCCGTCACGCCCATGTCGATCGACGACGTGGTGGTCAAGACCGTCACGCTCCTGGGCATCCTCGGCGTCTCCGCCGCGGCCGCCTGGGTGCTGGTGCCCGACGCGCTGCTCGGCGTGGCGTGGATGGGCGCCGCCGTGGTCGGTCTGGCGCTCGGCCTGATCATCTCGTTCTCCCGGATGGCGAACCCGGCGCTGGTCGTCGCGTACGCCGTCGTCGAGGGCGTCTTCGTCGGCATGATCAGCAAGTACTTCGAGTCGCTCTACGACGGCATCGTGCTCCAGGCGGTGACCGCCACCTTCGGCGTCTTCCTCCTGATGGGCGTGCTCTACAAGGCGAAGGTCATCCGGGCCACCCCGGTGTTCGTCAAGGGCATGATCGCGGTGATGGCCGGCCTCTTCGCGGTCATGCTGATCAACCTCGTGCTGGCGCTCTTCGGCGTCAACACCGGGCTGCGTGACGGCAGCCCGTTGGCCATCGGCTTCAGCCTGGTCTGCATCGTGGTGGCCTCGCTGAGCTTCGTGCTCAGCTTCAAGGAGGTCGAGGACGGCGTCCGGATGGGGCTGCCCCAGCGCTACTCCTGGGTCGCCGCGTTCGGCATCCTGGTCAGCCTGATCTGGCTCTACATCGAGATCCTGCGCCTGCTGAGCTACTTCCAGGGCGACGACTGACCTCGCCCGCCCCTGACCGGCGCCCGTCCCCGCACCGCGGGGGCGGGCGCGGTCGTTTCCGGCCCACCGCGGGCCGCCGCGTTTCCCCGCCACGGCCGGGCCGTCCGGGGCAGAGTGACAGCGGGGGTATCCGGCCGAGGAGGCGATGTGCGCAGCAGCAACCCGGTGCTGAACCGGCTGGACGAGACCAGCCGGGTACAGCGCCGGGTGCTCGGCGTCGGCGCCGCGGAGGCGATGACCGTCGACGACGTGGTGGTCCGCACCGTCGGGCTGCTGCTGCTCACCGGGGTCACCGCCGCGGCCGCCTGGGTGGCCGTGCCGCAGGCGGTCTGGGTGCCCGGCGCGCTGGCGGGCACCGCGCTGGCCGGGTTGGCGCTCGCCGTGGTGATCTCCTGGCGGGGGATCACCAGTCCGGCGCCGATCGTGGGGTACGCCCTGCTCCAGGGGCTGCTGCTGGGCGTGGCCAGCCGGGCGTTCGAACTGGTCTACCCGGGCATCGTGGTGCAGGCGGTGGCGGGCACCTTCGGCGTCTTCCTCGGCATGGCGCTGCTCTACCGGGCCCGGCTGGTCCGGGCCACGCCGCTGCTGGCCCGGCTGGTCGTCGGCACGCTGCTCGGCATCGTCGCGATCAGTCTGGTCAACCTGGTCGTCTACCTGGTCACCGGTCGGCAGGGGCTGGAGATCTACAGCCTCACCGGCGAGGTCGGCTGGCCGGCGTACGCCTTCTCGGTGGTCGCGATCATCGCCGGCGCGTTCAGCTTCATCCTCGACTTCGACCTGGTCGAGCGGTCCGTGCGCGGCGGCCTACCCCGCCGGTACGCCTGGCTCTGCGCGTTCGGCCTGCTGGTCGGCCTGATCTTCCTCTACTGGCAGATCCTCCGCCTCCTCTCCTACCTCCGCCGCTAACCCCCCGAACGCGTTGATCATGAGGTTGACGGCGAAGTGGATCGCGATTCCCGCCGCCAACCTCATGATCAACGGCAGGTGGGGTCGGGCGTCGTAGGGTGGGCGGGTGAGTGTGGGGGAGTTGCGGCGGGCGGTGGAGCTGCTGGTGCGGCAGGTGGGGCACTGGGAGCAGCCGCGGTGGGCGGCCGTCGCGGCGGGTGGCAACGCCGCGCGCGGGGACCTGGTGCACCGGCTGGTGCAGGAGATCGCCAACCTGGCCGCCGACACCGAGGGCCAGCCCCGCCGGACGGTGCCCCGGCTCGACAACGACCTCGCCCTGCCCGACCAGCTCCGGGTGGTCGCGGCCGACCTGGTCGCCGCCGGGCCACCGCCCGAGGTGCTGGCGCGGGCCGCCGCCGAGGTGACGGCGACCCGCAGCGCACTCTAGACCCGGCGCACGACGTCCCGGTGCCGGGAAGGCGAGGTCGGCGGGGCGTGGCCGGCGCGGACGGGCGCCCGGCTCAGCTGAGGCGTTCCAGGACCATGGCCATGCCCTGGCCGCCGCCGACGCACATCGTCTCCAGGCCGATGGTCTTGTCGTGCCACTCCAGCGCGTTCAGCAGCGTGCCGGTGATCCGGGCGCCGGTCATGCCGAAGGGGTGCCCGACGGCGATGGCCCCACCGGCCACGTTCAGCTTCTCCAGCGGGATGTCGAGCTGTCGGTAGGAGGGGATCACCTGGGCGGCGAACGCCTCGTTGATCTCCACCAGGTCGACGTCGTCGATGGTCATGCCGGCCCGCTTGAGCGCCTGCCTGGACGCCTCGACCGGGCCGAGACCCATGATCTCCGGGGAGAGCGCGGTGACGCCGGTGGAGACGATCCGGGCCAGCGGGGTGAGCCCCAGGTCCCGGGCCCGCTGGGCGCTCATCACCACCACGGCGGCGGCGCCGTCGTTGAGCGGGCAGCAGTTGCCGGCGGTGATCCGGCCGTCCGGCCGGAACACCGGCTTCAGCCCGGCGACCCCCTCCAGGGTGACCCCGGGACGCGGGCCGTCGTCGGTGCTGACCACGGTGCCGTCCGGCGTGGTGACCGGGGTGATCTCCCGGGCCCAGAAGCCGTCGGCGATCGCCTTCTCGGCCAGGTTCTGGCTGCGTACGCCGAACTCGTCCATGTCGGCGCGGGTCACGTCGTGCACCTGGGCCAGGTTCTCGGCGGTCTGCCCCATGGCGAGGTAGATGTCCGGCAGCTCACCGGCCTCGCGCGGGTCGGTCCAGACCGGGGCGCCGGCCTCGGCGCGGGCCTTGGAGCGCCGGCGCGCCTCGGCGAAGCGCGGGTTCTCCCAGCCGCCACCGACCAGCGCCTGCGCCTCCGGCGGGAGGGCGTCGGAGTTGCCGCCGGCGTACCGGGAGACGCACTCGACGCCGGCGGAGATGAAGACGTCACCCTCGCCGGCCCGGATCGCGTGCATCGCCATCCGGGTGGTCTGCAACGAGGAGGCGCAGTAGCGGGTGACGGTGGCACCCGGCAGGCCGTCCAGGCCCATCAGGGTGGCCACCACGCGGGCCATGTTGAAGCCCTGCTCGCCGCCGGGCAGGCCGCATCCGAGGTAGAGGTCGTCGATCTCGGTCGGGTCGAGCGCCGGGATCTTGTCGAGGGCGGCCTGGACGATGGTCGCGGCGAGGTCGTCCGGTCGGACGTCGCGCAGGGACCCCTTGTGCGCCCGGCCGATGGGGGAGCGGGCGGTGGCGACGATGACAGCGTCGCGGGACGACTCAGTCGGCATGAACCAACGTTAACCCGCGGGTAACTTGACGCGGAAGCCGCGCACCCGGCGGGAAATGTCACCCCGCGCGGGCGGGCGCTACTCGCTGCATGATCACACTCGATCCCGGATGTGGTGGCCCCGACCGCGCGGTGCGGCCACTGCATCCGGGATCGAGCACGATCTCGACGGCGACCAGCGGGGTTGGGCGGGAGCCCGCGGGTGGACGGGCGGTCCGGCGCGTGCGGCGGTGGGCCGTGCGGGCGGACGGGTCGCGCGGGGTGGCCGACCCGCTCGGACGGGGTGGGCCGGTCAGTGCCGGGAGGCGACCGCCGCGGCGGCGGAGACGGCCGGCAGCAGGGCGTGCGCCCAGACCCGGTAGCCGTCCGCGGAGGGGTGGTAGCCGTCGTGGCAGAGCGTGCCCGCGTCGGCCCGGAACACCGGCCCGGTCTCGGTGGCCAGGTCGACCACCGTGCCGCCGGCGTCGAGGACCGCGGCCAGCTGGGCGCGGGCGGTCCGCCGCCCGGACCAGCCGACGAGGTAGCGCAGCGGCGGCGCGATCGCGCGTACCGCGCCGAGGTCGGGGCAGGTGCCGACGACCACCTCGACCCGGGCCTCGCGCAGCCGGTGCACGGCCGCGCCGAGGTACGCGGCGGCGTCGGCCGGCCGGCGCAGGCTGGTGGCGTCGTTGGCGCCGATCAGGATCACCGCCACGTCGGGCCGCTCGCCGAGCAGCGCCCGGGCCACCTGGGTGGCCAGGTCGGTGGAGCGGGAACCGGAGACACCCACGCTGGACAGGTGGACCCGCCGCCCGGACGGGCCCTCGGCGAGCAGGTTGGCCAGCTGGCCGCCGATGGTGTCGTCGAGGCGGTCGACGCCGACCCCGAGGGCGGACGAGTCGCCGAGCAGCACCAGCCGCAGCGGCGGGGCGCCGGTGCGCCCGACGGTGGCGCGCAGCGCGAGCCCCAGCTCGGGCTGGGCGTACTGCCGGTGCCGGGCGAGGAAGGCCTGGCCGGCGAGGACGGCCGCGCTGCCCACCGTGCCGGCGAGCAGGGAGAGCGCCGCCGCCCGGCCCAGCCGGCGGGCGAGCCCCGAGGTGGTCAACTGCTCGCTCATGCCAGTCCCTCCACTGTGGGTGAGTCGGTGGCGCGACCGGGTTGCGGCACCGCACCGACCCCGAAGAACGCCCGTCGGCGCAGTTGCGCCCACCGGCCGGCCGGACCGCGGTCGCGGCCCCGGACCTGGGCGCCGCTGACCTCGGTGCCGGCGTGCCGGGCCGCCTCCTGCGCCGCCTCCGGCAGCGACCGTACGCCTTCCCCGCGCACCGGCGCAGGGCGGCGTTCCTGCCCGGCGCCGAGCGCCGACAGGACGGTGGGCAGCAGCGCGGCGGCGGCCACCGCGTAGCCCTCGGCGGACGGGTGGAAGCGGTCCCAGGCGAACATCCGGGTGGGTTCGGCCGCGAACCGGGGGCCGAGCAGGTCGCCGAGGGAGACCGTCCAGCCGCCCGCCTCGACCACGGCCACCGTCTGCGCGGCGGCCAGCTGGCGGCTCCAGCGCCGGGCCAGCCAGCGCAGCGGCGGCTGGATCGGCCGGATCGCCCCCAGGTCGGGGCAGGTGCCGACGACCACCTCGCAGCCGGCGCCGCGCAGCGCGCGGACCGCCTCGACCAGGTAGCGCACCGCCAGCCCGAGCGGGGTGCGGTTGGTGACGTCGTTGCCGCCGATCAGGATCACCGCGACGTCGGGACGGCACTCCAGGGCGGCCTCGACCTGGTGCCGGAGCCCGGCGGAGATGGCCCCGACCACGGCGAACCGGTGCAGCCGGACCGGCCGCTGCAACCGGCGGGACAGGCCGGTGGCGAGCAGCGCGCCGGGCGTCTCCCGGCGGCGGTGCACCCCGTAGCCGGCGGCCGAGGAGTCTCCGAGGATGACCATGGTGACCGGTGGGCCGGGAAGCTTCGCGCCGTAGACCCCGTCGCAGCGCGGCGGCGGCGCCTCGGCCATCGGGATGGTGCGCCGGGCCTGCCGCGCCTGGCCGAGCAGCACGCCGGTGGTCGCCGCAGCGGCCGCCACGGTGGCGCCCGTGCCGATCGCCGCCAGGCGGGCGACCCGCCGAGCGCGCTGCCAGCGCGGACCAACCGGTACGACGGAACCAGCGACCCCCATGAGCCGACATTATCGCGCCGGCCCGACAGGCCGCTGTCGTCGTGCCGGCGGGGTGGGTGCCGGGAAGACGACGACTGGGTACCTGTTCCGGTGCCGGCCGGACCGGCGGGCGCGGCGGCGCGGGGTTGCGCGGGCGCGGCACCCTGGCACGCGGAGAGGGGCGAGGAGATGGCGAAGACGTTGAAGCGGAGCGCGGCGTTCACCGCGCTGGCGCGGGCGCTGATGACCGGTGCGCGGGGCGGCCCGTCGCTCGGGGCGCGGCTGGCGGCGCTGCCCCGGATGATCCGGGCCACCGCCCGCGGCGAGTACGACGGCGGCCTCCGGCTGGCCCTGATGACGGCGGCGGCGGCGTACATCGTCTCGCCGGTCGACCTGCTCCCGGAGATCCCGCTGGCGATCTTCGGCCTGGCCGACGACGCGGTCATGGTCACCTGGCTGGCCGGCAGCGTGCTCGCCGAGACCGAGCGCTTCCTGGAGTGGGAGGAGCGCCGCCGGTCGGTGATCCCCGGCCACGTGGTGCCCTGACCCGACGTACCCTGGGCGCGGGAAAACCGCGAATCACCAGCCCGGCCGCCGGCGCCGGCGCCGGAGGAGAAGGGCACAACGAGGTGCAGTACTACGACAACGTCGTCGAGATGATCGGCAACACCCCGCTGGTGCGGCTGCGCAACGTCACCGAGGGCATCCGGGCGACCGTGCTGGCGAAGGTGGAGTACCTCAACCCCGGCGGTTCGGTGAAGGACCGGATCGCGCTGCGCATGGTGGAGGACGCCGAGGCCGCGGGGATCCTCAAGCCGGGTGGCACCATCGTCGAGCCGACCAGCGGCAACACCGGCGTCGGGCTGGCCCTGGTGGCGCAGCTCAAGGGCTACAAGTGCGTCTTCGTCTGCCCGGACAAGGTCAGCCAGGACAAGCAGGACGTGCTGCGGGCGTACGGCGCCGAGGTGGTGGTCTGCCCGACCGCGGTCGCCCCGGAGGACCCGCGCTCCTACTACAACGTCTCCGACCGGCTGGCCCGGGAGATCCCCGGCGCCTGGAAGCCCAACCAGTACAGCAACCCGGCCAACCCGCGCTCGCACTACGAGACCACCGGCCCGGAGCTGTGGAAGCAGACCGACGGCGGGCTCACCCACTTCGTGGCCGGCGTGGGCACCGGCGGCACCATCTCCGGCATCGGCCGCTACCTGAAGGAGGCCTCGCAGGGGCGGGTCAAGGTCATCGGCGCGGACCCGGAGGGCTCGGTCTACTCCGGCGGCACCGGCCGGCCCTACCTGGTGGAGGGCGTCGGTGAGGACTTCTGGCCGGAGACGTACGACCGGGGGGTCGCCGACGAGATCGTCGAGGTCTCCGACAAGGCGTCGTTCGAGATGACCCGGCGGCTGGCCCGCGAGGAGGGGCTGCTGGTCGGCGGCTCCTGCGGGATGGCCGTGGTCGCCGCCCTGGAGGTGGCCCGCAAGGCCGGCCCGGACGACGTGGTCGTGGTGCTGCTGCCGGACAGCGGCCGGGGCTACCTGTCCAAGATCTTCAACGACCGGTGGATGGCCCGGTACGGTTTCCTCGACAACTCCGGCGCCGAGCCGACCGTGGCCGACGCGCTGGCCGGCAAGCCGGGCGGCCTGCCCGAGCTGGTGCACGTGCACCCCACCGAGACGGTCCGCGACGCGATCGACTACATGCGCGAGTACGGCGTCTCCCAGCTGCCGGTGCTCAAGGCCGAGCCGCCGGTGGTCACCGGCGAGGTGGCCGGCTCGATCGCCGAGAAGGACCTGCTCGACGCGCTCTTCACCGGCCAGGCGCACCTGCACGACACGATCGAGCGGCACATGGGCGAGCCGCTGCCGATGATCGGTGGCGGCCAGCCGGTGAGCGAGGCGGTCAACCTGCTGGAGAAGTCCGACGCCGCGCTGGTGCTGGTGGACGGCAAGCCCAAGGGTGTGCTCACCCGGCAGGACCTGCTCGCGCACCTCGGCGCCCGCTGAGTCCCGGCTGACCGGCGAACGGGCCCCTCCCCGGTGGGGAGGGGCCCGTTCGCCTGCCGGGCGGTGCGGCTCGGCACCCGTCGACGCCCCGGGCCGCCCGACCGGGGAGCCACCGGGGTCAGCGGGCCAGCTCGGTCGGCACCGCGACCACGTCGACGAAGGCGCCCTTGCGCAGCACGGTGACCGGCAGTCGGGTGCCGATCGCCGGGCCCAGCATCAGCCGTTGCAGGCCCTGGCCGTCGCGGACCGGCCGGCCGCCGGCGGAGACGATGACGTCGCCCAGATAGATCCCGGCAACCCCGGCCGGGCTGCCCGGCACCACCTCCACCACCCGCAGGCCGCGCCGCTGGCCGGTGCGGGCGGTGACCTCCGGGGGCAGCGGCACCGGCACCCCGGCGACGCCCAGCCAGGCCCGGCGGACCCGGCCGTCGGTGGTCAGGTCGGCGATGATCTGCCGGGTGGTGGTGTTGATCGGCACGGCCAGCCCGAGCCCGTAGCCGGCGACCGCGGTGTTCACCCCGATCACCCGCCCGGCCGAGTCGGCGAGCGCCCCGCCGGAGTTGCCCGGGTTCAGCGCGGCGTCGGTCTGGATGACGTCCTCGATCAGCCGGGTCACCCGGCCGTCCCGGGCGGGCAGTGAGCGGCCCAGCCCGGAGACCACCCCGGCGGTGACCGAGCCGGCCAACCCCATCGGGTTGCCGACGGCCACCACCAGCTGGCCGATCCGCAGCCCGTCGGCGTCGCCCAGCTCCACCAGCGGCACGGTGGCCTCGTCGACCCGCAGCACCGCCAGGTCCGACAGCGGGTCGGCGCCGACCACCCGGAACCGGGTCTCGGTGCCGTCGGCGAAGCTCGCCGAACCGCCTCCGGCGCCCTGCACCACGTGGGCGCTGGTCAGCAGCAGGCCGTCGGTGCCCACGGTGACCGCGGAGCCGGCGCCGGCCCCGCGCGCGGTGCGCACCGACAGCGCGGCCACGTTGGGCAGCACCCGGGCCGCCACGGTCGTGACCACCTGGGAGTACGCGTCCAGAGCGGCGACCTCGGCCGGCTCCGGCACGGTGTGATCGGTGTCCATGACCCGGGCAACGCCGCCGGATCGACGGGCATGCCCCGATCAGCTCAGGGCGAACGCCCGGTCACAGCGGCCGGGCGTAGCGCAGCTGGGTGGTGACCGCGGACCCGATCAGGTCCTCCCGTTCGGCGCCGGTGGCCGTCCAGCCGCCCCGCTCGTAGAAGCCGCGGGCGGGGGTGTTCTCCGCCAGCACCCAGAGCGCGGCCCGGGACCAGCCGCGGGACCGCATGGTGGCGAGCGCGTCGACCATCAGCGCGCGACCCGTGCCGCGGCCCCGCTCGGCCGGTTCCAGGTGGATGGCGTAGAGCAGCCCGGTCGCCGGGTCGCCCTCGTCGTCCGGGCCGACGTAGCTGAAGCCGACCAGCGTGCCGGCGCGCTCGGCGACGGTCAGCAGGTGGGTGTCCCGCTCCCAGGCCCACCGCTCGACCCAGTAGCCGCCCAGCACCTCGGGCGTCGGGTCGGCCAGCGCCGCCGCCGGCAGGAAGGACGAGTACGTGGCGACCCGGGAGCGCTGGTGCAACGCGCCGACCGCCATCAGGTCGCCCGGCACCGCGCGGCGGAGGGTGACGCTCATCCGGCCGAGGCTACCCGGCGGGGCGGCACCTGCACGGTCATCAGGTCCTCGGCGATCACCAGGTCGCCGTCGAAGTGCGCGCGCGCCTCGTCGGCGAAGCGGCTCGCGTCGGGGTAGCGCTGGGAGAAGTGGGTGAGCACGAGCCGGCGTACCCCCGACTCGGCCGCCACCCGCGCGGCCTGCGCCGCGGTCAGGTGGCCGACCTCGGCGGCGAGCGCGGCCTCCGAGTCGAGGAAGGTCGACTCGATGACCAGCAGGTCGGCGTGCTCGGCCAGGGCGTACACCCCGTCGCAGAGGCCGGTGTCCATCACGAAGGCGAACCGCTGCCCGGGTCGGGGAACGCTCACCTCGTCCCGGGTGACGCGGCGGCCGTCGAGGTCCAGGTGGCCGACCCGGATCAGCTCGCCGACCGCCGGCCCGCTGATGCCGTACGCGGCCAGCTTCTCCGGCAGCATCCGGCAGCCGCCCGGCTCGACCAGGCGGTAGCCGTACGTCTCGATCGGGTGCCGCAGCCGGCGGGCCTCCAGCGTGCCGCACCCCAGGGCGATCCGTTGCCCGTCGGCCTCGATCGGCTCGACCCGCAGCTCGGCGGTCTCGTGGAAGCTGGTGGCGTGCCGCAGCCGGGCGAAGTACTCGGCGCCGCCGGCCGGGAAGTGCATCGCCACCGGGTGCGGCACCCGGTCCAGCGAGAGCCGCTGGATGGTGCCGGGCAGGCCGAGGCAGTGGTCGCCGTGGAAGTGGGTGACGCAGACGCGGGTCAGGTCGGTGGCCGTCACGCCGGTGTGCAGCAACTGCCGCTGGCTGCCCTCGCCCGGGTCGAAGAGGATCACCTCGTCGTCCCAGCGCAGTACGTAGCCGTTGTGGTTGCGCTGCCGGGTCGGCGCCTGGCTGGCCGTCCCGAGCACCACCAGCTCGCGCATCGACACGCCGATCCTCCGGCTGCTCGGTCCGGCGCCCGCCGGGCACATGAAGCGACCCCCGGGGTTTCCGCGCTCGCGCGCGGGCCGGCTGGACTGAGGCCGGCACCCCGGGGGTCGGGTGGCTGTCGTGGATTCGCCGCACCGCTGCCACACGGTCTCGACGATGGTGCCTGTGCCCGCCTCGCGGCGGACGGGATTACTGTCGAGGACAGCGGCTAGCGGACAGCCACCTCACGAGTCCGATTGCTATACAAGTCTGGACCACCTCCTTTCCCGTGTACCGTCACGCTATCCAGTGCCCGTGGCACCCGGCAACGGATTTCGATCACAACGCCGGCGGGAATTCCGGCCGGCCTCAGCCGGTTCCGGCGATGCCGATCGGGCCCTCGCGCGGGCCGTCCCCGACGGCCGGCTGCACCGCCAGCGACGGGAAGTCGGCCAGGTCGCCCTCCGGTTCCGCGTCCCACTCCGGGAAGACCAGGTCGCTCTGCAGGTAGAGGCAGAGCAGTTGGGTGAGCTGGCGCAGGCCGTCGAGGTGGGTGCGTTCGTGCCCGTGGGTGGCGTCGACGCCGAAGCCGAGCAGCGCCACCCGGGCGTGCGCGCCGGCCTCCACCGCCGCCGCCACGTCGGAGCGGTAGTAGTCGAAGACGTCCCGCACCAGGCGCACCCCGTGCTCGGCGGCGATCGCGGCCAGCTTGCGGGTCAGGTGGTAGTCGAACGGCCCGACCCCGTCGCCCATGGCCAGGGTGGCCGCGTCCTCGCGGGACTGCTGGCCGGGCGCGACCACCGCGGCGTCCACCGAGACGATCTCCGCCACGTCCGGGTCCAGGCCGTGCGAGGCGCCGTGCCCGATCTCCTCGGTCACGGTGACCAGCAGGTGCGCGGTGACCGCCGGGCGTACGCCCGCGTCGACCAGCGCCTTGAACGCGGTCAGCACGGCGGCGACGCCGGCCTTGTCGTCGAGGTGCCGGGACTTGACGTACCCGCCCGGGGTGACCGCCGGGTTGGGCAGGAACGCCACGAAGTCCCCGGCGTCGATGCCGAGCGCCCGCAGGCCGGCGACGTCGGAGACCGGCTCGTCGACCCGCACCTCGACCTGCTCCCAGCCGATGCCCTGGGAGTCGACGCCCTCGTTGTACCGGTGCCCGCTGGCCTTGAGCGGCAGCACCTGGCCGGTGACGACCCGGTCGAGGTCGTCGGTGAAGATCCGCACGTGCGCGCCCTCGGCGAACCGGGCGCTGTGCGTGCCGATCGGCTTCAGCTCCAGCCGGCCGTTCTCCTTGAGCCGCTTGACCATCCCGCCGATGGTGTCGGTGTGCACCACGACCGCCCGGTCGGCGCCGGTGGCGCGGGGGCCGGGCAGGTAGGCGCTCAGCGCCCCGCGCCGGGTCAGCGTGGAGCCGATGCCGAGCGCGGAGAGCCGCTCGCCGACGTACTGCTGCACGTGGTCGGTACGCCCCGACGGGCTCGGGATCTCCAGCAGCTCCACCAGCACCCGGCGCAGGTAGTCCAGGTCGATCTCGAGCGGTCGCGGGCTCACGCGGCGCCTCCCGGGCGGGACGGCGACCAGAGCCGCTGCGGGGCCCGGGTGCCGGGGAAGAGCAGGTCCACGAAGCGCTCGGCGGTCGGCTGCGGCTCGTGGTTGGCCAGGCCGGGCCGCTCGTTCGCCTCGATGAAGACGTGCTCGGGCCGGTCCGGGGCGGGCACCAGCAGGTCCAGCCCGGTGACCGGGATGTCCAGCGCCCGGCTCGCGGCCACGCACGCCTCGGCGATCACCGGGTGCAGCTCCCCGGTGACGTCGTGGATGGTGCCGCCGGTGTGCAGGTTGGCGGTACGGCGGACGACCAGCACCTGCCCCTCGGGCAGCACGTCGGGCAGGGCGTACCCGGCCTCGGCCAGCACGTCCCGGGTCAGCTCGTCCACCGGGATCCGGGACTCGCCGCCGGTGGCGGCCGCCCGCCGGCGACTCTGCCGCTCGATCAGCTCAGCGATGTCGTGCACACCGTCCCCGATGATCGCCGCGGGCCGGCGCACCGCCGCGGCCACCACCTCGTGGTCGATCACGATCACCCGCAGGTCCTCGCCGGTGCGCAGCTCCTCGATCAGCACGTCCGGGCAGAACCGGGCGGCCAGCTCGACCGCGGCGGCCAGCGCCTCGGGGCCGGCCACCCCGACGGTGATGCCGTTGCCCTGCTCGCCGCGCGCCGGCTTCACCACCACCCGGCCGACCTCGGCCAGGAAGGCGAGGTCGCCGTCGTCGCCGGTGGCGGTCCGGCCACGCGGCACGGACAGGCCCGCCTCGGCCAGGATCCGCCGGGTGACCCGCTTGTCGTCGCAGCGGCTCATCGCCACCGCCGAGGTCAGCTCCGACAGCGACTCCCGGGTGAGCACGGTCCGGCCGCCGCTGGTGAGCCGCAGCTCGCCCCAGGCCGGGTCGGTCACCTCCACCCGGATGCCCCGGCGCATCGCCTCGTCGGCGACGATCTTCGCGTACGGGTTGAGCCGGTCGTAGCCCTCCGGCAGGGCGGGCAGGAAGAGCCGCTCGTTGATCGGGTTCTTCCGCTTCACGCAGAGCGTGGCGGTCCGGTGGAAGCCGAGCCGCTCGTAGAGCCGGATCGCCCCGTCGTTCTCGGCCAGCACGGACAGGTCCACGTACGCCCGGCCGCGCGCGACCAGCCGGGCGGCCAGCTCGGTGATCAGCACCTGCCCGGTGCCGGGCGGCGCTTGGTTGAAGTCGACGGTGAGGCACCAGAGGCTGGCGCCGCGCTCCGGGTCGTCGAAGACCGCGACGTGGTCCACGCCGGTGATCGTTCCGACGATCGCACCCCCGGCCGCCTCGGCGACCAGGTGCAGGAAGCGGTCGGAGCGGGCGTTGTCGACCAGCACGTCGACCGGCGCGGTCACCATCCCGTTGGCCGCGTAGATCCGGTTCACCGCCTCCGCGTCGGCGGCGTCGCGCAGCGGCCGGACGCGTACCCCCGGCAGGTCGACCGGCGTGTCGGCGGCGGCCGGCCGGTCCGCGTCGAGCGGCAGCCGGTAGGTCAGCGACGGGTCGATGAAGAGCTCGTCCGGCAGCCGGGAGACCAGCACGTGCGGATCGCGCAGGTAGATGCAGATGTCCCGGGAGCCGGCCGCCTCGGAGCGCAGCACGTCGGCGACGGCGGCCTGGTCGGCGAAGGTCTGCCCGAAGACCAGCCGGCCCCAGCCGCAGTCCAGCACCACGCCCGCGTCGCCGGTCGGCCGCTCGTCGGCGCCCGGCGCCACCGGGTCACCGCCGGGACCGACCCGCTCGTACCGCCGGTCGGCGTGGCGGACCCGGTCGGTGCGGGCCGCCCCGGTCGCGAGGGTGTCGGCCACGGTCAGTCGATTCCGTGGCTCTGGAGCCACATTTCCAGGAGTCCGAGTTGCCACAGCTTGTTTCCGTTCAGCGGGGTCAGTTCGGCGTTCGGGTCGGCGAGCAGCGCGGCGACGTAGTCGGCGCGGAACAGGTCGCGGCGGCGGGCCTCGGGGGCGGTGAGGGCGTCACGGACCCGGTCGAGGAGCTTCCCCTCCAGGTGGGTGAGTCCGGGCACCGGGAAGTACCCCTTGGGCCGGTCGATGACCTGGTGCGGGAGCACCCGGCGGCCGATCTCCTTGAGCACGCCCTTGCCGCCCTGGGCCAGCTTCAGCTCCGGCGGGCAACCGGCGGCGAGTTCGACGAACTCGTGGTCGAGGAAGGGCACCCGGGCCTCCAGCCCGTGCGCCATGGTCATGTTGTCCACCCGCTTCACCGGGTCGTCGACCAGCATCACCTGGGTGTCGATCCGCAGGCCCGCGTCGACCGCGGTCTGCGCGCCGGGCCGGGCCAGGTGCGCGGCCACGAACTCCCGCGCCGGGTCGCCGTCGGTCAGCCACGCCGGGTTCAGCACCCGGACCAGACCGGCCGCGTCCCGGTCGAAGAACGCCTTGGCGTACGTCTCGACGGCCCGCTCCCGGTCGATGCCCGCCAGCGGCGGGTACCAGTGGTAGCCGCCGAGGATCTCGTCCGCGCCCTGCCCGGACTGGACCACCTTCACGTGCTCCGCGACCACCTCGCTGAGCAGGTAGAACGCGACGCAGTCGTGGCTGACCATCGGCTCGGACATGGCCGCGACGGCGGCCTCCAGCGGCGGCACCAGGTCGCCGGCGGCCACCTTGATCTGGTGGTGGTCGGTGTCGAAGGTCTTCGCCACCAGGTCGGAGTAGACGAACTCGTCGCCCTCCCGGCCGCCGACCGCGTCGAAGCCGATGGAGAAGGTGGCGAGCCCGCGCTGCCCCTGCTCGGCGAGCAGGGCGACCACCAGGCTGGAGTCCAGGCCGCCGGAGAGCAGCACGCCGACCGGCACGTCGGCGACCATCCGCCGGCGTACGGCGGTGGTCAGCGACTCCAGCAGGGCGTCCTGCCAGTCCTGCGCGGACCAGCCGGCCCGCTCGGCGGAGCGGGTGAAGGCCGGGTCCCAGTAGACCCGGTCGTTGCTGCGGCCGTCCGGCTCGTAGACCCGGACCGTGGCCGGCGGCAGCTTGGTCACCCCGCGCAGGATGGTGCGCGGTGGCGGCACGATGCTGTGGAAGCTCAGGTAGTGGGCGAGCGCGACCGGGTCGATGGCGGTGTCGACGCCGCCGCCGGCCAGCAGCGCGGGCAGGGTGCTGGCGAAGCGCACCACGTCCGGCGTCTCGGCCAGGTAGAGCGGCTTGATCCCGAGCCGGTCCCGGGCCAGCACCAGCCGGCCGGTGTCCCGCTCGCTGATCGCCACGGCGAACATGCCGACCAGGTGGTCGACGAAGTCGGGGCCCCACTCGGCGTACGCCTTGACCACGACCTCGCTGTCGCCGGCGGAGAAGAAGCGGTGGCCCCTGGCCGCCAGTTCCGCCCGCAGTTCGCGGTAGTTGTAGACGCAGCCGTTGAAGACGCCGGTCAGCCCGGCCTCGGCGTCGACCAGTGGTTGCCCGCTCGCGGCGGAGAGGTCAATGATCTTGAGGCGTCGGTGCCCGAGGGCCGTCCGGCCCTGGGACCAGACCCCGCTGTCGTCGGGCCCTCGGTCACTCATCGTGGCCGCCATGCGCTCCACCGCCGCTACCTCGGCGCGTGAACCGTCACGGCGGAACTCACCCGCAAGTCCGCACATGCGAGCCCATGCTGCCAGAGGATGTTGCGGTTCGCCTGTTGGGACGATGACAGTCGTATGACAGCTCCGCTAGGATGCCCGCCACTCTCGGTAACCGGCGGTCCCGGGCGGCGGTTCCTGTGCCGGCCGGAACGGATGCCGGATATGCACCGGGCCCGCGGTGTGAAAAACACCGCAGGCCCGGAATCGGACTGTCAGGACGTTCAGCCGGCGGTACGCGCCACGCCGACCGGGCAGCTCAGCCCGTTCGGGCCGTGGTTGCAGTACCCGTTCGGGTTCTTCGTCGGCGCGAGGTACTGCTGGTGGTAGTCCTCCGCCAGGTAGTAGTTGCCGAGCCGGCGGATCTCCGTGGTGATCTCCCCCTTGCCGGCCCGCGCCACGATCGGCGCGAACGCGTCCCGCGAGGCCTCCGCGGTGGCGAGCTGCTCGTCGGTGGTCGCGTAGATCGCCGACCGGTACTGGGTGCCCACGTCGTTGCCCTGGCGCATGCCCTGGGTCGGGTCGTGGTTCTCCCAGAAGACCTTGAGCAGGTCCTCGTAACTGATCTTGCTCGGGTCGTAGACCACCTGGACCGCCTCGGTGTGCCCGGTCATCCCGGAGCAGACCTCCTCGTACGTCGGGTTCGGCGTGATGCCGCCCGCGTAGCCGGCGGAGGTGGTGAACACCCCGGGCAGGGTCCAGAACAGCCGCTCGGCGCCCCAGAAACAGCCCATCCCGAAGACGGCGACCTGGGCGCCCTCGGGGAACGGGCCCTTCAGCGGGGTGCCCAGCACCTCGTGCCGGTCGGCCACCGGCATCGCGATCAGGCGGCCCGGCAGGGCCTGGTCCGAGGTGGGGAGTTCGGCCTTCATACGGCGCAGGAACACGTGGGACTCCTTTCGTCCTCTCCCAGCGTGCAACGCCGGCGGACCCCGCTTCCTTACCCGCCCGACCGGTACTCAGGCGCGGGCCGCCCGCAGGGTCGACTCGACGGTGTGGGTGCATGGTGGTCGCTCCGACGACCATGGATGCACCCGAAGCCCGACCCGCGGCTCAACCGCCGGCGAGGGCGGCGACGATCCGGGCGGCGTACGACCCGGCCTCCGCGTCGTCGGCGTAGCGGCTGCGGGGCCAGAAGAAGCCCCGCAGGCCGTCCCCCCTGGTCCGGGGCACCACGTGGGTGTGCAGGTGCGGCACGGACTGGGACACCTTGTTGTTCATCGCCACGAACGTCCCGCCGGCTCCCAGACCGGACTCGACCGCCACCGCGATCCGCCGCACCAGCCCGAAGTAGCCGGGCAGCGCCTCGGCCGGCAGGTCGGCCAGGGTGACCAGGTGGGTGCGGGGCACCACCAGCACGTGCCCCTTGAAGACCGGCCGGGTGTCCAGGAACGCGACCCCGTCCGGCTCGTCGGTGACCCGGAACGCCGGGACCCCGCCCGCCACGATCCCGCAGAACACGCACCCGCTCATCCCGGCAGGGTAACCGGGTGCCCGGGTCGCCGAGGGCAGCGCGGGTTGCGGCGCCGCGCCCGGCTCCGGGGGCTAGCCTCACGGGATGAGTCACGGCTTCGAGACGCTCGCCATCCACGCCGGTCAGGACCCCGAGGCCCGCACCGGCGCGGTGATCCCACCGATCTACCAGACCAGCACCTACGCCCAGGACGCCGTCGGCGCGCCCCGGCAGGGCTACGAGTACAGCCGCTCCGGCAACCCGACCCGCGACGCGCTCCAGGAGTGCCTCGCCGCGCTGGAGGGCGGCCCGGTCGGGCTCGCCTTCGCCAGCGGCCTGGCCGCCGAGGACACCCTGCTGCGGACGGTCTGCAAGCCGGGTGACCACGTGGTGATCCCGGACGACGCGTACGGCGGCACGTACCGGCTCTTCGCCCGGGTCGCCCAGCGGTGGGGGCTGGACTTCACCCCGGCCAAGGTCTCCGACCCGGACGCCATCCGGGCCGCCGTCCAGCCCGGACGGACGAAGATCGTCTGGTTGGAGACGCCGACCAACCCGCTGCTCGGCATCGCCGACATCGCCGCGCTGGCCGCCGTCGCGCACGACGCGGGCGCACTGCTGGTGGTCGACAACACCTTCGCCTCGCCGTACCTGCAGCAGCCCATCGCGCACGGCGCGGACGTGGTCGTGCACTCCACCACCAAGTACATCGGCGGCCACTCCGACGTGGTCGGTGGGGCGCTGGTCGCGGCCGACGCCGGGCTCGGCGAGGAGCTGCGCTACCACCAGAACGCGATGGGCGCGATCAACGGGCCGTTCGACGCCTGGCTCACCCTGCGCGGGATCAAGACCCTGGGCGTACGGATGGACCGGCACTGCGACAACGCCGAGCGG
This sequence comes from Micromonospora sp. R311, assembly GCF_056780015.1. Classification (NCBI taxonomy): domain Bacteria; kingdom Bacillati; phylum Actinomycetota; class Actinomycetes; order Micromonosporales; family Micromonosporaceae; genus Micromonospora; species Micromonospora sp. R311. The sequence continues at coordinate 44,322 of NZ_JBSWCE010000034.1, forward strand.
ATCGCCGCGTACCTGGACGGGCACGCCAAGGTGGCCCAGGTCATCTACCCGGGCCTGCCCGCGCACCCCGGCCACGAGGTGGCCGCGAAGCAGATGCGCCGGTTCGGCGGCATGATCTCGTTCCGGGCCGCCGGCGGCGAGGACCACGCGGTGGAGATCTGCAACCGGGCGAAGCTCTTCGTGCTCGCCGAGTCGCTCGGCGGGGTGGAATCCCTGATCGAGCACCCGGGCCGGATGACACACGCAAGTGCCGCCGGCTCGCCGCTTGAAGTTCCCGGCGATCTCGTGCGACTGTCTGTCGGCATCGAGACGGTCGACGACCTGCTCGCCGATCTGGAGCAGGCGCTGGGCTGACCGCTGGCTGGGGAGGGTGGCCGTGCAGGACATCATGCCGACCTGGGTGGGGGCGACCGCGAGGCAGATCGCCCGCGGCGTACGCCGGGGCGACGTCTCCGCCACCCAGGTGGTCGCCGACCACCTCGACCACATCGCCCGGGCCGACGCCGACCTCGCCGCGTTCCGCGCGGTGCGCGGCGGGGAGGCGATCACCGAGGCGGAGAAGGTCGACGAGCAGGAGGACCTGGCCAACCTGCCGATGGCCGGGGTGCCGGTGGCGGTCAAGGAGAACACCCCGGTCGCCGGGCTGCCGACCTGGAACGGGTCGGCCGCGGTGCGTACCCCGGTGGCGGAGGCCGACCACGAGGTGGTCCGCCGGCTGCGCGGGGCCGGCGCGGTGATCCTCGGGGTGACCCGGATGCCGGAGCTCGGACTCTGGGGCCTCACCGACGACGAGACCGCGGTGACCCGCAACCCCTGGGACACCGGCCGCACCCCCGGCGGGTCCTCGGGCGGCGCGGCCGCCGCGGTCGCCGCCGGCCTGGTGCCGATCGCGCACGCCAACGACGGCCTCGGCTCGATCCGCATCCCCGCCGCCTGCTGCGGCCTGATCGGGCTCAAGCCCGGCCGGGGCGTGGTCCCGTGCCAGCTCGGCGCGGAGGACTGGTTCGGCCTCACCGAGCACGGCATCCTGGCCACCACCGTCGCCGACGCGGCGGTCGGCTTCTCGGTGCTGGCCGGTCGCCGGCCCGAGAAGCTGGTTCCGCCGCAGCGGCTGCGGGTCGGCGTCTCGCTCCGCTCGCCGGTGCGCGGCGTCCGTCCCGACCAGCCCAACCGGGACGCGGTCGCCGCCGCCGGCCGGCTGCTCGCCGCGGCCGGGCACGACACCGTCCCCGCCGACCCGGTCTACCCCACCCGGCTCGGGCTGCAGGGGATCGCCACCTGGTTCGCCGCCGCGGCCGTCGAGGCGCGGGCCGCCGGGCTGGACCGGCGCAGCCTGCAACCGCGTAGCCGGCGGCACGTCGCCCTCGGCGAGTGGGCGCAGCGGCGCGGGTACGTGCGGGAGGCCGACCGGGCCGCATGGCGGGAGAGGTCCATCGGTTTCTTCACCGACCACTCGGTGGACCTGCTGCTCACCCCGGCGCTGGCCGCCCCGCCGCCGGAGGCCGCGAGCTGGTCCGGCCGCTCCTGGCGGGCCAACATGGTGGCGAACATCCGCTACGCCCCCTACGCGGCGCCGTGGAACATCGCCGGCCTGCCCGCGCTGGTGGTGCCGGTCGGCCGCCGCCCGGACGGGCTGCCGGTGGCGGTGCAGCTGGTCGGCCCACCCGGCTCGGAGCTGCTGCTGCTCGGCGTGGCCGGCCAGTTCGAGATGGAGGCCCCCTGGACCCGGCACGCCCCGGGCTACCCCCGGGTCCCCGCGACCGCCGTCTGACCTCACCGATCCCGCACTTCCCGCTCCCGGGAACCGGGGCAGGCGGTGCGTCTTGTGGGCCACAGGTGCACGATCGCGGAGACGTGGCGGCGCGGGGCGTCGGTGGTGGTGGGCCGGGTGGGGGGTGGCACGATCGGGGCATGACGGAACTGGTCGGCCTCGCCGACGTACGGGCCGCGCGGGACCTGCTCGCCGGCGTCACCCGCACCACGCCGCTGGAGCCCTCCCGCCCGCTGAGCGCGGCGCTCGGCGGCCCGGCCTGGCTCAAGTGCGAGAACCTCCAGCGGGCCGGCTCGTACAAGGTGCGCGGCGCGTACGTGCGGATCTGCCGGCTGTCGGAGGCGGAGCGGGCCAGCGGCGTGGTCGCGGCGAGCGCCGGCAACCACGCCCAGGGCGTCGCGCTCGCCGCCGGGCTGGTCGGCACGCACGCCACGGTCTTCATGCCGGTGAACGCGCCGCTGCCGAAGGTGGCGGCCACCAAGGGGTACGGCGCCCAGGTCGAACTGGTCGGCAACAACGTCGACGAGGCGCTGGTGGCGGCGCAGACCTTCGCCGAGCGCACCGGCGCCGTGCTGATCCACCCGTTCGACCACCGGGACGTGATCGCCGGCCAGGGCACCGTGGCGCTGGAGATCCTGGAACAGTGCCCGGACGTCAAGACGATCATCACCGGGGTCGGCGGCGGCGGGCTGATCTCCGGCATGGCGGTCGCGGCCAAGGCGTTGCGCCCGGACGTACGGGTGATCGGGGTGCAGGCGGCCGGCGCGGCGGCCTTCCCGCCCTCGCTCGCCGCCGGTGAGCCGGTCCGGCTGCCCGCGTTCGCCACCATCGCGGACGGCATCGCGGTGGGCCGGCCGGGGGAGATCACCTTCACCCACGTCCGCAAGCTGGTCGACGAGGTCGTGACCGTCTCCGAGGAGGACATCTCCCGGGCGCTGCTGATGCTGTTGGAACGGGGCAAGCAGGTGGTGGAGCCGGCCGGCGCGGTCGGGGTGGCCGCCCTGCTGGCCGGCGCGGTGCAGGTCGAGGCGCCGGTGGTGGCGGTGCTCTCCGGCGGCAACATCGACCCGCTGCTGATGCTGCGGGTGATCGAGCACGGTCTGGCGGCCGCCGGCCGCTACCTGCGGGTCACCGTGCGCTGCTCGGACCGGCCCGGCCAGCTCGCCTCGCTGCTCAGCCAGATCGCCGAGCACCGGGCGAACGTGGTGGACGTGGAGCACCAGCGGGCCAACCCGCACCTGCGGCTGGGCGAGGTGGAGGTGGCGTTGTCGGTGGAGACCCGCGGGGTGGAGCACTCCGACACGCTGATCAGCGCGCTGCGGGCCAGCGGCTACCAGGTGGTCTTCGCGGCCGAGGCGTGACACCGCCGGTGCCACGCCTCGGTCCTACGCGATGCCGCCGGGCGCCGACGCGCCCGGCCGGGGTTCAGCCGGAGAACGGCTCGAAGCTGACCACGGTCACCTTGATGTCGGCGCCGCTGGGCGCCGTGTAGGTGCAGGTCTGGCCGGCCCGTCCACCCAGGATCGCCTTGCCGAGCGCGGACTCGGGGCTGTAGACCGTCAGGTCGGTGGTCGACGCGATCTCCCGGGACCCGAGCAGGAAGGTCTCGGTGTCGTCCTTGTCGTCGTCGAAGTAGATGGTCACGACCATGCCGGGTGCCACCGCGTCGGCCGACGGCGCCTCGCCGACCTTGGCGGTGCGCAGCAGCTCCTGGAGGTAGCGGATGCGCCCTTCCGCCTTGCCCTGCTCCTCGCGGGCGGCGTGGTAGCCACCGTTCTCCCGCAGGTCGCCCTCCTCCCGCCGAGCGTTGATCTCGGCGGCGATGACCGGTCGGTTCGCGATGTGCTCGTCGAGCTCGGCCTTCAGGCGGTCGTAAGCGTCCTGGGACAGCCAGGTGGCGGGCGCCTCGTTGCCGTTGGACACAGGCGATCTCCTCAGATGTGCGTGGCTGGCTGACAGGTGAACTTCCAAGTTACCAGTGCGGTACGACACAGCGTGTCGCCGATCACCACCCGTGCCCGTTCCGGGCGCCGGCGGTGCGCTGGCAGCTCAGGCGGCCGGCCGGCAGCGCAGCACCTCGCCGATGAAGGGCCGTGCGGTGGTCACCAGGCGGTGCCGGGTGGTGACGTGCCGCTCGCCGGGCGGCGCGGACACGGTCACCTCCTCGCGGGCCACCTCGGCGCCGGCGCGGTCCCGGGCCCGCAGCACGCAGACCGCCGAACCGCCGTCCGGCACGGTCACCCGGAAGTCGACCAGCACCTGGGTGTCCGTGATGCCCGTGTACGTGATCACCTGGGCCTTGTAGTTCGGATCGCCGTACTGCCGGTAGAGCCGGACCGCGACCAGGCCGAGCAGCGCCACCAGGACCACCGCCAGCAGCGCCGCCAGCAGCGGCCGGCGGCGGCCGGGCTCGCGGCGGCGGCCGTACCGCCCGGGCGGGAACACGGGCGTGCCCGGCGGGATTGTGGCGTGCGTCTCGGTCACCGGCGGGTATCTCCTGGCGTTGTTGTCGGCGGCATCCGCAAGAATGAGAGTGCATCCTTCCGGTCCGGCTTCGGTGTCAAGGATGACACCTCGGTGCCGACGGTCTCCGGCCCGGGCAGGATTTCGGCAGGTCAGCAGAGCGGCCCGGGTCGGGCCCGCGGCTGGGCACAGACGAGGAGCGCACGTTGGCAGAGCAACTGCGACTCATGGCCGTCCACGCGCACCCGGACGACGAGTCGAGCAAGGGCGCCGCGACCATGGCGAAGTACGTCGCCGAGGGGGTGGACGTCCTGGTCGTGACGTGCACCGGCGGTGAGCGCGGCAGCGTGCTCAACCCGAAGCTCGACCGGCCGGACGTCTGGGCCAACATCGGCGACATCCGCCGCGCCGAGATGGACGCCGCCCGGGCGATCCTCGGCGTCGAGCAGGCCTGGCTGGGCTTCGTCGACTCCGGGCTGCCCGAGGGCGACCCGCTGCCGCCGCTGCCCGGGGGCTGCTTCGCCCTGCAGGACGTCGAGGTGGCCGCCGGGCCGCTGGTGCGCCTGATGCGCGAGTTCCGTCCGCACGTCGTCACCACGTACGACGAGGAGGGCGGCTACCCGCACCCCGACCACATCATGTGCCACAAGGTCAGCGTGGCCGCCTTCGAGGCCGCCGGCGACCCGGAGCGCTACCCGGAACTGGGCGCGCCGTGGCAGCCGCTCAAGCTCTACTACGACGTCGGGTTCTCCAAGGGCAAGATCATGGCGCTGCACGAGGCGATGCTGGCCGCCGGCCTGGAGTCGCCCTACCAGGAGTGGCTCGATCGCTGGGAGGACCGGCCCGACAAGGGCAGCCGGATCACCACCCGGGTCGAGTGCGCCGAATACTTCCCGGTCCGCGACGACGCCCTGCGCGCCCACGCCACCCAGGTCGACCCGGACGGTTTCTGGTTCCAGGTGCCCATGGAGCTGCAGCGGCGCGCCTGGCCCACCGAGGATTTCCAACTCGCCCGGTCGATGGTCGACAGCCCGCTGCCCGAGTCGGACCTCTTCGCCGGGGTGCGAGAGACGGCGCATGCCCGCTGACCCGGCGCGGCGCTACGCTGGGAGCCAGTCGCACATCGGAGGAACGCCATGCTGACCGCTGCCCAGGTGCTCGCGGAGAACAACTTCGGGGACACCCGCACGGGTGGCCTGGCCGGCCCGATGGGCCTCCTCCTCATCCTGCTGCTGGGCACCGCCACCGTCCTGTTGATCCGCAACATGAACGCTCGGCTGCGCCGGCTGCCGGACCGGTTCCCCGCGCAGGCGCAGTCGGCCGAGCCGGGTCGGGCGGACGCCGCAGTCGTCGATCCGACAGACGGGACCGGCTCGCAGGATTCATCCACGAACGCTCCCAACGGGCGTCAGCAGGACCGCAACGGCTAGTCCCCGCATGATTCACGCCGATCCGGGTCGTCGCCCCCTGTTGCGACCACCGGGTTTGGCTTAGCCTTCCGCCGGGGGGACCACGCGTCCCCGAGCCGTGCGCGGGAGGGGGCGCCGATGACCGACACAGTCGCGGCTGCCCGCCGTACCGTCCGGCGGTCGACGGGAGGGGGTCGGTGACCTCCGACCGGGCCGGCGAGCAGTTCGACCGGCTCGGAATCCACGGCACGCCGCCGCGGGTCCTCCTGCTCACCGCCGCCGTCGCGCTGACCGCGCTGGTCGCCGCCACGGTGGGGCTCACCCTGCCGGCCCGGCTGCCGGCCGACGATCCGCTCGGCGGTCCGGCCCGGTTCGGCGTCGCGGTCGCCGTGTTCGCCCTCGCCCAGCTGGCCCGGCTGCGGTTCCGCACCGGCGCCGGCATGGTGAGCATCACCTGGGGCGAGGCCGCGCTGATCATCTGCCTCTACCTGGTGCCGGCCGGCTGGCTTCCGGCCGCCACCCTGCTCGGCGCGGGGCTGGCCTGGTCGGCGATCTCGCTGTTCGGCGAGCGCCGCGGCGCGCTGGAGGTGGCGCGCATCGCGGTGTCGCTCACCGCCGCCACCGCGCTGGCGGTGTCGGTCACCACCGCGCTCGGCCAGCCGCTGCTGACCGCGCCGACCCCGGCGCTGGCCCTCGCCGTGGTCGCCGGCTCGGTCACCTACCTGTTCGCCACCGCCTGGCTGGGCGGGGTGACCCTGGCGCTGCGGCACGGCGTCCCGATCGGGCCGCCGCTGCTCGCCGCGCTCCGCGGCAAGCTGCTGATGTTCGTCGGCAACGTCGCCGTCGGCCTGATCGTGGTGACCCTGCTGGAAATCGACGCGCGCTGGCTGCTGTTGCTCCCGCCGCCGCTCTGGCTGCTCCAGCAGACCTACCGGCACCGGCTCCGGGCCGACCAGGAGCGGCGGGCCTGGCGGGCGTTCGCCGAGGCCACCGCCGCGCTGAACCAGCTCGACGAGCGGGGGGTGGCCACCGCGGCGGTGACCGGGGCGGTGACCCTGTTCAACGCCGAGCTGGTCGACGTCGACGTGGCCCGGGGCGACGGCCGGTGGCGCCGCTACCGGGGCGACGCGGCCGGTCAGGTGGTCGACCGCGAGGTCGGCCCGCCCGGCCGTGCCGAACCGGACGAGCACGAGCTGGTCCGCAGCCTGACCGTGGGCACCGCCCGGGTCGGCGAACTGCGGGTCCGGTTCCCCCGGTCGGCGCCGCCGAGCGTCCGGGAACGCGACGCGGTGGCCGCCTTCGGCGATGCCCTGGCCGCCGCGCTGCACGACGCCGCGACCCACCGGGAGCTGCGGCTGGTCACCGCCCGCTCGTCGTACGAGGCGGTGCACGACCAGCTCACCGGCCTGGTCAACCGGGCGGCCATGCTCAGCAAGGGCGACCAGGCGCTGCGGCAGCTCGCGCACGACCACCCGGTGGCCCTGCTGCTGCTCGACATCAACCAGTTCAAGGAGGTCAACGACACCCTCGGGCACGCGGCCGGCGACCAGCTGCTGCGGCTGACCGCCAACCGGCTGGGCACCCTGGCCCGCTCCGGCGACCTGCTCGGGCGGCTCGGCGGCGACGAGTTCGCGCTGCTGCTCACCTCGGTCCCGGTGGTCGGCGGCCGGACCGCGCCGATGGCGTACGCGCTGCGCCAGGCCCGCGAGATCGCCGAGCGGTTGGCCGCCCCGACCGAGGTTGCCGGGGTGCGGATGTCCGTGGAGGTCTCCGTCGGCGTGGTGGTCGCCGACGCCGGCACCGCCGACCTGACCGAGCTGCTGCGCCGGGCCGACATCGCGATGTACCAGGCCAAGGAGGGCGGCGGCAGCGTCGCCGCGTACGACTCGGCCCGGGACGCGGCCAGCACCGACCAGCTGGCCCTGCTGGCCGAGCTGCGCGAGGCGCTGGCCGCCGACGACCAGTTGGTGCTGGCGTTGCAGCCGGCGGTGGACCTCACCACCGGCGCGCCGACCGGGGTGGAGGCGTTGATCCGCTGGCGCCACCCGCGCCGCGGCTGGCTCGGTCCGGTCGACTTCATCCGCCCGGTGGAGAACAGCGAGCAGCTCGGCACCTTCACCCGCTACGTGCTGGACAAGGCGCTCTCGGTGGCCGCCGGGTGGGCCCGCGAAGGGCTGGACGTGCCGATCTCGGTGAACCTCTCGGCGCGCAGCCTGCTCGACCCGCGGCTGCCCACCGAGATCGCCGAGGCGCTGCGCCGGCACCAGGTCCCGCCGCAGCGGCTGGTCCTGGAGATCACCGAGACCGTGGTGATGAGCGAGCTCGAGGTGATCGACGAGGTGCTCGCCACCCTCCGGTCGATGGGCGTGCAGCTCGCGGTGGACGACTTCGGCACCGGCTTCTCCTCGCTCACCTTCCTCACCCGGATCGCGGTGGACGAGTTGAAGGTGGACCGTTCCTTCGTGATCCGGATGGTGGAATCGCCGGAGGCGGCGGCGATCGTCCGGACCACCGTCGGACTCGCCCACGAGCTGGGGCTGCGGGTGGTCGCCGAGGGGGTGGAGACCGCCGAGCAGCGGATCGCCCTGGCCGAGCTGGGCTGCACCGCCGCCCAGGGCTACCACTTCTTCAAACCGATGCCGGCTGACAAGATCGGCGCCGTTCTCGGCACCCTCCTCGACGAGGCCCGCCCGAACGTCTTCCCGCTCCGCGCCGACGACGCCTCCTGACCGGCGGGCGGTCCCGCCGGAGGCTGGTTATGGTCGTCGGGTGAACCGACTCGCCGACGCCACGAGCCCGTACCTGCTCCAGCACGCCGACAACCCGGTCGACTGGTGGCCGTGGTGCGACGAGGCGTTCGCCGAGGCGAAGCGGCGGGACGTCCCGGTGCTCATCTCGGTCGGCTACGCCGCCTGCCACTGGTGCCACGTGATGGCCCACGAGTCGTTCGAGAACGAGCAGGTCGGCGCCCTGATGAACGACGACTTCGTGTGCGTCAAGGTGGACCGGGAGGAGCGGCCGGACGTCGACGCGGTCTACATGACCGCCACCCAGGCGATGACCGGCCAGGGCGGCTGGCCGATGACCGTCTTCGCCACCCCGGACGGCACCCCGTTCTTCTGCGGCACCTACTACCCGCGGGCCAACTTCGTCCGGCTGCTCCAGTCGGTCGCCACCGCGTGGCGGGACCAGCGGGAGGCGGTCGTGCGGCAGGGCGCCGCGGTGGTCGAGGCGATCGGCGGCGCCCAGGCCGTGGGCGGGCCCACCGCGCCGCTGGACGCCGGACTGCTCGACGCCGCGGCCGAGCAGCTCGGCCAGGAGTACGACGAGACGAACGCCGGCTTCGGCGGGGCGCCGAAGTTCCCGCCGCACATGAACCTGCTCTTCCTGCTCCGGCACCACCAGCGCACCGGCTCGGCGCGCAGCCTGGAGATCGTCCGGCACACCTGCGAGGCGATGGCCCGGGGCGGCATCTACGACCAGCTCGCCGGGGGTTTCGCCCGCTACTCGGTGGACGCGCACTGGACCGTGCCGCACTTCGAGAAGATGCTCTACGACAACGCCCTGCTGCTGCGGGCGTACACCCAGCTCTGGCGGCTCACCGGTGACCCCCTCGCGGCCCGGGTCGCCGCCGAGACGGCCGCCTTCATGATCGACGACCTGGGCACCCCCGAGGGTGGGCTGGCCTCCGCGCTGGACGCGGACACCGAGGGGGTCGAGGGGCTCACCTACGCCTGGACGCCGGCGCAACTGGTCGAGGCGCTGGGGGAGGAGGACGGCCGCTTCGCCGCCGACCTGTTCGCGGTCACCGAGTCGGGTTCGTTCGAGCACGGCACCAGCGTGCTGCGGCTGGCCCGGGACGTGGACGACGTGGACCCGGCGGTGGCCGGCCGCTGGGAGCGGGTCCGGGCCCGGCTGCGCGAGGTGCGCGACACCCGGCCCCAGCCGGCCCGCGACGACAAGGTGGTCGCCGCCTGGAACGGGCTGGCGGTCACCGCGCTGGTCGAGCACACCGCGCTCACCGGTGACCCGGTGACCGCCGCCGCGGCGACCCGGATCGCCGAGGTGCTCGCCGACCGGCACCTGGTGGCCGGCCGGCTGCGCCGGGTCTCCCGGGGCGGGGTGGTCGGCGAGCCGGCCGGCGTGCTGGAGGACTACGGCTGCGTCGCCGAGGCCTTCTGCGCCGTGCACCAGCTCACCGGCGAGGGGCGCTGGCTGGAACTGGCCGGGCGGCTGCTGGACGTCGCGCTGGAGCGGTTCGCCGCGCCCGGCGGCGGCTTCTACGACACCGCCGATGACGCCGAACGGCTGGTCACCCGGCCGGCCGACCCCACCGACAACGCCACTCCCTCGGGCCGCTCGGCGATCGTCGCCGCGCTGGTGGCGTACGCGGCGCTGACCGGGGAGACCCGCTACCGGGAGGCGGCCGAGGCGGCACTGGGCACCGTCGCGCCGATCGTCGGCCGGCACGCCCGCTTCACCGGGTACGCGGCCACCGTCGGCGAGGCGCTGCTCTCCGGGCCGTACGAGATCGCCGTGGTCACCGAGGAGCCGGCCGGCGATCCGCTGGTCGCGGCGGCGCACCGGCACGCGCCACCCGGGGCGGTGATCGTGGCGGGCCGGGCCGACCAGCCGGGGGTGCCGCTGCTCGCCGACCGGCCGATGCTCGACGGGCAGCCCACCGCGTACGCCTGCCGGGGCTTCGTCTGCGAGCGCCCGGTCACGGCCGTGGACGACCTGATCGGGCAGCTCACCGGCCGGTAGGGGCGGCGGCGGGCCGGCCGGATAGGCTGGCGCCGCTATGGATTTCCGTACCGGTCTGCCTGTAGTCGGCATGGTGGGTGGTGGCCAGCTGGCCCGGATGACCCACCAGTCCGCGATCGCCCTCGGCCAGTCGCTGCGCGTCCTGGCGCTGGCCCCCGACGACGGTGCCGCGCTGGTCGCCGCCGACGTCCAGTACGGCGACCACACCGACCTCGCCGCGCTGCGTACCTTCGCCAAGGGCTGTGACGTGGTCACCTTCGACCACGAGCACGTGCCGAACGAGCACATCCGCACGCTGGCCGCCGAGGGCGTGACGCTCTACCCGCCCGCCGACGCGCTGCGCTACGCGCAGGACAAGCGGGCGATGCGCGAACGGCTGGCCGAGCTGGGCGCGCCCAACCCCGCGTGGCGGCCGGTCGGCGAGCCCGCCCACCTGGTCGGCTTCGGCGACGAGGTCGGCTGGCCGGTGGTGCTCAAGGCGGCCAGCGGCGGGTACGACGGCCGGGGCGTCTGGCTGGTGGACGGCCCGGCGCAGGCCGGCGAGCTGGCGGGCACCCTGCTGGCCGGCGGGACCCGGCTGATCGTCGAGGAGCGGGTGCCGCTGCGCCGCGAGCTGGCCGTGCAGGTGGCCCGCTCGCCGTTCGGGCAGGTCGCCGCGTACCCGGTGGTCGAGACGGTGCAGCGGGACGGGATCTGCGTCGAGGTGCTGGCCCCGGCGCCCGACCTGCCGGAGGAGCTGGCGGTCGCCGCCCAGCAGCTCGCCATCGACCTGGCCACCTCGCTCGGCGTGGTGGGCCTGCTCGCGGTCGAGCTGTTCGAGGTCGCCGACCCGGCCGGGCCGGGCGGCAGCCGGATCGTGGTGAACGAGCTGGCGATGCGGCCGCACAACTCCGGGCACTGGACCATCGAGGGCGCCCGCACCTCGCAGTTCGAGCAGCACCTGCGGGCGGTCCTCGACTACCCGATGGGGGACACCGCGCTGACCGCGCCGGTGGTGGTGATGGCGAACGTGCTCGGCGGCGAGCCCGGCGGGATGTCGATCGACGAGCGGCTGCACCACCTCTTCGCCGCCGAGCCCGGAGCGAAGGTGCACCTCTACGGCAAGCAGGTGCGCCCCGGGCGCAAGATCGGGCACGTCACGCTGCTCGGCGACGACCTGGACGAGGTACGGACGCGGGCCGCGCGGGCCGCCCGCTGGCTACGGGAGGGTCGCGGTGAGCGCGAGGAGTGAGCTGGCGGGCCCCGCGAACGAAAGGCTGGCACGAGTGACCACCGTCGGGTTGATCATGGGCAGCGACTCGGACTGGCCCACCATGAAGGCCGCCGCCGAGGTGCTGGACGAGTTCGAGGTGCCCTACGAGGTCGAGGTGGTCTCGGCGCACCGCACCCCGGTGAAGATGATCGACTACGGCCGGGCCGCCGCTGACCGCGGCCTCAAGGTGATCATCGCGGGCGCCGGTGGCGCGGCTGCGCTGCCCGGCATGGTCGCCTCGGTCACGCCGCTGCCGGTGATCGGCGTCCCGGTGCCGCTGAAGCACCTGGACGGGATGGACTCACTGCTCTCCATCGTGCAGATGCCGGCCGGCATCCCGGTCGCCACGGTATCGATCGGCAACGCCCGCAACGCCGGCCTGCTCGCCGTGCGGATCCTCGGCGCCGCCGACCGGACCCTGCTCGACCGGATGGCGGCCTACCAGGCGGATCTGGAGCAGTTGGTGGCCGAGAAGGACGCCGCCCTGCGGGCCTCCCTGGCCTGACCCGCCGGAGCGCCGCGGCACTGCCGGGCCGGGACCGGCCGCCGGCGGGTCGGTCGCCGCCTGGAGCGGCGCCGGTCGCAGTCGTTGGCCGCCCCGGCGGGCGGCGTCCACACCCCGGCACCTTCGATGATCCGCACGGCCGGAGCCTAGCCAACCCGGACCCGGCCGGCGGGGCACGCGTCCGCGCCCGGCCCTCGGGCTGTGGTGCGCGCCGTGCCCGGCCCTCAGGCTGGGTGCGCGCCCTGCCCGGCCCTCACGCCGTGCCCGAGCCGTGCCCGGCGTCCGTCACCTCTGGGGGACGCGGCCGGGCGACGGGCGGGTTCCCACTTCGACGCGATACCTCTGAGTCACATTGATGACTCACAGGCATCAGGCTCGCCGGCAACACCGTCCAGGCCGGCCGACACGCGGCGCTGACCGCCGCGCCCGGTGCTCCGGGCCCCGGCTGCGGAGCCGGCGGGCGGGTGGAACCCGTCCGGAGCCGGTGCGCCGGTGGAACCCGTCCGGAGCCGGCGCGCTCTGGCCGCCGGGCTCGACGGCCGCAGGGCCCCTCCACTTTCAGCGCATGCCGCGCAGGGCGGTCTGCAACCGCTCCTGCGCGCGGCGGCGCCGCTCGTTGCTCGCGCCGAGCACCAGCAGCAGGATGCCGACCGGGATCAGGGCGAGCCACGGGCCGAAGGCGAACAGCGCGTGGATCGCGGTGATCGCGGTGACCGTCGCGCCGACGATCACCGGGGCCTGTTGCTGGCTCATCGAGCCGAAGATCAGCACCGCCACCGCGCCGAGCAGCAGCAACACCTGCCGTAGCGTGCTGGAGTCGGTGGCGAGCACGATCGCCAGGGTCGGCAGGAAGGCGGCGACCAGCGCCGGCCCGTACGCCACCCAGCTGCCCAGGTCGGGGCGGTGCCGCAGCTCCAGCACGCCGACCAGCAGGGCCAGCGCCGCGAACGGCAGCGTGTACGCCTCGGGCAGCGCCACGTCGGCGACCCGCATCAGGGTCCACCAGGCGCTGATCTCGCAGACCACCACCGCCCAGAACAGGATCCGCCGCTCCACCGGGCGACGGCCGGGCCGGGTCGCGGCCACCCCGAGGACCGCGCCCCAGGCCGCGAGCAGAGCGGCGATGTGCCGCGGCGAGTCGAAGGCCAACGCCAGGGCGATCAGCGCGGCGGCGTGTCCGCTCCACTCCACGGTGGCCGCCTCGCGCTGCGCCTCCGGACGGCGCAGTCGGGGCAGCGTGGCCGCGAACACCTGCAACGCCGCGCCGACCGCCAGCACGCCGAACGCGGACCAGACCGCCGCCAGCCCGGCGACCAGGCCGGCGGTGAGCACGAAGAGCTGGGCCATCAGCGAGGCGAACAGCCAGCCGAGGATGCGGGCCCGCTGGGTGGTGCCGAAGAGCGCGGCGACCGTACCGACGCCGACCGCGCCGCCCAGCGTGAACAGGGTCAGCTCCCGGGTGGCCAGGCTGCCGGCCAGCCCGGCGCCGCCGGCCGCCAGCCCGATGGCGAAGACCAGCACCCGCGCCAGCCGCAGCGAGCGGGCCGGCTCGACCAGCGGCGGGGGCGGGGTCAGCGCCAGGCCGAGCATCGAGATGGTGAAGACGGAGAGCGCGGCCAGGGTGCTCGTCGGCCAGCCGGTGCCGAGCGCGGTCGGGGTGATCAGCAGGGTCACCGCCGCGCCGGGCAGCACCACCGGCACCGCCCGGGACCGGCGTCCACCACTGAAACCGGTGGCCGCCAGCGCCGCGGTCGCGGTCAGCAGCAGCGCGGTCAGCACGTGCGCCGGGTCGACCGCGTCGGGCGGTGGGCTGAGCAGCCCGGGCGGAGGCCCCTGCCACACCCGGGTGAGCGTGGCGTGCGGCTCGACCAGCGCGACGACGAGCGCCGGCGCGATTGACACCAGCGCGATCGCGGTCGGCAGGGCGGCCGCGGCGAGGGCGCCGGCCGCCGGGCTGACCCGCCAGCGCCGCCGGGTGCCGTCGTCCGGCAGCCGCCGCAGCGCGCCGTCGAGCAGGACCGACCAGCGCCGTACCGGCTGGGCGGAGCCGACCGGTGGCTCGGTGGCGCCCCGGGCCAGTTCGGCGAGCACCCCGAGCAGGGCCGCGGCGGCGGCGTAGACGCCCACGGGCAGGCCGCTGGGGACGGCGGCCAGGGCGCTGATGGTGGCGCCGCCGACCACCGCCGCGCTGGTCCAGGGCAGGTACTGCGGCACCTGTCGGCGTACCGCGGCCACCGCGGCGAGGCCGAGGCTGGACGCGGCCAGCGCGGCGGTCAGCACCACCTGCGGCGGACGCGCGAACTCGGCCGCCAGCGCGGCGACCGCGCCGGGCAGCGCGAGCACCGCCGCGCCGGCCGCGGCACCCCCGATCTGCGCCAGGTACGACGGCATCCCGTCGGCGTGGATGTCCTCCACCAGCGGCTCGGCGAGCGACCGGGCCAGCGTCGCCACCACCATGCCGATCAGCGCGATGCTGCCCAGCGCCAGCGCGGTGGTCCACGGCCGGACCAGCCCGGCGCCGGCCGCGTGCAGGGCCACCACCCCGGCCACGGTGGCCCGGGACAGCCCGGCCCGCGGGTCTACCGAGGCGACCGCGGCCATCCCGAAGACGGTGGCGACCATGCCCCCGACCAGCACCGGTGACCACCAGGGCAGGTCGAAGGCAGCCGGCGCGCCGATGGTGGCGAGCACGGCGGCCGCGCCGGACACGTCGTACCGCCAGGGCGGCGGCAGGAGGATCCCGGCGGCGACCGCGAGCAGCGCCAGCGCGACCGGAGCCTGCCAGGTCGCGCCGCCGGTCGGCGCGGCCGGCCAGCCGCTGAGGTCACCGGCCCAGATCGGCCCGGGGGTGGCGAGCACGCCGACCCCGCCGCGCAGCGCCGTCCAACCGGCCAGCACCCCGATCAGCAAGCCGCCGATGGTGATGCCGAGCACCGGCCCGCGCCGCCACTCCGCCGGCATCGCCCGGGCGGCGACCGCGACCAGCAGCACCAGCGCGGCGGCCACCGCGAGCTGCCCGCCCGGGGCGAGCACGGCGGCGATCCGGACCAGGGTGGCGATCAGGGCGGCGGTCACCGCGGCCGCCGCGAGGTCGGACCCGTCCAGGGTGAGGTCGGACCGCCGGCCCGCGTCGATCGACGGGGCCAGGAAGAGCAGCACCGCGGCGACCAGCAGCAGCGCGCCGACCCAGGCGTCGGCGACGGTCGCGCCGGGCGCCCCGAACGCGGCCGCGGTGACCACCAGCGCCCCGAGGCCGGTGCCCACCGCCAGCGGGGCCGGGATCTGCCGCTGCGAGACCTGCACGATCGCGGCGTACCCGAGGGTTACGCAGACCGCGAGGAAGCTGGCCGCGAGCACCGGGACGGTCACCTCGCGCAGGCTGGCCGGGGTGGGCGTCGGGTCGGTGGGCGCGGTCGCGGCGACGAAGGCGGCCACCGCGCCGGGCAGCGCGAACGCGGCGCCGCCGGCGGCCCAGGCGGAGAGGGTGTCGGTCGCCGCCGGGGCGAGCCGAACCCGGGGCGCCACCGCGACCAGGGCGCCCGTCGTGAAGAGGGTGAGCAGCACGGCGGCGGTCAGCGCCGGCCGGGTCAGCGCGGCGCCCGCGCCGAACAGGCCCACCCCACCGGCGGTGATCGCGTGGGCCAGGGCGGCCCGTTCCGTGCGGGCGGAGAGCCCGGCCACGCCGATGCCGACCGCGGCCAGCACCATCGGCCAGGGCGCCGCCGCCCAACCGAGCCCGAAGGACGCCGGGACGGCGAGCGCGGTCAGCGCCGCGCCGACCACCGCGAACTCCCGGCGGATCTCCGGCGGCAGGGCCAGCACGGCGGCGACGGTCAGCAGGAAGGCGCTCGCGGCGAGCTGCCACGCGGCCGGGCCGACCGCGGCGGCCAGCTCGGCCGGGTACCGGTCCAGGTCGGCGGCCCAGGCCGGCAGCGCGGCGCGGACCGGGGCGACGCCGGCCCGCAGGGCGCCGCCGGCCACCACCACCCCGCTGACCGTGAGCGCGACCGCGGAGGCGAACTGCGGACCGCGCCGGGCCGCCTCCGGCACCGCGCGGACGGCCAGCCCGGTCACCGTGATCACCGCCGCGATGAGCAGCAGCGACCGGCCGGGCAACGCCACCGAGGCGATCCGCCCCAGCGCCCCGATGACGGCGAGGGTGAGGATGCCGGCGCCGACGTCCGGCAGCGGCGGCCGGCGCAGCGCGATCGTCCCGGCCAGCGCGACCGCGGCGGCCAGCAGCAGCACCGTGCCCGCGCCGGTCGCGGCGGGCACGGTCTGCGCGCGTAGCAGCGCGCTGACCGCGTACGCGAGGGCGACCGCGACCGCGACGCCGTGCAGCAACCAGGTCAGCTCCGGCAACCACGGCACCGGGCGGGTCGGAGCCCCGTCGGCCGGGGCGGTGCCCGGGCCGGCCGGGGTGGTGCCGGCGAGCACCTCGCCGGCCTCCTCCGGCGCGCCCTCCGGCCGGCCCTCGGGCTGCCGCTGCCGGGGCGCGGCCGGCGCGGCGGCCGGCTCGGCCGGGGCAGGCGGTGGGAGGTCCCGGCGCACCGGACGCTCCACGGTGACCGGTGTGCGGGCCAGCCAGAGGTCGAGGACGGCCACCGCGGTCAGGGCCAGCGCCCAGCCGGCCGGGCCGGTGATCCGGTCGTACGCGAACAGCGGCACCACCGGCTGGGCGGCGAGCACGGTGGCGAACCGCGGGGCACGCAGGCCGGTCCAGTTGGCGTACCCGAAGGAGACGGCGGCGGTGACCGCGAAGACCAGCCCGGCGAAGACGGCGCCCGAGGCGCCGCCGCCGCCGATCCGGTCGACCGCCCAGAGCGCATACCCGGCCAGCGGCACCAGCAGCAGCCCGACCGCGGCGATCGTCTCCGCGGTGGAGGTGAGCCCCCGCCGGGCCAGCGCGGGCGGGGCGAGCAGCATCAGCACCGTGGCGAGCAGCAGGATGCCCAGCCGGGCCAGCGCGTCCATCGAACTGGTCGCCACCGCGGCGAAGACCACCGCGGCCACCCCGAGCAGCAGCGCGCCCAGGCCGAGCGGGATGTTCTGCACCTCCCGGGAGGACGCCTCCGGCGGGTGCTCCGGGTCGTCGGCGTCCAGCCAGGTGGCGGTCGACGGGGGCGGCGTCGGGTCGTCCGGGCCGGGCGGCGGGGTGCCCTGCCGGGGCACCCGGGGCGGGGCGCCGGTGGCGGCGGTCGGCGGCCGGCGGCCGGGCCGGCGGCGCAGCACCCGGCGGGGTCGGGTGGCCTGCTTGAGCCGTTCCTCACCGGCGTGCGCGAGGATGTCCCGCTGGAAGAGGGCGGCCTGCATCTTGGCGGCGATCTGCCGCTGCTCGCTGGCGATGGCGGCCTCGCGGGCCTTCATCTCCGCGATGGAGCGCTCGATCTCGGCCAGGTGCTCGACCCACTGTGGCTGCTCCGCCCCGCAGTGCGGGCAGCGGACGGCCGGCTTGATCTCCCGGCCGCACGAGGAGCACTGAAACGTCGCCACGACACCCCTCCACCCGCACTGTGGACTCCCACTGTCGCAGCATGCCCAAAGCCGGCGCAGAATTCGACCGTTGTCGGCGGGTCCGGGGCAAACCAGTGACGCGGCCGGCCGCGGAGCACGCTCCGCGGCCGGCCGCCGGTGTCAGGATGGGGGAACCGTCAGGGGCGGCCCATGCCGCGGTACTCCCAGCCGGCCTGCGTCCACAGTGTGGAGTCGAGGCAGTTGCGGCCGTCGACCACCTTGCGGCCGGCGACCAGCTCGCCGAGGGCGACCGGGTCGGCGTTGCGGAAGTCGGCCCACTCGGTGAGCACGCAGACCAGGTCGGCCCCGGTGACCGCGTCGTTCATGCTGGTCTCGTAGGTCAGCTCGGGAGCCACCCGGCGGGCGTTCTCGGTGCCCTGCGGGTCGTAGACGTGGACGTCGGCGCCGGCCTTCTGGAGCAGCGCGGCGACGGCGAGCGCGGGCGCGTCGCGTACGTCGTCGGTGTTGGGCTTGAACGTCGCGCCCAGCACCGCGATCCGGGTGCCGGACAGGTCCGGCCCGGCCGGCCCGGAGCGGCGGCCGAGCAGCTCCGCGGCGAGCTGGAGGACGCGGGTGCGGCGGCGCAGGTTGATCAGGTCGACCTCGTGCAGGAAGCGCAGCGCCTCCCCGGCGCCCAGCTCCTGTGCCCGGGCCTGGAAGGCCCGGATGTCCTTGGGCAGGCAGGCGCCGCCGAAGCCGAGGCCGGCCTGGAGGAAGCGGTTGCCGATCCGGGGGTCGTAGCCGATGGCCCGGGCGAGCTGGGTCACGTCGCCGCCGGACGCCTCGCAGACCTCGGCCATCGCGTTGATGAACGAGATCTTGGTGGCCAGGAAGGCGTTCGCGGCGACCTTGACCAGTTCGGCGGTGGCGAAGTCGGTGACCACCAGGGGCACCTCGCGGTCCTCGGTGGCGGCCAGGTCGAAGACTCCCTTGTGGGCGGCGTAGAGCATGCCGTTGGCCCACTCGCTCTTGACGCCGACCACGATCCGGTTGGGGCGCAACACGTCGTCGACGGCGAAGCCCTCCTGGAGGAACTCCGGGCTCCACGCCACCTCGACGCCGAGGTCGGCCGGGGTGTGCTTGCCGACCAGCTGCTCGACCCACTCGGCGGTGCCGACCGGGACGGTGGACTTGCCGACGATCAGCGCCTTGCGGGTCAGGTGCTGGGCCAGGCTGGTCACCGACGCCTCGACGTACGACAGGTCGGCGCCCATGCCGTCGGCGCGCTGCGGCGTGCCGACGCAGATGAAGTGCACGTCACCGAAGTCGGCCGTCTCGGCGATGTCGGTGCTGAACCGCAGCCGGCCGGCGGCCAGGTTGCGCCGGAGCAACTCGTCGAGGCCGGGCTCGTGGATCGGCACCTCGCCGGCGTTCAGCTTGGCGATCTTGTCCGCGTCGACGTCGTAGCCGAGCACGTCGTAGCCGAGTTCGGCGTAGCAGATGGCGTACGTCGCGCCGAGGTAGCCGGTGCCCAGGAAGGTCACCCGCGGCCGGGGCGCGCCCGAGGGGGGCGTCACCGCGGCGATGGCGGGTACCGGCTGGATGTTCGGGTACGGGATCGTCACGCCTGTCTTCTCCGCTCGCACTGGCGGCGCTTCGTCGCGTCGCATTCTGCTGCTGCGGCGCCTGGCCGGGCACCGAGGGGGACTCTATGCCTGTCTCTTCCATCATCGCCGGGTGGCGTGGACGCTCCCTCAAGCCCAAGCCTACGCGGCGGTAACCTCGCCTGAACCGGTCGCTATCCTTCAGTCTGCGCCGTCGGGGGTCAGGAGACGCTACAGACTGCGCATGATAGCGGTGAAGGGGAGGGGCCGACATGGCCGCAGAGCAGTCGTTCGACGTCTACCGGTTGCCCGAGGAGCACGAGGCGATCCGGGAGGCGGTCCGTGAGGTCTGTGCGGCCAAGGTGGCGCCGCACGCCGCCGAGGCGGACGAGACCGGCGAGTTTCCGAAGGCGTCCTACGACGCGCTGCGCGCGGCCGACTTCCACGCCCCGCACATCCCCGTCGAGTACGGCGGCGCCGGCGCGGACGCCCTGGCCACCGCGATCGTGATCGAGGAGGTGGCCCGCGCCTGCGCCTCCTCCTCGCTGATCCCCGCGGTGAACAAGCTCGGCACCATGCCGCTGCTGCTGGCCGGCTCCGCGGAGCTGAAGCGCCGCTACCTCACCCCGGTCGCCTCCGGTGACGCGATGTTCTCGTACTGCCTCTCCGAGCCGGAGGCGGGCAGCGACGCGGCCTCGATGACCACCCGCGCGGTCCGGGACGGCGACCACTGGGTGCTCAACGGCGTGAAGCGCTGGATCACCAACGCCGGGGTGTCCGAGTTCTACACCGTCTTCGCCGTGACCGATCCCACTGCCCGCTCCCGGGGCATCTCCGCCTTCGTGGTCGAGAAGTCCGACTCCGGCGTCAGCTTCGGCGCGCCGGAGAAGAAGCTCGGCATCAAGGGCTCGCCGACCCGCGAGGTCTACCTGGACAACGTGCGGATCCCGGCGGACCGGATGATCGGCGCGGAGGGCACCGGCTTCGCCACCGCCATGCAGACCCTGGACCACACCCGGGTCACCATCGCCGCCCAGGCGGTCGGCATCGCGCAGGGCGCGCTCGACTACGCCAAGGGGTACGTGCAGGAGCGCAGGCAGTTCGGCAAGCCGGTCGCCGACTTCCAGGGCATCCAGTTCATGCTCGCCGACATGGGGATGAAGCTGGAGGCGGCGCGGCAGCTGACGTACGCCGCGGCCGGCCGGTCCGAGCGCGGCGACGCCGACCTGACCTACTTCGGCGCGGCGGCCAAGTGCTTCGCCTCCGACGCGGCCATGGAGATCACCACGGACGCGGTCCAGCTGCTCGGCGGCTACGGCTACACCCGCGACTACCCGGTGGAGCGGATGATGCGGGACGCCAAGATCACCCAGATCTACGAGGGCACCAACCAGGTGCAGCGCATCGTGATGGCCCGCCAGCTGCTCAAGGGCCTGGCCTGACCGACGGCCGCCGCGGCCGGCGGGCACCGACCCGGGCCGCGGCGGCGGATCCGGGGCGGGCCGGTCACCCGGCCCGCCCGTCCGTCACTTGATCTCGGTGGTGGTGTCCTCCGGGCGGCCGGTCGAGCGGGGCGGCGCCGACCACGGCGACTCGCCGGCGGTCCGGCGGGGCAGCGGCTCGGTCGGCGTGGGGTCGGGGTAGCCCAGGGTCAGCGGGGCGGTGTCGCGCTCCGTCGACCCGGACGGCGGCCAGTCGGTCAGCGTGAAGTCCTGCGTGGCCGGCCCCTCGGCCGGCGCCGGCTCGGTCGCCGGTCGCGGCCACTGCCGCCACCGCTGCCCGCTGAACGCCGCCACCATCAGCAGCAGCCCGATCAGGAACAGCGTGCCGTTCTCCACCGGCAGTTGCAGCGGCAGCGGGTCACCGAGGACCTTCCAGTCGTCCGGGATGCGATTGCGCACCTGGAACGGTGCGACGAACAGCCCCACGTACGGGATGGCCAGCAGCAGCCCGGCCACCAGCGGGCCGAGCGGTGAGATGCGCAGCGTGCCGAGCAGGCCCAGCACGACGCCGCCGACCGCGAGGTAGACGGCCGGCTCGATCAGGTTGGCCGTGTTGAAGGTGCCGATCTCCACCCAACGGTCGACGGTGCGGCCCGACCCGTCCTGCCCGAGGGTGACCAGCACCCAGGTGACGGGCGCCACCACCAACCCGGCGAGGAAGCTCCAGAGATGTCGCATCCGCGCACCGTACCGTTTTCGACATGACCGAGCACCCCTCCGCCGTACCGTCGGGCAAGCCGACGTCGTACTCCCGCGTCACGCTGAGCCGGATCATGACCGCCGTGGACGTCAACCTCTACGGCACCGTGCACGGCGGCGTGCTGATGAAGTTCGTCGACGACGTCGCCGGCGCGGCGGCCGCCCGGCACAGCGGCGGCACGGCCGTCACCGCGGCGATCGACGAGATCGTCTTCTCCGAGGCGGTCCGGGTGGGTGACCTGGTGCACGCCCACGCCCAGGTCAACTGGACCGGGCAGACCTCGATGGAGGTGGGCGTCCGGGTGGTGGCCGAGCGCTGGGACTCGGCCGAGGACGAGCCGGTCCGGGTGGCCACCGCCTACCTGGTCTTCGTCGGCGTGGACGTGGGCGGGGCGCCGCGTCCGGTACGTCCGGTGCTGCCGGAGACCACGGAGGACGAGCGCCGGTTCCGGGAGGCGGAGATCCGCCGCGCCCACCGGCTGGCCCGCCGCCGCGCCATCCAGGCCCACCGGGCCGGCTGAGCGGACCGGGCCGCCGCCGGACGGCGCGCCGCCCGCCGCCCGGCGGTCGATCCACACACCCGCCCCGCCCGGCATGTGGCCCGGCCACGCGCCCTCGGCGGCACCCGGTGCGCAGAATGGCGATCTGAGGTAGGGCAAGATGGCGCCACGGCCCATTTCACAGCGTCGTGCGGGGCCAGGGGAGGGTGGAGCAGTGAGTGACGTGCTGTGGACGCCGCCGGCGGACGTACGCGAGCGGTCCCGGATCGGGACCTACCTGAGCTGGCTGCGCGAGCACCGGGGGCTGGACTTCGCCGACTACGACGAGCTGTGGCGGTGGTCGGTCACCGACCTGGACGGGTTCTGGCGGTCGATCTGGGACCACTTCGGGGTGGTCGCGCACACCCCGCCGACCGCGACGCTGGCCGACCGGCGGATGCCCGGCGCGCGCTGGTTCCCCGGCGCCACGCTCAACTACGCCGAGAACGTGCTGCGGATGCCCGGTCTTGCCGACGACGACCCGGTGGTCATCGCGTACGGCCAGACCCGGGCGCCGGTCACCCTCACCGCCGCCGAACTGCGCGAGCAGGTCCGCCGGGTGGCCGCCGGGCTGCGCCGGCTCGGCGTCACCGCCGGCGACCGGGTGGCGGCGTACGCGCCGAACATCCCGGAGACGTACGTGCTGCTGCTCGCCACCAGCAGCCTGGGGGCGATCTTCTCCTCCTGCGCGCCCGAGTTCGGCACCCGCAGCGTCACCGACCGCTGGCAGCAGATCGAGCCGAAGGTGCTGGTCGCGGTCGACGGCTACCGCTACGGCGACAAGCCGGTGGACCGCCGGGGCGAGGTGGCCGCGATCCGGGCGGCCCTGCCGTCGCTGGCGCACACCGTGAGCATCGCCTACCTCGACCCGGCCGGCCCTGATTCGGCCTCCGCGTCGCCGGGCGGCGCTGCGGACCGGATGACGGCCGCGCCCGAGGGCGCGCTGGCCTGGTCCGACCTCGCCGCCCCCACCGACGAGCCGCTCACCTTCACCCCGGTCGCCTTCGACCACCCGCTGTACGTGCTCTACTCCTCGGGCACCACCGGGCTGCCCAAGCCGATCGTGCACGGCCACGGCGGGATCCTGCTGGAGCACCTGAAGATGCTCGCCCTGCACCACGACCTCGGCCCGGCCGACCGGTTCTTCTGGTTCACCACCACCGGCTGGATGATGTGGAACTTCCTGGTCTCCGGGCCGGCGGTGGGCGCGGCGATCGTGCTCTTCGACGGCAACCCGGGCCACCCCGACCTGGGCGCGCTCTGGCGGCTGGCCGAGGAGACCGGCACCACCTACTTCGGCACCTCGGCGCCGTTCCTGCTGGCCTGCCGCAAGGCCGGGTTGCGGCCGCGGGAGATCGCCGACCTCTCCGCGCTGCGCGGCGTCGGCTCCACCGGCGCGCCGCTGCCCGCCGAGGGCTTCACCTGGGTGTACGACGCCGTCGGCGACACCCTCCAGCTCCAGTCGCTCTCCGGCGGCACCGACGTCTGCACCGGCTTCGTCGGCGGCGTGCCGCTGCTGCCGGTGCACGCCGGACGGATCACCTGCCGGGCGCTCGGCGCGAAGGTGGAGGCCCGCTCCGGCGACGGCACCCCGGTCATCGGCGAGCTGGGCGAACTGGTGATCACCGAGCCGATGCCGAGCATGCCGGTCGGGTTCTGGAACGACCCGGACGGCAGCCGCTACCGGGAGGCGTACTTCGACCTCTACCCGGGGGTGTGGCGGCACGGCGACTGGATCACCATCGACGAGCGGGGCGGCTGCGTGATCACCGGGCGCTCCGACGCCACCCTCAACCGGGGCGGCGTCCGGCTCGGCACGGCGGAGTTCTACTCCGTCGTCGAGGGGCTGGACGAGGTCGTCGACTCGGTGGTGGTGCACCTGGAGGACGACGAGGGCGGCGCCGGTGAGCTGCTGCTCTTCGTGGTGCTCGCGGAGGGCCTGGAACTCGACGACGCGCTGCGCACCCGGATCTGCCGCGAGCTGCGGACCGCGCTGTCGCCCCGGCACGTCCCGGACGAGATCCACCAGGTCCGCGCGGTGCCGCGCACGCTGTCGGCGAAGAAGCTCGAGGTGCCGGTCAAGAAGATCCTCACCGGTACCCCGGTGGAGTCCGCCGCCGCCAAGGGCGCCCTGGCCAACCCGGAGTCCCTGTCGGCGTTCGCCGCCTTCGCCCAGCGCCGCTCGACCGACGGCCACCCCACGCCGGCCTGACCGCCGGCGGCTCAGGCGAGGGTGCGGGTGGTCTTCTCCGTCTCGGTGCGGGCGGGCAGGGTGGCCGGGTCGAGGTTGGCGCAGAGGACCGTGCTGGCCATGGCGGTGAGCGGCGCCAGCAGCCAGTCGAGCGGGTCGGGGTGCGCGGCCGTGTCGATCAGGACCCGGTCGCCGGGAGCGACGCCCAGCTCCGCCGCCCGGGCGACCGCGCGGGCGATCAGCTCCGTCTCGGCCGGCCCGGCCGGGGCGTACGGGGTGAACTGGTCGCCGTGCGCGCGCACCTCCAGCACGTAGTCGGCGAAGCCGGGCGGCACCTGGCGCAGCGGCAGGGCGAACGGGTGCAGGGCGAGCGCGTACCGCTCGTCGGCCGGCCAGTCGTCCGCCTCGGCGGCCCGGTCGGCGGTGGCGAAGAGGGCCCCGACCGGCCCCGGTTCCCCGGCCACCGCCAGCCCGGCCGACCAGCAGCCGAGCAGCACCGCGGCGGTCTGCCAGTGCGGCGGGAGCAGCACCCCGGCGGTGTCCCCGGGGCCGAGGGCGGCGCCGTCGACGAGCAGGTTGGCCGTCTTGGCCACCCAGTTCGCCAGCGTCGCGCCGGACAGCTCGGTCCGCTCGCCGGTGGCGTCGTCGTACCAGGTGAGCAGCGGTCGGGTGGGGTCGGGCGCGATCGCGCCGGCGAACACCCGGGCAATGTTGTCGGCCATCGACGCGAACGATACGCCTCCGCGGGCCGTACTCGATGACAACGTCAAGTCGGCGTACCGTCGGGTCGCAGTCAGCGTCCGCCCCGGGCTCCGGCGTAGGCTTGCCCGGAGTGTTGTTCCCCACAGACCCGCCAGTTCAAGGAGTCGCCCCGTGACCGCCGGTCGCCCGCCCCGCGTGCTCATCGACGCCACGAGTGTCCCCGCCGACCGCGGCGGCGTCGGTAGATACGTCGACGGCCTGCTCGGCGCGCTCGGCAAGGTGTGCGGGTCGGGGGTGGAGCTGGCGGTGGTCAGCCTCCGCACCGACCTGGAGCGCTACACCCGGATGCTGCCCGGCGCGGAGATCATCCCCGCCCCGGCCGCCGTCGCGCACCGCCCCGCCCGGCTGGCCTGGGAGCAGACCGGCCTGCCGCTGCTCGCCCAGCAGGTGGGGGCCCAGGTGCTGCACTCGCCGTTCTACACCTGCCCGCTGCGGGCCGGCTGCCCGGTGACGGTGACCGTGCACGACGCCACCTTCTTCACCGAGCCGGAGCACTACGACAAGTCCCGCCGCACGTTCTTCCGCAGCGCGATCAAGACCTCGCTGCGCCGCGCCGACCGGGTGATCGTGCCGAGCAAGGCCACCCGGGACGAGCTGATCCGGCTGCTCGACGCCGACCCGACCCGGATCGACGTGGCCTACCACGGGGTCGACCACGCCGCCTTCCACGCCCCCAGCGAGGAGGAGAAGGCCCGGGTCCGGGCCCGGCTGGGGCTGGGCAGCAGCAGCTACGTCGCGTTCCTCGGCGCCAAGGAGCCGCGCAAGAACGTCCCCAACCTGATCCGGGGCTGGGCCCGGGCGGTGGCCGACCGGGTCGACCCGCCGGCCCTGGTGATCGCCGGCGGGCAGGGGCACGACGACGACATCGACCGCGCGGTGGCCGAGGTTCCCTCGCATCTGCGCCTGCTGCGCCCGGGCTACCTGCGCTACGCCGACCTGCCCGGCTTCCTCGGCGGGGCGCTGGTCGCCGCCTACCCCTCCTACGGTGAGGGCTTCGGCCTGCCGATCCTGGAGGCCATGGCGTGCGCCGCCCCGGTGCTCACCACCCCCCGGCTCTCGCTGCCCGAGGTCGGCGGCGACGCCGTCGCCTACACCAGCGAGGACGCCGAGCAGATCGCCACCGACCTGGCGGCCCTGCTCGACGACGAGCAGCGCCGGCTGACGCTGGCCAAGGCCGGCTTCGACCGGGCCAAGGAGTTCACCTGGGAGTCGAGCGCGGAGGTGCACATCGCGGCCTGGTCCCGGGCCCGGGCCTGACCGCGGTGCCCGGGCGGCGACCGCGACGTGCCTGGCCGGGCGAATCGGGCATGATGTGCGGGTGATTTACGCCGTCATCCCGGCGGGCGGCAGCGGCACGAGGTTGTGGCCGCTGTCCCGCGCCGGCCACCCCAAGTTCCTCCACCCGCTGACCGGCACCACCGCCTCGCTGCTCCAGGCCACGGTGGAGCGGCTGGCGCCACTGGCCACCCCCGAGCGCACTCTGGTGGTCACCGGGGCCGCGCACGTGGCCGCGGTGGCCCGCCAGCTGGCCGGTGTGCCGGAGGAGAACATCCTGGTCGAGCCGTCGCCCCGCGACTCGTGCGCGGCGATCGCGCTGGCCGCGGCGGTGATCGCGCTGCGCGACCCGGAGGCCGTGATGGGCTCGTTCGCCGCCGACCACCTGATCGCCGACCCGGAACGCTGGGTGGCGACGGTCCGGGAGGCGGTGCGCGGCGCCGAGCAGGGGCGGCTGATGACGGTCGGCATCACCCCGACCCGCCCGGAGACCGGCTACGGCTACCTGCAGACCGGCGATCCGCTCGGCGACGGCCCGATGCGCCCGGTCACCGAGTTCAAGGAGAAGCCGCAGGCCGAGGTCGCCGAGGCGTACCTGCGCTCCGGGCACCACCTCTGGAACGCGAGCATGTTCGTCTGGCGGGTGGACGTGTTCCTCGCCGAGCTGGCCCGGCAGCAGCCGGCGCTGCACGCCGGGGTCACCGCGATCGCGGCGGCCTGGGGCACCGCGGAGCAGGACGACGTGCTCGGCACGGTCTGGCCGACGCTGCCGAAGATCTCCGTCGACTACGCGGTGATGGAGGGCGCGGCGGCCGCCGGCCGGGTGGCCACGGTGCCCGGTGAGTTCGGCTGGAACGACGTGGGTGACTTCCACACCCTCGGCGACGTGCTGCCGGCCGACGCCGACGGCAACGTGGTGCTGGGCGCGGCGAAGCCCGGCGTGCTGCTGCGGGACAGCAGCAACCTGGTGGTGGTGCCGCACTCCGGCCGGCTGGTGGCCACCGTCGGGGTGCACGACCTGATCGTGGTCGACACCCCGGACGCGGTGCTGGTCTGCCCGCGGGACCGGGCGCAGGACGTCAAGAAGATCGTCGACGAGCTCAAGGAGCGGGGCGAAGAGGGGCTCGTCTGAGGGCGGCCAGGGCCGGTGCGACGAGCTGTGCGGTCCCGCCGGCCAGCGGCTCCGGCAGCCGGTCCGGCGGGAACCAGCCCAGCGCCTCCGACTCGTCGCTGAGCCGTTCCACCGCGCCGGGCGGGGCGAGGACGGCGAACCGGACGTCGTAGTGCAGCGAGCCGCCCTGGCAGGCGACCGGGTGGATGTCCACGTCGATCGGCACCGGGTCGACCCGCAGGCCGGCGATCCCGGACTCCTCGGTCGCCTCGCGCAGCGCGGCGCCGGCCAGCGTCCGGTCGCCCGGCTCGCAGTGCCCGCCGAGCTGCACCCACCGCCGGAACTTCCCGTGCAGGCAGAGCAGCACCCGCTCGCCGGTGCCGTCCAGCACCAGGGCGCTCGCGGTGACGTGCCCGGCGCGGTGCTCCCGGCGCATCGCCACCGGTCCGGCGGCCAGCAGGTCGAGGGTGCGGTCCCGGGCCGTGGCGGCGGCCGGGCTGGTCGGCGCCCAGCGGCCGAGCACCGCGACCGCGTCGGCGTGCAGCGCCGGGTGCCCGGCCGGGTCGGTGGTACGGGTGGCGATCGGTGCGTCCGGCATCCCGACACTGTACGAGCCGCCGCTTCGTACCCTGGCCCGGTGACCCTGCGACTGCTCGAGTTCGTGGTCGGCGGCAACGAGGCCAGCGACCTGCTGCCGGTCCGCTCCGCGGCGCTGCTGCGCGCCCACCGGGCCCGGCGTGGATTCTGGACGGTGCTCGACGAGGGGCCGGTGGAGCACTGCCTGGCCCTGCTGCTGGAGCTCGACGACGGCCGGTGGACGGCGCACCACGTCGGCGCCGACGCGGGTGCGGAGAACGGCCGGACGGAGGACGGCGAGGCGCTCGCCCACCACGACGGCTGGGTGTACGTCTTCGGCTCGCACTTCGGCTCCAAGGGCGGGCCGCTGCGACCCCGGCGCGCCTTCGTGGCCCGGTTCCGGGAGGACGACGCGGCGACCGGGACGCTGCCGGTGCAGGTGGTGCGCAACCGGTTCCGGCTGCACCGGGCGGTCAACGACGCGCTCACCAAGGCGGCGTTCACGCCGCTGCCGCCCGGCCAGCGGGTCCGCGCCCGGTTCGTCGAGGCGACCCTGGTCCGCGGCACCGCCCGGGCCAAGGGCTGGGTGAGCCGGCTGAACCCGGACGACCTGCCGCTGAACGTCGAGGCGGCCGCGTTCACCCCGGCCGGCACGGTGCTGCTCGGGCTGCGGTTCCCGGTGACCGTCGACGGCGAGCCGATCCTGGTGGAGGTGGCCGGTGTGCCGGAGATGTTCGCCGCCACGCCGGGCTGGCCGACCGCGGTGGCCGCGTACGCCCTGACCGGGGTGACGCCGCGCGGCGCGCTCACCGGCTTCCGGGCCGTCGCCCCCACCGCCGACGGCGGGTACGCGGCGGTGATCGGCTCGATCGACGCGCTCGGCAAGGGGTCGGTGCTGCTCGACGACCACCCGGCCGGTGGGGACGTCACCTCGCGGCACGTCCGGTTCCGGTTGCCCGGGCAGGGGCAGCTGATCCCCGGCGAACCGGTGGCCGACCTGGCGCCGTTCCACCACGTGGAGGGGTTGGCCGAGCTGGACGGGCGGTGCTTCTATGTCACCGACGAGGACCATCGGGTCGCGCTCTGGGTCGGTTGAGCCTCGGGACGACCGGACGGCACCTCTGCGGAGCATGGGCCGCAGACCCTCGTGGTGCCGCCCGGTCACCGGTCCTCCCCGGTCCCGGCACCCGGGCACGGGGCGCGTCGTCGACGCGCCGGCCTCATCGGGCAGTTGGAAGCATGCCTAACGGTCCCGGGGGGCGTCGAGGTTTTTCAGCCCACGCTTAAAAGTGGAGATAAGTGCCGGCCAGGTACAGTGCGAAGGGTCGCCCGCCATCCCCCTGACCCGGCGGCGCGGGAGCGCACCATGCTGAAGATCTACTTTTCCGGGGAGGACATCCTCCGGACCCGGGTCGCCCCGGGCGCGGACCCGGTCTGGGAGTTGGTCCTCAGCCTGCACCTGTTGCAGGGGCGCAGTCGTGACCCGTTGATGGCGAACTGGCGGCGCTCGGTGGCCCGGGGGCTGCGCCAGGACAGCGTCTCCGAACAACTCCGCCTGCTCTTCGCGCTGAACCCGCCGCGCGGCTACTTCCCCGACTTCCTGACCCCCTACCAGAGTGTCGCCGGCTTCGAGGCCGGCCTGGACGCGGTCCGCAGCACCCCGGTCCCGCTGCTGGAGCGCGACCTCGCCCTGCTGGCCGGCGGCAACAACCTGCCCGGCACGGCGTCGGCGCTGGCCCGTGGCGAGCCGGAGGCGCTGCGCCAGCTCACCGGCGCGATGGAGCAGTACCGGTCGCTGGCCATCAGCCCGTACTGGGCGCGGATCCAGGCGGCCGTGGAGGCGGACCGGTCGCGCCGGGCCCGGGCGCTGCTCGACGGCGGGGTGGAGGGGCTGCTGGCCAGCCTGCGTCCGGCGATGCGCTGGGAGTCCGGCGTGCTCGAGGTGCTCGACTACCCGGACAGCCGGGAGCTGCACCTGGACGGGCGGGGCCTGCTGCTGGTCCCGTCGTTCTTCTGCGCGCGTACCCCGGTCGCGCTGCTCGACCCGGCGCTGCCGCCGGTGCTGGTCTATCCGGTGGACCGGCTGGGTGGCCTGGTGCCCGGCGCGGCCGGGTCGGCAGCCGGCCGGGAGGCGCTGGCCGCCCTGCTCGGCCGGACCCGGGCCGCGGTGCTGGAGGCCAGCGACGACGGCTGCACCACCGGCGAGATGGCCCGCCGGCTGCAGATCTCACCGGCGGCGGCGAGCCAGCACGCCACCGTGCTGCGCAACGCCGGGCTGCTGGTCAGCCAGCGCGACCGCAACACCGTCCTGCACACCCTCACCCCCCTCGGCCGGGCCATGCTCGACGCCTGACCCCCGGAGGTCCACCCCGTCGATCATGAAGGTGTTGCCCGCCGCCTCGGCGTGTCGGACGACAGCTTCATGACCAACAATGCGAGGGGCCTGTCAGAGGGCCAGGGCGGCGGTGGCGGTGGTGTGGGCGGGCGGGGGCAGGAGGGTGGAGCCGATGCCCTCGGCCGCCAGCGCGGTGCGCAGACGCTGCAGGTCGGCGCCGAAGCGGACCAGGTCGGCCGGGGCGACCGGGGTGGCCGGCGAGCCGAGCACCAGGGTGCCGGCCTCGGCCGGCCAGCCGGGCACCGCGGCGACCAGTCCGGCGCGTACCTCCTCGTCGGTGACCAGGGTGAAGGTCGTGCCGGGCGCGACCACGTCGGCGACCGCGGCGATGGCCCGGCGCACCGCGTCCGGGTCGGGTGGGGTCGGGCCGGGGCCGTCCGGCAGGGTGGCGGCGGCGGCCAGCCCGGCCGCCCGCGCCTCGGCGGTGCCGAGCGAGAAGAGGTCCATCGTGGCGTCCCGGACCAGCGCGGCCGCGCCCGCGCCGTCGTCCGGCGCGACCGCGCCCGGGTAGCCGCGCACCACCGCGACCGGCACCTGGTCGCACTTGCCCTTGACCAGCTCGCCGGCGCCGGCCAGCTCGTCGACCACCGCCATCTGGGTCAGCTGGAGCTCGTTGCCGTACGGGTCGACCTCGCCCCGGTGGTCGCGGACCGCGGCCATCCCGGCCACGCCCAGCGCCACGTCGGTGAGGCCGTTGCGCCAGGGCCGCCCCATCGTGTCGCTGATGATCACCGCGACGTCGACGTGGTAGCGGTCGCGCAGCGCGGCCCGCAGCGCCCGGGCGGAGGCGTCCGGATCCTTGGGCAGCAGCACCAGCCGGGTCTTGTCGACGTTGGACGCGTCGATCCCGGCCGAGGCCATCACGAAGCCGTGGTGGGTCTGCACGATGCGGGTCGCGCCCCGGGTCGCCACCACCCGCGCGGTCTCCGCGGCCAGCACCTCGTCCCGCGCGGCGAGCCGGTCCGGCCCGTCCGCCGGGACGTCGACCAGCCGCCCCTCCGCCTTGGAGACGATCTTGCTGGTCACCACCAGCACGTCGCCGTCGCGCAGCCAGGGCGCCGCGGTGGCGATCAGCGCCGCCAGGTCGTCGCCCTCGGTCACGTCGCCGATGCCCAGCACCGGCAGGATCTCCAGCCTCACGTCAACTCCAGCGCGGCGCGGACCATGGCCGCCGTCGCCGCCTCGTCGGTCATCCGCAGCGGCACCGCGCGGACCGTCACCTCCGGCACCACGGTGCCCTCGTCCTCCTCGGCGACCAGCCAGCCGTCGAGCAGGCCGCCCGCCCCCCGGCCGCCGTAGAGCCGCCCGACGCCGGCCGCGCTGCACTCGACGCCGAGCACGTCCAGGCAGCGGTCGGCCATCCCGCGCACCGGCGCGCCGCCGATGATCGGCGACACCCCGACCACCGGGGCCGGCCCGTCGGCCACCGCCTCGCGCAACCCGGGCACCGCCAGGATCGGCGCGACGCTCACCACCGGGTTGCTCGGCGCGATCAGCACCACGTCCGCCCCGGCGACCGCCTCCGCCACGCCGGGCGCCGGTCTGGCCGTCTCGGCGCCGACGAAGACGAACCGGTGGGTGGGCAGCTGCGCCCGGTGGCGTACCCACCACTCCTGGAAGTGGATCGCCCGCTGGCCGCCGTCGAGGTCGACCACCACGTGCGTCTCCAGCCGGTCGTCGGTCGCCGGCAGCAGGCGTACGCCGGGCTGCCAGCGGGTGGCCAGCGCCTCGGTCACCGCGTGCAGCGGGTAGCCGGCGTTGAGCATGGTGGTGCGCACCAGGTGGGTGGCGACGTCCTTGTCGCCGAGGCCGAACCAGGCCGGCTCGGCGCCGTACGCGGCCAGCTCCTCCTTGACCGTCCAGCTTTCCCCGACCCGTCCCCAGCCCCGCTCCGGGTCGGCCCCGCCGCCCAGGGTGTACATGACGCTGTCCAGGTCCGGGCAGACCTTCAGCCCGTGCAGCAGCAGATCGTCGCCGACGTTGACCACGGCGGTCACCTCGGCGCCGACCTCGCGGGCGTACGCCCGGACGCCGAGCAGGAACCGGGCGCCGCCGATGCCGCCCGTCAGAACCACGATGCGCATGCCGACCATCCTCGCGCACGTGACGCCGTCGGTCCGCCGGAGGCCGGGGAGACTAGGCTCACGTCGGCAACTGTCCGCTTTCGCCCTCAGGGGGATCTTCGTGACCAGCCCCGTCGAGCCCGCGTCCACCGACCCGACGCGGGCCAGCCAGCTGACCAAGCCGTTCCGCGAACCCGCCGCCCTCGTGCTGCTCGGCGCGAACGCCGTGCTGTTGTTCGTCGGGCTGATCCGGCTGCTGACCCCGACCGAGTACGGCACCTTCACCGGCCGGGCCGGGAGCGCCTTCTACGCGTTCGCCGGTTGGGAGGCGGTGGTGCTGCCCGTGCTGGCCGTGCTGCTGGCCACGCACGTGCAGCCGGCGGTGCCCAAGGCGAAACTGATCACCCAGGTGGCGCTCGTCGAGTACGCGGTCAGCGGCGCGTTCGGCGCGCTGACCTTCCTGATCTGGACGGTCGGCCGGCTGGCCGAGGGCGAGGTGCTGGACGCCCTGCTCGGCCTGCTCGCCCGGGTGGCCTGGCTGGCCGTCTTCGCGGTCGCCGCGTACGTCGTCTACACCGTCTGGCGCAAGCTCTACTACGTGCCGAAGCCCAAGCCGCAGCCCGGCGTGTGCGGCCAGCCCCAGCCCGGTTGGCCGCAGCAGGGCGGCTACCCGGCGCCCGGCCAGCCCGGCGGCTACCCGGTCCCGGGCCAGCCCGGCGCCTACCCGGCCCCCGGCCAGCCGGCCGGCTGGCCCGCCCCCGGCCAGTACGGTGGCCAGCCCGCCGGGCCGTACGCCCCGCAGTCGGCCCCGCCGGCCCCGCAGTCCGCGCCGCCGGCCAACCCGGTCCCGGGATTCGGGCAGCCGGAGAACCGGGTCCCCGGGTTCGGGCAGCCGCAGCCCGCGCCGCCGTTCGGCCAGCCGCCCTCGGCCGACCCGACGCAGGCCATCCCGCGCCAGTCCGCCGAACCGACCCAGGCGATCCCGCGCGACGGCGACAGCGACCGCACCCAGCGGATCAACCCGGGCGACAACCCCGAGCAGCCCCGCTGACCCACCGCGCCCCGCGCCCCGCCCGCACCCGCGGCGCGGGGCGCGCCGCTTTCCGGCACCGAAACGCCGCGACGGTGTGGAGGGTGGCATTCGGCGTGGGGCGCGGCGCGTGGCCCCGGCGCGGGAAGGCGGGGCGGCAGTGCTCGGCGCGCGGGGCGCGGCGTGCGAGAACGCGGGACGGCGCTGCGGTGCGCGGAGCGTGGAACCCGGGACGGCGCTGCCGGCGCGGAGGGCTCGGCGCGTGGGGAGCGGCGCGTTACTCCCCGGAAGTGGTGGCCTCGCGGGGACGGGGAGACCCCTGCTTCGGGGATGTTGTGGCCTCGCGTGGTGGCGAGGCCCCTACTTCCGGGAAGTTGTGGCCTCGCCGCACGCCGCACGCCGGCCAAGCCGCGCGCCACGCCCGGTTTCCGATGTTGGCCACCTGCCGCCCGGGTGCAGGGCGCGGCGGGCTGTCCGGCGTCCGGGAGGCGTGTGGTTTTCCACGCCGCGGCCGGGGCGGGCGGGGCGGGGCGGGTCACCGCATAGGCTGAACGGATGGTTGATCGCACCGACCCGGGCCCGAGCGACGCGAGCGTGCGCCGGGCGTTGCGCCGGGCCGAGACCGGGCGGGCGTTGGACGTTGACGAGGCGACCGCGCTGCTGAGCGCCCGGGGCGGCGCGCTGGACGACCTGCTCCGCATCGCCGGCGCGGTACGCGACGCGGGCCTGCGCGAGGCCGGGCGGCCCGGCGTGGTCACCTTCTCCAAGAAGGTGTTCATCCCGCTCACCCGGCTCTGCCGGGACCGCTGCCACTACTGCACCTTCGCCACCGTGCCGCACCGGTTGCCGGCGGCCTTCCTGGATCGGGACGAGGTGCTGGCGATCGCCCGGGCGGGTGCGGCGCAGGGCTGCAAGGAGGCCCTGTTCACCCTGGGCGACCGGCCGGAGGAGCGCTGGCCGGCCGCCCGCCGTTGGCTGGACGAGCGCGGTTACGACTCCACCCTGGACTACCTGCGGGCGTGCGCGGTGGCGGTGCTGGAGGAGACCGGCCTGCTGCCGCACCTGAACCCCGGCGTGCTCTCCTGGTCGGAGTTGCAGCGGCTCAAGCCGGTCGCGCCGAGCATGGGGATGATGCTGGAGACCACGGCGACCCGGCTCTGGTCGGAGCCGGGCGGCCCGCACTACGGCTCGCCGGACAAGGAGCCGGCGGTCCGGCTGCGGGTGCTCGACGACGCCGGCCGGGTGGGCGTGCCGTTCACCACCGGCATCCTGATCGGCATCGGGGAGACCCCCGCCGAACGGGTCGACGCGATCTTCGCGATCCGCCGGGCGCAGCGCGAGTACGGCCACCTCCAGGAGGTGATCGTGCAGAACTTCCGCGCCAAGCCGGACACCGCGATGCGCGGCATGCCCGACGCGGAGCTGCACGATCTCGCCGCCACGGTGGCGGTGGCCCGGGTGCTGCTCGGCCCGCGGGCCCGGATCCAGGCCCCGCCCAACCTCATCGAGGGCGAGTACGACCTGCTGCTGCGGGCCGGCATCGACGACTGGGGCGGGGTGTCGCCGCTGACCCCGGACCACGTCAACCCGGAGCGCCCCTGGCCGCAGCTCGACGAGCTGGCCCGGCACACCGCGCAGGCCGGGTTCACCCTGCGCGAGCGGTTGACCGTCTACCCCGAGTACGTCCGCGCCGGCGACCCGTGGCTGGATCCGCGGCTGCTGCCGCACGTGACCGCGTTGGCCGACCCGGCCACCGGGCTCGCCGTCGAGGAGGCCCGGCCGGTGGGCCGCCCGTGGCAGGAGCCGGAGGAGGTGTTCGGCGGGCGGACCGACCTGCACGCCACCATCGACACCACCGGGCGTACCGACGACCGGCGGGGCGACTTCGACAGCGTCTACGGCGACTGGGCCGAGGTGGCCACGAAGGTCAGCGCCGCGCCGGCCGGCGCCGGTGCCGGCGACGCCGACCTGCGGGCCGGGCTGCGGCTGGCGGCGGACGACCCGGCCGCGCTGCTCGATCCGCGGCACACCGACGCCGCGCTGGCGCTCTTCGCCGCCGACGGCCCGGCGCTGGACGAGCTCTGCCGGCTGGCCGACGACCTCCGCCGGGACACCGTGGGTGACGACGTCACCTACGTGGTGAACCGCAACATCAACTTCAGCAACGTCTGCTATGTCGGGTGCCGGTTCTGCGCCTTCGCGCAGCGGGAGCGGGACGCGGACGCGTACCGGCTCTCGGTGGACCAGGTCGCCGACCGAGCGGAGGAGGCGTGGGTGGCCGGCGCCACCGAGGTCTGCCTGCAGGGCGGGATCGACCCGAAGCTCCCGGTGACCGGCTACGCCGACCTGGTCCGGGCGATCAAGGCGCGGGTACCCGGGATGCACGTGCACGCGTTCTCGCCGATGGAGATCGTGACCGCCGCCGCGAAAGCCGGCGTGCCGGTGAAGGAGTGGCTCGGCCTGCTCCGCGACGCCGGCCTGGACACCATCCCGGGCACCGCCGCGGAGATCCTCGACGACGAGGTGCGCTGGGTGCTGACCAAGGGCAAGCTGCCGGCCGCCGCCTGGGTCGAGGTGGTCAGCACGGCCCACGAGCTGGGCATCCGGTCCAGCTCCACGATGATGTACGGCCATGTCGACCACCCCGGCCAGTGGCTCGCGCACTTCCGGGTGCTGGCCGGCGTGCAGGACCGCACCGGCGGGTTCACCGAGTTCGTCGCGCTGCCGTTCGTGCACACCAACGCCCCGATCTACCTGGCCGGCATCGCCCGACCCGGGCCGACCTGGCGGGAGAACCGGGTGGTGCACGCGATGGCCCGGCTGCTGCTGCACGGCCGGATCGACAACATCCAGTGCTCCTGGGTGAAGCTCGGCGACGACGGCACGGTGGCCATGCTCCAGGGCGGCTGCAACGACCTCGGCGGCACCCTGATGGAGGAGACCATCTCCCGGATGGCCGGCTCCGCCAACGGGTCGGCCCGCACGGAGGAGCAGTTGCGGGCCATCGCGGCGAAGGCCGGCCGGCCGGCCCGCAAGCGCACCACCGCGTACGGTCACCCGCGCCCGTAGCGTCGAACCTTTCCCCGCCGCCGGCCGTACCACTGGATGCCGGCGGCGGTCGCGGCGAGGACCGCCGCCGGCACCCCCGCAGGGGCCGGCGGCGCCCGTTCCGTGAGGTGGCGCCCGCCCCTGGTCCGCCACCCCGGGCGCGCCCAGCGCCGCAGCCGGAAAGGTTGCCCATGACCAGTGATCAGCGGAAGCGGCCCTGGCCGCGACTGACCCGCCGGCAGACGTTGACCGCGGCGGCCAGCGCCACGCTCGGCGCGGCCGCCCTCACCGTGCCGGGCCTGTCGGCCGCGCAGAACGCCCGCGACGCGCGGGCCGGCGCCGACGACCCGATCGTCGTGCACCTGCGCGACGCCGCCTCCGGGAGGCTGGACGTCTTCGTCGGCACCTCCCGGATCGAGGTCCGCGACCGCGGCCTGGCGGACCGGCTGCGGCGCGCCGCCGGCCGGGGCTGACCACGCCGCCGTCGCCCGACCACCGGTCGAACCGCCCACCCGCGGTCGCCGCTCGGGGGCGTCCCTGATCCGCCGGCCCGGCGTGGGCTCCCGGCGCCTGGCCGGCCCCTCATCCTTTCCCCGCCCAGTGAGGTTGGTCCGTCATGTCTTCCCACCGCGAGGCACCGGAGATCGCCAAGGATCCGGTCGCCGACTCGTCCGACCTGTACGCCTTCGTCAGCCCCGACCGGCCCGACACGGTGACGCTGATCGCCAACTACGTGCCGTTGCAGTTGCCGTCCGGCGGGCCGAACTTCTTCGAGTTCGGCGACGACGTGCAGTACGACATCAATATCGACAACGACGGTGACTGCCGCGCCGACGTCGTCTACCGATTCGAATTCACCACCGAGATCACCAATCCGAACAGCTTTCTTTACAACACCGGCCCGATCGACTCGTTGGACAGCGAGAACTGGAACCGGCGGCAGTTCTACAGCCTGACCCGGATCGCCGACGGCCGGCAGCAGCGGCTGGCGCACAAGCTGCCCTGCCCGCCGTGCAACGTGGGGCCGCTGTCCACGCCGAACTACGCCGAGCTGGTCCGGCAGGCCACCTACAGCCTCTCCACCGGTGAGCGGGTCTTCGCCGGGCAGCGGGCGGACGGCTTCTTCGTCGACCTGGGCGCGGTCTTCGACCTCGGTACGCTGCGGCCGTTCCAGCAGCTGCACGTGGCCGGCAAGAAGGTCTTCCGGGCCGAGGGTGAGCCGGTCAACGCGACCGACCGGATGAACGTGCACAGCATCGCGATGCAGGTGCCGTTGAGCAAGGTGCGCCGCCGCGCCGACCGCTACGGGGTGGCCGACCAGGCGTCGGTGGTCGGCGTCTGGACCTCGGCCGCCCGGCGGCAGGTGCGGGTGATCGGCAGCGACCCGGGCCGGGACGTGGCGGCCGGGCCGTTCGCCCAGGTGTCCCGGCTGGGCAATCCGTTGTTCAACGAGGTCATCGTGCCGATGTCCAAGAAGGACCTGTGGAACTCGCTGCCGCCGTCGGAGGACAAGCGCTTCGCCCGCTTCGTCGAGCAGCCGGAACTGGCCGCGTTGCTGCCGGCGCTCTACCCGGACGTCTTCCCCAACCTGGACCGGCTGAACAAGTCGAAGAAGGCCCGGGCCGACCTGGTGGCGATCCTGCTCACCGGCGTGCCGGCGGGGCTGATCGACGGGTTCACCAACGCCACCGGCGACATCCAGGCCGACATGCTGCGGCTGAACACGGCGATCCCGCCCAGCCGCCAGCCGGACCGCTTCGGCGTGCTCGGCGGCGACCTGGCCGGCTTCCCGAACGGCCGCCGACCCCTCGACGACGTGGTCACCATCGCGCTGCGGGCCATCGCCGGACTGACCGTGCCGCTGGTCGACCGGGCGTTCCGGCCGGACGCCGCGGCGGCCGCGGTCACCCCGGGGTTGAGCGCGGCCGACGCGACCGCCGGCTTCCTGCCGAACTTCCCCTACCTGGGCACGCCGTACGACGGGTTCAACAACCCGCCGGCGGCGAAGTGACGGGGGAGCGGATGGACGGGCACGCGTACGGGGGGTCGGAGACCGGCAGCGTCGTCCTGAACCTGGGTGGCGACACCGGAGCCCTGATCATCTACACCGGACGCGACCTGCACGGCCGGGAGATCGAGATCAGTCGGGCCGACGCCCCGCGGACCCACTCGGCGGTGCGGGAGCGGCGGGTGCGCGACGGGACGTTCCACAGTGCTGTCTACCCGGACCTGCCGGCGGGTCTCTATACCGTCTGGTGGGACGACCGGACGCCCGCCGGGGCGGTCACCGTCAGCGGCGGCTCGGTCGCCGAGTTCGTCTGGCCGACCAGGGTCCCGCCGGGTAGCGGATGACCCGGGCCGCCCCGCCGGCCACCGCGCCCCGTCCACAATGTGGACGGGGCGCGGTCGGCGTTTCCGGCTCGACGGGCGGTCCGGGCGAAGTCGCGTTAACCTGAGGCCCATCAAGATCACCATCTTGATGGGTGGTCTCCCGGGAGTCTCCGTCGGTGCGCCTGGCCGGCCCGGCGCGGAAACGCCACGGGAGAAAACTCGGGCAACTCGCCGGAGAGGGCGTTACTCGGCCGGGGTCTGAATCGATAGGGCAGGTTGCGAGGCCGGGTGGTCGCGGTGACCGTCCGGATGCGTGTCGGGAGGGCGACTCCATTATCAAGTTTGGCTTGACGGCGCACGCATTACACGCGTGTAATTTGAATGGGGTTGTTCGCACGGAACGCAACAAATGGGGACCGGACGGACACGCACGCCTTTCGCGTGGGGGGTTGCAGCGGCGATGACGCCGGTGCGCGACAAGGAGGCATCAGATGGACGGCCAGCTTGAGGTGGCCGACCTGCTCGGAAACGCGCCGGAGTGGCAGGAGCGGGCGCTGTGCTCGCAGACCGATCCGGAGGCGTTCTTTCCCGAGAAGGGCGGCTCGACCCGCGAAGCGAAGCGGATCTGCTCGCGTTGCGAGGTCAAGACGGAATGCCTCGAATACGCTCTCGGCCACGACGAGCGGTTCGGGATCTGGGGTGGGCTCTCCGAGCGGGAGCGGCGCAAGCTCAAGCGGCGGGCCGCGTGAGCGGTGCCGGGCCGGGGCGGTGGGGGCCGCCCGGCTCGGGCACGTCAGGTCCACGGGCGGGTGGCCCGGTCGCGTCCGACGCCGGGGCTGGCCCCGGGCGGGCGACGGTCAGGCCAGTTCGTCGGGGTCGACCCCGAGCAGGTTCGCCACCTGCTCGATGATCACGTCATGCACCAGGTCGGCGAGGTCCTCGCGGTCCATCGCGCGGAACTCCAGGGGGCGGCGGTAGAGCACGATCCGGGGCGGCACCTCCTGGCGGCCGG
The DNA here is from genome assembly GCF_056780015.1 of Micromonospora sp. R311. Classification (NCBI taxonomy): domain Bacteria; kingdom Bacillati; phylum Actinomycetota; class Actinomycetes; order Micromonosporales; family Micromonosporaceae; genus Micromonospora; species Micromonospora sp. R311. The sequence goes on from NZ_JBSWCE010000034.1 coordinate 84,078, forward strand.
GACGGCCGGGCAGCAGCCGGGCGAGCGGCACCTCGCCGTCCTCCAGCACGTCGGAGTCGTAGACGTTCAGCTCCGGCGGGACGTCCTCCACCGCGAACTCGACCCCGGCCAGCTCCTTGGCGAACCGGCGCTCCAGCGTCTCGACGGTGTCCAGGACCAGGTCGTCGAAGACCTCCGCCTTGGTCCGGGCCAGCGGCACGGTCGCCGGCACCAGCCGTCCGCGCAGCCCGCGCCCGTGCCGGTCACGGTGGGCGCGCCGGCCGGCGCCGGGGCGGCGGTGTTCCGGGCTCGTCATGAGGCACAGGGTAGCCCCCGGGCCGGCCTGGCCTGCGGCAGTGCCGCCACCGTGGCGCGGCGCGGTCACGCCGGGCGAATTGTGATCACCATGACGGGCGTGTCGCAACGCGAAGCGGTGCGCCGGAGCCGGTAATGGAGATACCCTGCCGCCGTGAGGTCACCACGGCGCTGCTCCCGTAACGGCTGCCCCCGGCAAGCGGTCGCCACATTGACCTATGTCTACAACGAGTCGACCGCCGTGGTGGGCCCGCTGGCGGCTTTCGCCGAGCCGCACACGTACGACCTCTGTGAGCCGCACGCCCGCAGCCTGACCGCGCCGCGGGGCTGGGACGTGGTCCGGCACGAGGGCGAGTTCGAGCCCCCGCCGCCCACCACCGACGACCTGGTCGCGCTGGCCGAGGCGGTCCGCGAGGCCGCCCGCCCCACCCCCCGCCCGCCTGAGGACGACCACGACCTCCCCACCGCCCCCCACACCGCCCGCCGCGGCCACCTCCGAGTGATCCC